>JAODNO010000199.1 GCA_025465235.1 Pseudonocardia sp.
TGGCCATCACGAGCAAGTCGGGCGGCGAAGACGGCACCAAGACCGCGGCTGGCGCCAGTGACGAGTGCAGTAGGCATGACCCAGACGCTAGGGATCACCCGCTGAAGGGACGCTGAGTTCCTGAAGCGACGCTGAGACCGAGGCAGACAATCGATCATGCAATGTGCGTCGCGTTGCATCCCCCGTTTCCGGTATTCGTCCTCGAACTTTCTGACGCCATCATCAGGTGGCTGAGCGACACCCTCGCCTACGGTGTCAGCGACATGCTTGACGTGAACGAGCGGAGGGAGCGCGGCTTGTCCCATACCAGCGCCACCGACCCGTTGACCACCACTTCCGCGATCCCCGAGGGTGGCGGCACTGTCTTCCGCATCCACGGCGTCGTGATCACCCAGCCGACCCGGGGTGTCTTCCTCGCGTTCAGCGCGACCTGCACCCATCAGGGATGCACGGTCCGCGCCGTGGCCGGCGGGACGATCAACTGTTTCTGCCACGGTAGCCGTTTCCGGATCGCCGACGGCTCGGTCGCGGGCGGTCCGGCGACGCAGCCGCTCCCCCCACTCCCGATCCTCGTCATCGACGGCATGATCAGCCTCGGTTGACCGACCTGAAACCGTCCTCGAGCGGGCGGCGATGGTCGGGGGACGGCCTGCGGTCCTGCTGCAGGGAGTAGACGGCGATGGCGAGCCCGGCCACGGTGAGGAGCGCGGCGACGAGGTAGATCGATCGCGGCCCGATCGCGCTGTCGATGATCTGGCCGCCGAGCCAGCCCGCGAACGCGGCAGCGAGTTGGAAGCCGGAGGCGTTGACCGCCACGGCCAACGTCGGGGCGGCGCCCGCCGCGGCCAGCACACGGGCCTGCATCCCCGGGATGATCGCGAACGCCAGCACCCCGACGGCGAAGGTCAGGATCGCTGCGGGCACCGGCATCGTGCCGACGACCCGGAACAACCCCAGGACAACCGCCAGGGCCGCGAGAAGCCCGGCCAGCGATGGCATCAGGGCCTTGTCCGACAGCGACCCGCCGAGGAAGTTCCCGAGGACCGCGCCGACGCCGTAGACCAGCAGCAACGCGGGAACGGTCGCGCTGCTGAACCCGCCCACGTCGACCAGCAGGGGGGCGATGTAGGTGAAGACGGTCACGACCCCGAGATTGCCCACCGCGGTCAGGGCGATCGCGAGCTGGACGTCACGGCGAGCGAACACACGCAGCTCGCCGAGCACCGAGCCGGCCGCAGCAGCGGGCTGGGGCGGGACGAACCGCAGCACGAGAGCGAGTGCGGCAACGCTGAGCGGATCGGGGTCGCCCGGCCCGTGCACATGACCGGGGATCCCGCGGTAAGCCGATCCTCGTAAGCTGGTTACCGCTGAACAAGTACCGACTTTCACGTCGGCGGCAAGTGGAAAGTGCTCATTCTCTGGACGCTGCACGGCGGCCCGAAACGGTTCGGTGAGCTCAAGCGCTCCCTGGACGGGGTCAGTGAGAAGATGCTGATCCAGCACCTGCGCGAGCTGGAACGCGACGAGGCGGTGCACCGCGAGGTGCAGCAAGTGGTACCGCCCAAGGTCGAGTACTCGCTCACCGAGTTCGGCGCCGCCCTCGTCGAGGCGCTCCGGCCGCTCGGCGCCTGGGGCTGCGAACACAAGACGCGCATGGAGTCGATCAGGAACGAGCCCACGCAGGCGAACTGACCTGCCTCCTGGCAACATGCACGGAGAGTCGGTCAGGCGATTCGGTGACGGTCAGGACCCGGTCGGTACGACCACGACCGGGTTCGCGGCGATCTCTACCGTCAGTCGCCGACGTCGTCCCGCAGCTTCAGCACCGTCCGCAGCACGTACTCGACAGCCGACTCGAACGCGCCGCCCCGGAGCTCACCACGCACGGCGAGGTTCTGCGACGCGAACTGCAGCATCCGATCCGTACCGACGCGGCGGACGACCAGCGCGGCGATCTCCTCGAAGTCGAGACCAGAGTTGTCCAGGCGGGTCAGCGCGAACTCGACGACCAGCTCCTCGTCCGTCACGAGATTCGCTCCCTGCCTGCCGGCTCGTGTACTTCCCATCATCCGCAACGAGATCGAGGCGAGGCGGCACCGGCCCCCAGGCGAACCGGGACCAGGCTCACGTGGCCGAGGCCAGCGCGATACTCGTGATCCCCGTCCCGAGAACGGAGTCGAACTCCTCGTCGGTCTGGTCGATCTGCAGGCCCTCCGTGAGAGCGCGGGAGAAGCTGGCGATCACGCCGTGGTTCCGGGCCAGACGCTCGTTGGCATCCGCGCGGCTGTACCCGCCCGACAGTGCGACCACCCGCGCCACCTGTGGGTGCTCGACGAACTCCCGGTAGTAGTCGTCCTCCTCGGGCAACGTCAGCTTGAGCACGACGTGCTGGTCGGACGCCAACCGGTCGAGATGGGTTGCGACAGCTCTCCGGAGCATCGCCTCGGCCTTGAGCTTCTCCTCGCTGTTGATGTCGATCTCCGGCTCGATGATCGGCACCAACCCGGCGCGGAGGATTCGATGGGCCAGCTCGAACTGCTGGTCCACCACACCTGCGATTCCCGTGTCGTCCGCTCGATGGATGAACGATCGCATCTTGGTCCCGAAGATGCCCTTCTGGACCGCGTGGGCCAGCAGGTCGTCGAGGTTTGGAATGGGCTTCATTTCCTGCACGCCGTCGGCCTCCGGCAGCAGGCCCTTGTCGATCTTGAGGAAGGGGACGACGCCCCTGACGCCCCACAGGTACTCAGCGGTGTCGCGGCCTTCGACCTGCCGGTTCATCGTGTCCTCGAAGAGGATCGCAGCGAGGATCCGCTCGCCGGTGAAGCTCGGGCTGCTGATGATGCGCGTACGCATCTCGTGGATCCGGTCGAACATCTCCTTCTCGGTCGCGTACCGGCTCTCCTCCACCCCATACAGCTCGAGTGCCTTCGGCGTGCTGCCGCCACTCTGGTCCAGAGCTGCGATGAACCCTTTCCCCGTCCTCATCTCGTCGTACTGCTCGTCGTTCATCCCGAGCGCTCCGTCCTGTCCCGTCGGTGGAAAGCATCGTGCGGTCGTGAGGGAGTACCCCCATCGGGACGCACATCCGAGCGATGAACCGAACAAATACGATCATCCTCGCGATTTTCACAGCACCGTCACAGGAGGCTGCTGTCATCGTCGTTGGCGTCGCCCGGCCCACCGCGGGCCGCTCACATGGCACATCGGTCAACCCGAACGGAAATGGTCTTGTCGCGTTCCTTGTCCATCTCAGCCGCTCGACGAACTGCGGCAGCAGTGATTGTCACGGTCATCGCCGTGGCCGTTGCAGGCTGCACCGCGGCATCCGACCCTGCCGGTCCGCCGAACGTGCCGAACGAGACGGTCCGCGCCGCTCTGGACGGACAGTGGACCTGGCAGCGCCAGGCCGCCCCACTCGAGCTGGGCGTCACCCACACCCAGGACAGCCTCGACCCGGAGGAGCCGGCCGAGTCCCGCCGGCGCGGAATCGACATCCTTTCCGACAGCAGCGCCGTCTGGCAGAACCACCACCTCATGGGCTTTGGCACCCTGAACCCCGAACCCTCTCCCGGCGAGTACGACTGGGGCTCCCTCGACCAACGGATGCAGCTCACGGAGGACACCGGGGGGCGCACCGTCCTCACTTTGTGCTGCGCGCCGGACTGGATGAAGGGCGGCGAGGCCGGCAAGACCGACTGGTCACAGCTCGAGGACAATCCCACGCCCGAACACTTCGGGGACTTCGCCGCTCTCGCCGCTCTCGCGGTACAGCGCTACCCGCAGATCGAGCGGGTGCTGGTGTGGAACGAGCTCAAGGGCTTCTACAGCCAGGAGGACAACCGCTGGGACTACGAGTCCTACACCGAGCTCTACAACCAGGTCTACGCCGCGGTGAAGGCCGTCCGCCCCGCGGTCCAGGTCGGGGGCCCCTATGTCGTGCTCACCAGTCTCGACCCCGGTACCCCGGACAGCTCCGACGTCAGCGGCCCGTGGGGCGTGGCCGACCGGCGGGCCCTCGACGTCGTCGACCACTGGCTGCAGAACAACATCGGCGCCGACTTCCTTGCGGTCGACGCCTCGACCTCCACCCGTCAGGGGACCACACCGGTTCGCCCGGACGTGGGCGCGCAGAAGTACGCGGACCTCACGACCTGGCTGCGTCACCGCACCCACCTGCCGATCTGGTGGGCCGAGTTCTATCCGAACGTGCCCGAGGCCGAGACGGGCGGACCGTCGAGCCAGGCCAGCGCCGCGGCAACGCTCGCCGCCGTGGCCGCGTACGCCCAAGCGGGCGCCGCTGCCGCGCTGCTATGGGGGCCGCAGGGGCACAGCCTGAAATTCTCCGGCCTCTGGACCTCCAGCACGCGGACTGACGGCGGGCAGCCGACGCCGCTCACCCGGGCGTGGCAATGGCTGGTGCCGCGGCTGACCAAGGGGGACGTGGAGATCGGCCACAACGAGACGCAGCCCCTGCTCGCGTTCCGTGACACCGAAGGTCAGGCGCTCATCGTGAGCCTCACCGGTGCGGAGCTGGTCGTGGCGGAGGCTGTCGAGCCCATTCCGGCATGGGGGATATCGATCAACTCCATCTCGAGCTGACCAGCCTGCTGCGCACCGGACCGCTCGCGGCAAGGGGTGCAGAATGGCGCCGTGACCAGCCGGATTCTCCTCATCGAGGATGACTCGACGATCGGGGAAGTTCTGGAGTCGAGCCTGCGCAGCCACGGCCACCAGATCACGTGGGAGCGCACGGGCGCGGCAGGGCTTGCGCGTGCCACGATGGCCCCCGTCGACCTCGTTCTGCTGGACCTCGGGCTTCCCGATCTCGACGGTGTGGAGGTCTGCAGGCAGCTTCGGCGTGCCCAACCCGGCTGCGTTCTCGTCATGCTGACCGCACGCGCGGGGGAGATGGACGTCGTGGTGGGACTCGAGGCCGGTGCCGACGACTACCTGGTCAAACCTATCCGGCTGACCGAGCTGCATGCCCGCATCCGCGCCCACCTACGCCGGAACGAGGGCCCGTCCGCGCGCTCCGTTCCGCCCATCGGCGACCTCGTCGTCGACGTCCCTCGGCGCCGCGTCACGGTCGCCGGACAGGAGCTCCGCCTGCGCCCCAAGGAGTTCGACCTGCTGGCCCGCCTTGCTGCGCAACCGGACGTGGCGCTGAGCCGCGAGACGTTGATGTCCGACGTGTGGGACGAGCACTGGTTCGGGTCGACCAAGACACTCGACGTCCACGTTGCAGCAGTCCGCCGGAAGATCGGGGAGATCGCCGCATCGACCGGGGCACGGGTGCCGGAGATCGTCACGCTTCGGGGCCACGGATACCGGTTGGTGCTCGACGCGCCGGACAACGGCTACGGGTCTTCCTGACCTCGGTCCGCCCGGGCGACGACCATCAGCTGCCGGCAAGCGCCGGGGTCTCGGCATGTGCCGGCGGCAGCAGGAGCGTGAAGACTGGCGGCGTCCGCCGGGTGAGCTCCAGCCGGCCGTCCTCGGCCTCCGCGAGCCGGCGCGCCAACGCCAGACCGATGCCGTGCCCATCCCGCTGGTCGGCCCGTCGATCGAACAGAACGCTCTCGGGCTGGTCCACTCCCGAGCCCTCGTCGGCGACGTCGATCGCCACCGCATCGCTGGAGTCACGAACAGTTACCGCCACGGTGCCTGCACCGTGCGCCGTCGCGTTGTCCACGAGCACTGCGAGGACCTGCCGAACGGCGGCAGCGGATGCGCGCGCTGTCGGTGTTCCTGGCTCGATGTGCAGATCCAGGCCACGCCGTCGGAGCGCCAGGCGTCCGCGCCACTCCGGCGACAGCTCATCCAGCAGCACCCCGAGATCGATCGGGTCCGCGCGAACGGCTCCGCTGTCTCGGGCGAGGGCCAGCAGCTCGTCGATGGTCGCCTCCAGGCGGTCTGCGTCGACCAGGCTCGCGGCGATAGCCTGTCGTGGATCCTGGTCCGGCTGCTCGAGGACGGCTTCAAGTCGTAGCCGGAGGCCCGCGAGCGGGGTCCGCAACTGATGGGACGCGTCGGCAGAGAACGACTGCTCCCTGGCGAGCAGTTCGTCGAGACGAGCGGCAGTGCCGTTGAGCGCCGCTCCCACCGCATCGATCTCGGCGATCCCGCCCTCCCGGGTGCGCACGCTGAAGTCACCCTCGCCGAGGCGGCGCGCGGTGACGGCCAGCTCCTCCAGGGGTTGCGCCAGCCGTCGAGCCTGCTGTCGCCCGACAAGCCATGTAGCGGCCACTGCCAGCGCCGCGAGCGCAGCCATCCCGCCCCATACCAGCGCCACCCATTGCAGCACGACACTGCGGCGAGTGGAGACCCTTACCGCCCCGATGACCTCGTCCTCGTGCGTGACCGGGACCGCGACGACGAGATTTCCGCCGTCCGTAGCGTCTCCCACTCCGCCCCCCAGGGCCCGGGTGATTTCGGGTCGATCACCACCCGGCCCCATACCGGCCAACTGGATGCCGGCGTCGTTGTACACCGCCACCTCGACCGCGCCGGGCCGGTCGAAATCCCGGATCTTCGCGGAGTCGTAGACCTCCGCCGCCACCGACATCGCGAGGGTGTTTCCGATCCGCTGCAGCTCGTTGCGCTCGGCCTGCATCGCGTACTGGAACACAGCCACTCCCAGCGGCACGCCGAAGAGCCCGATAGCCAGAACAGAGGCCCAGACGGCCAGGCCGATGATTCGAGTGCGCACGAGAGTGGTCTCCGTTCCGCAGCCGAGGGCGGGCACCGCACTCAGCGGCCCCTCAGCATGCCCCCGCTCCACGGCACGTGTCACTCGCATCGGGCTGCCGGACGGCCGACGGATGCCGAGCGGTTCGGCAGACTGGCCGTCCTACTGCCCGCTGCGTACCGGGCCGCAACGCCTCCATCCGGGACGCACAGGGACGGAGGGCTCGGCGGCGATCAGTTCATGCTCAGGTGAGCCGTGCTCAGTGCGTCGAAACCGACGGCGTCGGGATCAGGGCAGACAGTCCACGGCACCAGCCTCAACGGCGTCATCCGTCCCGGTGCCGGCTGCCGGGGAGCGACCTGAAATGTGCTGCTCTTGAAGACGGTGCCGAACCCGCTGTCCGCGACGTCGTGTGACGTTGCCTGGTGCCTCGTCGTGATCGGTGCACCGGCTGTGCCTGCCGACAGGACCGCCCGCAGCCGTTGGAGAAGGAAGTCGAGGATCAGGTGTTGGCTCAGGCGCTCCCGGGGGAGATGAGCTCGAATCGTCAGCAGTTGGGCGCCTGCGGGAGCCCACGGGTGGTCGTCCGCAGTCCACTCCAGGACGATGAAGCAGGATCCGTCATTGCTCCTGCCTGTGGTGGGGTCGTGCTGCCCACGGCGTGCATGCGCTACGCCGAATGCCCTCAGCGCGACATCTCGGTCGATGAGATCGAACACCACGGAGCGGATGTCCATCGTGATCCTCCCGTGAGTTGTCGCCGTGACCGCCAAACCCGGCGCCGGTCGAGGCCTGCCGTCCGGAGCGTCATGATGCGGCCGCCGCCCGCGCAGTTGGGCGTTTCCCCTGCCGATCGCGCGGCTGAGACTCGGAGCCACATGTGACGGTAAGCGGTCGACTGCAAGCAGATGCCAAGAAGAACGTAAGGCGACGGTAAACTGGCGCGCCGGACTCCCTGTCAACTCTCGAGCTGGTCCGCCATCTGCCCGGACCCCGATGCGGCGGCCGGGCCGGCGTCTGCTTCGTGGCGGAGCCGCGCGGAAAGTATGGAGAGCGCCGCGGCGAGGCCCGCGAACTGGGTGGCAGGAAGTCCGTCGATGAACAGCTCTCGCACGAGGGTGACGTGCGCGGGTGCGGCCTCACGCAACTTTTCCCGGCCCTCGTCGGTGAGCGAGGCGATGACGCCACGGACGTCCGTCTCGCACGAGCGGCGACGCACCAGGCCCGCCTTCTCGAGCTGTGTCACCTGATAGGTGAGTCCGCTCTTCGACGTCAATGCCGCATCGGCGAGCTCAGTCATCCGCAGCTCTCCACCGGGTGCCCTGCCGAGCCGCACCAGCACTTCGTACTGAGCATGCGACATCCCCGCCTCGTCCTTGAGTTGCTGCTCAAGTCTTCGGTCGAGCTTCGCGGACACCGCCAGGAAGTCTTCCCAGACGCGCAGCTCACGCTCGGTCAGCCACTTCGGTTCGCCCACGAGGCGAGGCTACAGCGTGTGGTTCAAACTAGAATGAAGTGCTCGTCTAGGTCAGCGCCGATTGCGCTTGCGGCCGGTGACCTGGTTGTAGATCACCAGGACGATCACCGCGCCGATGACGGACCCGATCCAGCCGGCCGGCTGGAACCCTCGGATCCCGACGGTCAGCAGCCCGAAGACCAACCCCCCGACCACCGACCCGACCATCCCGAGCACGATCGTGCGCAGGAGTCCGATGTCGTCCTTCCCAGGAACAAGTGCGCGAGCGATGAAGCCCGCGATCAGCCCGAACACGATCCAACCCAGAATCGTGACGATCATCTGCGCCCCCCGGTCTGCCTGAGCTGGTCGCGTCGGCACGCTCAGCCTAGTCCGGGCCCGAGTGACGATCATCGACAAGCAGCCGCAGTCCTGGCCAGAGCCCGCAGTCTCCCCGAGATGCGCCACTTCGCGTGGAGGCCCAGCGAGATCGCCGCCTACCTCGGCGCGGCGCTCTACCGGGTGCCCGTCGAGATGATTGCCCGCGAGGACGTCACCGGCGACGGGTTGCCCCGCTTCCCTTGGGCCACCTGGTCCGCGTGAACGAACCGCCGGCGCCGCCCCGTTCACCGCGCCCGGCGATCCTCCCCGACCGAATCCCCGAACACCGGTCGCGGCGGCCGTGATCGGCTCGGCATCCCGGAGCGGCACCGTCGCAGATCACAGGGCCGGGGGGCCGAGAGAGTCATCTGACCGATGCAGTCCTCTCCCGCGTCCACCAACTATGGCCTGGGCGTGACATGTGCATGCATGGCCATCGACGGCTGAGCGGCCGGCTCCAGACGGACGGTGGGCGTCGAGCGACGCGCAGGTGATCGGAGAACGAATGAGCACGAATCTCGGTGAGGTCCCCCTCCGCGGACGGGTCGCGGAGCTGAGCGTTGTCCGCGCGAGTCTGAACGCGCTCCGGACCGGTGGCGGTTCCGTCGTGATCGTTCGCGGTCCAGCAGGGGTGGGGCGGAGCCGGTTGCTGGCCGAGGCTCGCCGCAGGGCGCACACCAGGGGAATCCGGGCGCTCGCCGGGTCGGCCGATCCGCAGTCTCGGGCAGTGCCGCTCGCACCGATCGTCGAAGCGCTGGTGACGGGTCCGGACCCGGTTGTCGGTGCCGAAGCCCTGCCCGCAGCCCTGTTCAGCAACGCCGATCAGCGGTTCCTGCTCGTACAGGCCATCCGGCAACAGCTGGAGCAGGTTGCCCTGCAGGATCCCCTACTCCTCACGCTCGATGACCTGCAGTGGGCCGATCCGACCACGCTGCTGGCGCTGCGCAGCCTGCCGAGTCGTCTCGCGCAGCGGCCTGTGCTCTGGATGCTCGCCGTACGGGACGGGATCGGGTCGGACGCCCTGCACACCACGCTCGACCGGCTCGAGGACGACGGCGCACGGACCCTCGATCTGCGGCCGTTGGAGGCGTCCTCGGTCGCGGCCATCGCCCGTGACGTCCTGGGACGCGACGTGGACAAGTCGGTGATGCAGCTGGCCGGCCGTGCGGCAGCGCGCCCGTTGCTGCTCGTCGAGCTGCTGCGCGGAATCGCAGAGCAGTCTGCGCACACGGCGGACGGCGACGCCGCTCCGCTCGATGGCCGGCTCCCGGACCGGTTCCGCGATCTCGTGTCGCGGCGCGTCGCGATGCTGCCCGACGGCGCGCGTCGGACGGTACAGATCGCGGCGGTGGTCGGACCGCATTTCACCGTCCGTCAACTGGGCTCTCTGCTCGGCGAGCCTGCGTCGGCACTGCTGGAGCCGCTGCGCGAGGCCATCGCCGAGGACCTGATCGTCGCGCACCCCGACGGCTTCGGCTTCCGCCACGACCTCGTCCGCGAGGCGATCGTCGCGAACCTGCCGGCTGATCTGGTCCGCGGCTTGCGCCGACAGGTCGTGGACGCGGACCTGCGGCCGGGTCGACCGCTGCCGGAGGCCGCCTCCCTGCTCGCCGCGGTAGCCCTGCCCGGCGACACCGAAGCAGCGTCGCTGCTGCGGCAGGCCGCATCGATGGTCGCGGCGTCGGACCCCACTGCCGCCGCGGACCTGAGCGTGCGGGCCCTCGAGCTCACGCCACCCCGGGCGGCGGAGTGGGCCGACCTGGTGACCGAGACCGTCCAGCTGCTGCTCCGCGCCGGCCGGGCCGCTCCGGCCGCGGCCCTCGCGGAGCAGTCGCTCGAGATCCCGCTCGGCTCCGAAGCCGAGGCTCGGGTACGGCTGGGCAACGCACTGGTCGGCCTGCAGTTCGCGTTCGTCGACGCGGTCCGGCACTGCCGGATCGCCCTGGAGCTGCCGCAGCTGCCGGTGTCGCTCCGGGCCGACCTCCTCGCCGTGCTGTCCCTGGCCACCGCGCTCGACGGAGATCCGGAGGCTGCCGGCGAGGTCATCGGCCAGGCGATGACCACTGCCCGCGAGTCGGGCAACGCGCGAGCCGAGGCGCTCACGGTGTGCGTCGGGTCCATCGTCGATTTCCACCGGACCGACTGGCGCACGGCGCTCGCGGGGGCCGACATGGCGGCCGCTCTGACGAAGCGGGTGGAGGTGCCGCAGCGCCTGTGCGAGCCGGAGGTGTGGCGGGTGCTGGCGCTGGCCGGCGTCGGAAGACTCGACGAGGCGATGGCCGTCGCGGACCAACATCAGGCCGGCGTGGGGGTTGGCCTGTCGCTGGGGCGGATGTGGAGCGCGACCCGCTCGCGGCTGCTGCTGGACGCCGGCCGGCCGGCCGAGGCACGCGCAGCGGCCGAGACGGCGCTCAGCGCCGTCGACGAGCTCGGTCAAGGGGACTTCGCCGCGGTCACCGCGATCACGACGCTCGGCCGGGTGGCGGTGCTCACGGGCGACGAGGAGGCGATGGCCGCAGCGGAACGGGACGCGCACAAGATGCAGGCGAGCAGGTCGGCGTCCGTACGCAGTGCAGGCGCCTGGCTGGCTGCTCTCATCGCCGACTCCGCCGGTGAGCCGGGTCGGGCAATGGCGGTTCTCGCCGAGGGGGCGAGCCGATTCGACGACGCGGGCCCGTGGTCCGGCAGCCCGCTCGACCTCGCCGACGTGCCGTGGTTCGTGCGGGTCGCGCTACGGGCCGGCCACCGGGACCGCGCCGAACGGGCGGCCGCCACCGCCGGACGTCGGGCCGAGGCGAACCCGGACGTGCCTCTGTTCGTCGCTGCCCACGCGCACGCCCGCGGGCTGCTCCTGCAGGACGGCGAGGAGCTGGTCAGGGCGGCGTCGCTGTTCGAGGCCGCGCAACGGCCCCTGGCCCGTGCCTCCGCGCTGGAGGACGCAGGCCACGTCACGGCCGGACGGGACCGCGAGGAGGCCGTTCGCTTGCTCGAGACCGCGATGCGTGTCAACGACGAGGCGGGCGCGCAGCGCGACGCCGCACGCGTCCGATCGGCGCTGCGCGAGCTGGGTGTGCATCGCCGTCGGAGCACGCGGCCGGGCACCGGCCAGGGATGGCAGGCGCTGACGCCGAGCGAGCTGGAGGTGGTGCGGCTCATCGCCCAGGGCGCCACCAACCGTGCCGCCGCCGAGCGGCTGTACGTCTCGCCGCACACCGTGAGCACCCACCTCAAGCATGCGTTCACCAAGCTCGGCGTCACGTCGCGGCTCGAGCTCGCCCGCATCACCCTGACCCGCACGCCGTGAACGGGGTCGATGTCGGGGACCCGCGGCCTGCACCGGCCCCCCGGACTCGTAGCGATCGAGGGGATCCGGCCTCATCGTGACGTGGTGGCGGTGATGGATCTCCGACTGTCAGCCGGAGTCGCCGCCGGGTTGACGCGACAGCTCGGGCGACGCCGTGTCGAGCGGCACGGCCGCCGAGCGCACCAGCCCGAGCTGGACGGACTGGCGGCCCACGGCCGCATCGAGGATCCAGTCGATCGCCGTGCGGATGCGGTTGCCCGGCATGGCCATCAGGTGATAGCCGCGGGTGACGACCTTGGCGGGCCACCCGGACAGCGGGATGTGCAGCGGGTTGGCCGCGGCCTGCGTTCCGCCGAGGTCGACCACGAAACCGAGATCGTGGTGCTTGTAGCGGCGGAGGCTGCCGTACCCGAGCGACGCAGCGACGTTCCGGCCGGCGAGCGCGCCTTGGCGGGTGGCGTGCTGCGCGGTCATCGCGGTCACCGCGCCAGGCCGCGTCAGGTCAGGCACCGCAGCGGCATCGCCGCAGGCGAAGACATCGGGATGGCCCGGCACGACGAGCGTGGACTCCACCACCAGTCGGCCCTTCTCCGTCGGGAGACCCGTCTCCTCGATCAGCGGATCGGGCCGCACCCCCACGCACCAGATGACGGAACGCGTCGGGACGAAGTCGCCGTCGGTCAGACGGACGCCCTCGGTGGTCGCCTCCTGCACGGAGGTGCCCATCCGCACCTCCACGCCGCGCTGCCGGAGCACCCGGTCCGCTGCCCGGGACAGGCGCGGGTCCAGCTCCGGCAGCACCTTCGGTGCGAGGTCGAGCAGGAGCCAGCGCACCTTCTGGTCCTGCAGCTCGCGGTGACGGTCGGCGATGGCGGCAGTGAACAGTGGACCCTGCGCGGCCACCTCGGTCCCGGTGTAGCCCGCCCCGACCACGACGAACGTGCACCGGGCTTCGCGCTCATCGGCGTCCTCCGCAGATGCCGCGAGCTCGAGCTGCCTGATGAGGTGGTCACGCAGATAGAGCGCCTCGGCCACCCCACGGAAGCCGTGGGCGTGCTCGGCGACACCAGGGATCGGCATCAGCTTGTTCACGCTGCCAGCGGCGAGGACCAGCCGGTCGTAGCCGAGGCTGCGGTTGCGCCCCTCGGGGTCGGTGTAGGAGATCCGGTGCTCGTCGAGGGACACCGACCGCACGTCGCCCAGTGCGAGACGCACCCCGGGCAGGGCGGCCGGCAGCGGCACCGTCAGGCGCCGCGGATCCAGGATCGCTGTGGCGACCTCCGGCAGCAGAGGCAGGTAGAGGAAGTAGTCCGTGGGGTTCACCAGCACGATCTCCGTACCCGAGTGCGGAGGGAGTGCACGGGTGAGCGAGCGGGCCGCGTGGAACCCGGCGAAACCACCGCCGACGATCACGATGCGAGTCGTCCTGCTCATCTCCGGCATCCTTCCGTCAGGCGGGTCCGACGCCCGCCGGACGACCGCTGATCTCCCTCGCGACAATTCTGCCCCCTCCGCCTCCACTGCCCCCTCGACCAGGACCGCCGATACCGCGGATGCACGCAGGCCGACCGGGGCCTCCCCGTGGTGGAATCGCGGTACACGGCAGCACGGGGAGACACGACGTGTGGCTGGTCAGCGGCGTGGACGAGGCGCATCGGTTCCCGGATGGACCGATGCCGTCCGGTTCTACCGCCAGATCGTCGGCGACTGGCTCGATGCCGACCGCAGGCTAGTCTTCCGCCGCGAACATCGACATTGACGACGGGACTCGGCCAGTGGGTGACCGGCCCGCAAGGGAGGGATTTCCGTGGCGCGTGATCAGCGACGATCAGTGCCGCCGAGCGACGGCGAGCCCGGCTCGCGCCGCGACCTGCACTTCACGAGGCCCTCCATCGCGCGCGTCTACGACTACGTGCTCGGCGGGCGGGAGCACTTCGAGATCGACCGGCGGGCCGCCCACAGTTTCCTGAACGTGGCGCCCGAGGCGGCGCAGGTCGCCAAGGACAGCCGAGCCTTCATGCGCCGAGGCGTGCACTATCTGGTGGGCGAGGCCGGCATCCGGCAGATCATCGACATCGGCTCGGGCCTGCCGACAACCGGGAACGTGCACGAGATCGCGCACGCGATCGACCCCACCGTGCACGTCGTCTACGTCGACAACGATCCGATGGTGCTGACGCACGCCCGAGCCATGCTCGACGGCGACGACAAGGCCACCGTGATCGGCGCCGACCTGCGGACACCGGAGACGATCTTCGACGACCCGCAGACCCGGAAGCTCATCGACATGGACCGGCCGTTCGCCGTCCTCACCTCGGGCATCCTGCACCACGTCTCCGACGAGGACGATCCCTTCGGCGCCGCGGCCGAGGTCAGGGCCAGGTTGTCCCCCGGCAGCTTCCTGCTGGTCAGCCACTTCCTGGACGAGGAACCGCGCGCGAAGGACCTCGAGCGCGCGTTCCTGCACGGCGTCGGCTCGGGGCGCTTCCGGACATGGGACGAGAACCGGCGCTTCTTCGAAGGACTCGAGATGGTCGAGCCGGGCCTGGTGTACGCCAACACATGGCGGCCGGACGCTGACACGCCCGTCCGCAACCAGGTGGAGACCCTCTACGTGGGCGGGATCGGGCGGAAGGTCTGACGCCGGCCGCGCAGCTTCTTCTCAGCGTCGCTACAGGCTCCCGTCCCTACGTTTGGCCCATGCCCACCGCACTAGTCACCGGAGCCAGCCGCGGCCTCGGTGCCGTCTTCGCCGAACGCCTCGCCCGTGACGGCTTCGACCTCGTTCTCGTCGCACGCGACCGGATCGGGCTGGAGCACACTGCAGCAGCGGTGCGTGGGAATGGTGTGACGGCCGAGGTCCTCGTCGCAGACCTCGCCGATCCGACGGCCAGGGCGACCGTGGAGCACCGGCTCGCCGATGCGAGCCGGCCCGTTGACGTGCTGGTGAACAACGCAGGGGTCGAGAACGGCAACGCGTTCATCCAGGCTGACCTGCGCGACCTCCAGAAGCAGATCGACACGAACATCACTGCGGTCATGTCGCTGACCCACGCCGCTCTCCGCGGCATGATCGCGCGCGCCAACGGCTCCGTGATCAACGTCGCGAGCTTCGCAGGCTACCTCTCCTCGCCGGGCAACACGTACGCGTCGACGAAGGCCTGGGTTCTGGCGTTCACCGACACGATGGCGGCGTCGCTGCCCGGCACCGGGGTCAGCATGATCGCCCTCTGCCCCGGTCGGATGCGCACCGGCAAGCACGACGCCCCCAAGACGCCTTCGCCTCTCTGGCTGAAGCCCGCTGCCGTGGTGGACCAGTGCCTCCGCGACCTCGCCCGCGGCCGCAGCCTCTGCACACCCGGCGTGGTCTACCGCACCGTGGTCGGCGCGCTGGAGATGCCGCGCCGCACGCTTCGTGGGCTGGCGCGGCTCGCGGGCCGTGGCCGAGCACAACGTCGCGGACGTGCGGGGCGGACGCACGCCCGGTCGGCAGCCGACCGCATCGCGGCCTGAACCCCCAGCCCCGGCTCGCCTACCCGGCTCTCGTCACTCCGCAGGAGGCGCACGGTCCACGACGTCGCCGCCGTCCTGCCGATGATCCATCCGCGCGAGCTGCTGCTCGAGCTCGGCGATGCGCTCCCGGGCGGTGTCGAGGCCGTCCTGGAGCTCGACGATCCGGGCCGCCGCGTCGAGGGTCAGCCCCTCGTCGAACAGGGCTCGCAGCCGCGCAGCGAGCACGAGCTGGCGGCGCGAGTACCGACGGTGCCCGCCACCCGAGCGCTGCGGCTTCAGCACCCCGGCCGCGTCGAGACTGCGCAGGAACGCCGGCTGCACGTCGAGCAGCTCCGCAGCCTGGCCCATCGCCACCGCGGGATAGTCCTCGTCGTCGAGCCGGCCCACGCCCATCGAGAGCCCCCTGCCAAGATTTCAGTCAGTGGTACAAATCATATCAACTCGGCGCCACAGTTCGGTGTGTCCGCGCTGGTCGGACCGTTGCGGGCGGGTCGTTCCCGTCCTACGATCCGCCTCGGTTGAGCCACAGCCGTGACCAGCCGGTGCGCGGCACGACCATCGCGTACCGGGACCTTCACGGAGGGAGCGCCCGTGACCGAGCTGGACAACCCGCGGCCGAGGACATGGTCCTGGCATTCGCCGATCCTGCGCGTCGTTGTCTCGGCCGACCGGAACGGGGCCTCCCTGCGCTACGACGTCCGCCTCGTCGGAGAGCTCGACCTGGCGAGCGTGGGCTCGCTCACCGACGCGCTCGAGGCGCTCCGCGACGAGCGGCCCGAGCTGGTCGTGATCGACCTGTCCGAAATGCGCTTCGTCGACGCACGCGGGCTCAGCGCCTTGGTCGACATCGATCGGGACCTGCGTGCTGTCGGTGGCAGCCTCGTCCTCGCCCGCCCGGATCCGCACGTCAGGCGGGTCCTGACCCTCACCGCGGTCGACACGCAGATAGACGTGCGCTGATCCCCCACGTGTGAAACGGCTCCGGGGCGGGAACAACCCGGTCGGTGACTGTTTTTCGAGGTGACGGGGCTCGCGCCGGCCCAGCGGGCCGGCGGAGAGCTCTGGCGGCAAGCGGGAAGAACCTCTCCCTGCGCCTGGTCGCCGAAGCAGCCGCTCCCTCCGTGGTACGGCGCCGCGTCCGCAGATGGCTGGAGGGGCACGGCTGGCCAGAGGACCCCATCGATGATGTCGTCCTCGCCGTCCACGAGGCCGTGGCCAACGTCGTCGACCACGCCTACCCTCCCGGCGCCAGGGGCGAGGTCGCCATCAGCGCGTCCCTGCTCCCCGACGGCCCGCACCGAAGGCGGGCCCACGTGGTGGTCAAGGACAGGGGCCGCTGGCGCCCGCCGCCCGCGGACCCCGGCTACCGAGGGCGCGGCCTCCAGATGGTGCGCGGCTGCATGGATGTCGTGGACATCCGCCCGGGTACCGACGGGCGCCACGGCACCAAGCTCACCATGCTCAGCGCCGCCGTCGGGACCACGCCGGCGGGCGCGGGCAGGCATCCGCGCCTCCGGCGGCTGCACCACGATCTCCTCGACGGTGTCCACCGCGCGCAGCAACGGACCCGGATCCTCGCCTGCGCAGCCCGTCGCCTGCTGGGCACGGTCCACCGTCTGACCGGTTGGGGCCTCGGGCCCGGTGCGGCGCCGCTGCGCCGGGAGAACGGCACGCATCACGTGCAGTACGTGCAGTACGTGCGAACGCTCTGACAGTGCGGCAGCGCTACAACGTCGGCAGCCGCTGGTCCCGTCCGATCAAGGAAGCGAGCGGGTCGCCCTCCCGCTCCACCCGGTCGATCACCGTCCGGCTCGTCCAGCGATCGGGGCGCAGATCCGGGTCGTCCAGCTCCTCCCAGCGGAGCGGGACGGACACCGGCGCCCCTGGTGCCGGCCGTGCGCTGAACGGCGCGATCAGCGTCTTGTTGATGGCATTCTGGGTGTAGTCGAGGCGCGCGAGCCCGTCGCGCCGGTCCTTGTGCCATTCCCAGCTGACAAGCTCGGGCACGGTCCTGCCGATGGCACGCGACACCCTCTCCACCCACGCCCTGGTGTCGGCGAAGCTGTAGCCGGGCCCGACGGGCACCCAGATCTGGATCCCCCTCTTGCCGGTGACCTTCGGGGCCGCCGCAACCCCGAGATGCTCGAGCGCGGCGCGGTAGAGGCGGGCGAGCACGAGCACGTCCTCGAAGTCCGTGCGGTCGCCGGGGTCGATGTCGATCAACGCCCACGTCGGCTGGTGCACGTCCGGCAACCGTGACGTCCACGGGTTCAGCTCCACCGCCGCGAAGTTCGCCATCCAGACGAGCGCCGCGACGCTGTCGACCACGGCGTAGCACTCCGTCTCGCCCGGATCCGCCTCCTCGTTGCGCCACCGGGTCAGCCACTCCGGCGCGTGCCCCGGCACCTCCTTGTGCCAGAAGCCGGGACGGTCGACGCCGTTGGGATAGCGGTGCATGTTCACCGGGCGGTCGAAGAGGTAGGGAAGCATGTACGGCGCGATCTGCGCGTGGTAACGGATGAAATCGCGCTTCGTCACCGGACGCTCCCCCTTCCGCGCGGGGAACAGCACCTTGTCGAGGTTGGTCACCCGGACCTCGAGGCCCTGGACCTCCCACCGGCCCTCGCGCCGGATCGCGTCGAGCGCCCGGAGCTCGTCCACCGTGGGTGGGTCCCACGACGGAAGCGTCGGGCGGTCCAGCCGGACCGCGGCCTCCCCCGCGGGCAGGTCGCTGCGCCAAAGCGTGTCGGGGGCGGCCGCCACCTCGTCGTTCGTGCGCCCGCTCTTGACCGACTGCGGGTGCTCCTCGGGATCCCATGCCTGCCGCGCGTGCTCGTCGTTCTTGTGGAGCAGGAGCCACTGTTCCTTGCCCGGCTTGCCGTCCTCCCTGCGGACGAGCACGAAGCGTCCGGCCAGCTTCTGCCCGTGCAGGTCGAAGTGCAGCTCACCGTCCTCGATTGCCTGCAGAGGATCCTCGGTGCCGGACGGCTCCCACGTACCCCAGTCCCACACGATCACGTCGCCCCCGCCGTACTCCCCGCGCGGGATGACGCCCTCGAAGTCGAAGTACTCGATCGGGTGGTCCTCGACGTGCACGGCCATCTGGCGTGCCTTCGGGTCGAGCGTGGGCCCCTTGGGCACGGCCCAGCTG
>JAODNO010000259.1 GCA_025465235.1 Pseudonocardia sp.
CATGATGAGGCGCGACCGGACAGCGATCGAGACGCTCGGCCAACCATTGGAACACTCAGGCAAGCCGTTGGTCATCACCTCGGGCACGCTGGTCATGCCCGCCGGCCGTGAGACCACGGAAAAGGACGAGCCCGACACGGCCGGGATCACCGCCTTCCGCATCGTGGGCGAGCGAGCTTGTCTGGACTTCGCCGCCCGGGGAGTACGCGCGAGCGTGGTCCGGCTCGCTCCTACCGTCCACGGCCCCGGAGACTACGGCTTCATCGGCATGCTCATCGCCACCGCCCGAAAGACCGGCGTCTCGGCCTATGTCGGCGACGGCGGCAACCGGTGGCCTGCGGTACATCGGCTCGACGCGGCGATCCTGTTCCGCCTGGCCTTGGAGAAGGCCCCTGCAGGCAGCGTGCTCCACGGAGTGGCCGAAAGCGGCGTCACCATGAAGAGCATCGCGGAGACGATCGCCCGAGACCTCGATCTGCCCGCAGTCTCGCTGACCCCCGACGAGGCTGCCGCAAACTACGCCAGTCCGTTCATGGCCACTGTCTACGGCTTCGACGCGCCCGTCTCCAGCTCCTACACGCAAGAGCTGCTCGGCTGGTCGCCCATCCACCCGGCACTGCTCGAAGACCTGGAGCGCGGCGATTACTTCGCCGCGCCAATCTCCTGACCACCGCGCAGTTGTTGACCAGGTCGGTGGCGAACAACCTTCAGAAGTCGTGCAGGGCGAAGCGGATCTCGGCGAACTCCGGGTGTGTGGGGATCAGGGCCTTGGCATCGCGAAGCCGACCCTCCACATCACGGCATCACATCGCTGGAGGATCAGATGGACCAGCCAGAACGGCTCCGGAGGGTCGCCGAGGCAGCCGCCTTCCTTGGAGTCCCCGTTGCACGCTCTACCAGTGGCGTAACCGTGGCGTCCCAGTCCGCCCAGCGCAGCAGCGGCTGCATCCCGTCCGGGGCCCGCTCGCCGGCCTGCTCGGCCAACGCAAGATCAATCATCAGGGCCAGGATCATCCGAAGCGTAGATCAACCGCCGTTGCAGTACTAGACGAGTAAGCGGGCCATCCGCGCCGCCATCGCCGCGCTGGTCTCCCCGCCAGCATCGGGAGCGCGGAGGGACAAGGTCATCGAGCTGTTGCAGACCGTGGAGGGGCGAGGTAGACATGATGACGGCGCTGGGTGATCAAGCGCGAAATGCGCCGCGCGGTGCCTGGCTGCGGTCGGCCTGGCGGCGTCGAGCAGTCGGCGGCCCGAGCTGGGTGGGTGCTGCGCGGTGTGGGGATGGACCAAAGGCGGTTCTGCAGCATGAGCGATGTGCACCGACTCGACAGCACGTCGGCGAGTCCTGGCAGGGGCACGGTGTTCGCGGCTTGGGAGCGGTTCGTGCAGGGCGAGGATCATGTCCGTGGTGTCCGGCCCGAGGTTGTGATCTCCTGGCATCGCTGCCGCGAGCAGTATCGGGTCGATCCACACCTGACCGAAGCTCCGCTGGCGGCGGCACATAGCGACCATATGCTCGAACAAGACGTGGTCTTGACTGAGTTGGGCGGGCTTGCGGGGGCCATGGCGCGGGAGGTGAAAGGCTTGAACGGCATCGTGACGGTCGCCGACGCCACCGGCCGAATCCTGGCCACCTGGGGTGACCAGAGCACGGTGGCCAAAGCCGCCGACGCCAATCTCGCCACCTGGTCCTGCTGGTCGGAGGCCGGGGCCGGCACGAACGGCATGGGTACCGCGCTGGAGACGCACGGCCCGGTTCTGGTCAGGGGCGCGGAGCACTGGTGCCAGGCGTTCCACAGCTGGGCGTGCGCGGGCATAGCGGTGCGTGACGTGGTGACCCGCGAGCCGATCGCGGTGCTCAACATCTCCTGTTGGCGCACCCCGCTGCCCGATGCCACCGGCAGGTGGCTCTCCCATGCGGTCACCCAGACGCAGAGCACGCTGAAAGGGCGCGCTCGAGGCAGCGCCGCCGAACTGATCGCCGCATTCGCCCAGGTCAAAGGTGGGGCCGCCGCCGTGGCCGCGGTGGACACCGTGGGGAATGTGGTGATCGCTGATGAGCAAGCCAGTCTACTCATGGGCGTGCCCGCCGAGGTGCCCGCGGTCGAGCCCACCATCAGATGGCGCACCTCCCTGCCGGACCTGATCCGGGTTGCGCAGTATGCGAGTGGGTGTGCCGCCCAAAACCCCGACTGGGTCGGCTCGACACAGATCATCACTCATCTCGCCGACGAGCCAGTCCCGGTCACCGTTCGGCCCGTGTTCTTCTCGGGGCAACTGGCCGGGCACCTGATGTTGCTCGGCGCCTCCGACGTTGCGCAGCCGCTCCCCACACTGGCGCCCACCCGTCCGCCCAAGATGCCGATGCGCCGGGTCGTAGCGCTGCGAGAGGACCGGATGGTGCTGCTGCGGCTGCCGGAAGTTTGCTTCGCCGAGTCGGACGGTAACGACGTGTGGCTATTCACTGAGCAGGGGCGACTGCGCGCCGCCTCCCCGGGCCTGGACAAGCTCACCAACGAGCTGGCCGACGCCGGGTTCCTGCGGGTGCACCGCCGCTACGTGGTCTACCTCAGTCGCGTCCGGGAAATCGAGCGCGGGTTCAAAGGCGAGCTGTTTCTGGTCATGGACAGCCGGGCCAACGACGTGTTACCGGTCTCCCGGAGGAACACGCCGGCCGTCCGTGACGCACTGGGGCTCTAAGCTGCGGGATGCCCGTGCGTGGCCGTCGGAGAGGCCGAGGATGTCGGTGCCGGTGCAGTCGAGCACCACGACGGCCCGACAATGGCACCAGGATGGCGGGCTGGTCGGTCGGGTTGGTCGGCGTCGGCAGCGGAACGTCCACTCCCGGACTGAGTGAACTCCACTCGACCGGGCAGTACGGTCGAGGGTGCTCGGCACCCTCGTCCCGGTGCGCAGCGCCTCGTGCGTGGTGGCGGTGGCGTGCACCTCGACGCCTCCGGGCTCACCAGAACTTGATGCCGGCGGCCTTCAGTCGGCGCCGATGCTGCCGCACGGCGGTCTCGATCGCGTCGGGTGTGATGAGGTCCCCCCACACCTTTGCGGCCGTCTGCCCCTGCTCGAGCAGCATGTCCGCCTCGTCCCGGCCGATATCGGCGCGCTGGACGATGCGCGATCCGAAGCCGATGTGCCAGCGCTCGTCACGGAGGACCAGCTCCATCCCCTTGTGTACACCCGGCAGCTTGACGGACAGGCCCTCGAGCGTGTCGAGCATCGCGTGCTGTCCCGCCAGGAGGACCACGCCCTCGATCACCATGTGGTAGAGCCCGACCGCGGCGGACAGGCACTCGTGGTCCTCGGCGAGCCGTTGGGCGGTGGCCGGCAGGCGCTCCTCGAACAGATCGACGAGGTCGATACTGACGAGGCTGCGCAGAGCGTCCCGCCGTGCCGCGGGGTCGGCCCCCGG
>JAODNO010000264.1 GCA_025465235.1 Pseudonocardia sp.
AGCCGAGGGTGAGCAGGACGATTTCGCGGATACCGGATCCACGTCGTGACATGAGTGCTCCAGAAGTACAGGCGTAGGAAGGGGCCGGCGGCGCCGGCCCCTTCCTGACGAAAGGTCAGGCCGACAGGCCGGCGATCCGCAGGCTCATGGGGGCCGAGATGTCGTGCGACTGCTCGACACCCTTCAGCCAGGTCTGGGTGACCATGAAGTCCTTACGGTAGGCGATGTTGGTCCAGCAGCCGGTGGCGCTGGCCATCTCCCCGATCTTCGTGAAGGCCGCGTCGTCACCCGATTGCAGGGCGCCGGGGAGCGCCGCTGTGATGGCCGGGTCCGAGCAGCCGAGGTAGTTCAGCCCGCCGTCCGAGGCGTACAGGATGTGCGCGGCTGTGTAGGGGTGCGCTGCGTCGGGCCAGAAGCTCGTGAAGAGCACGTTGGGCGCGCCCTGCTGGTTTCCGACCCAGCCGAACACCTGCGACGTCGGGTAGCCCTGCACGACGGGCGTGAGACCGAGCCCCTGCAGCTTCGCGCCGACGAGGTTCGCGAGCTGCTGGTCGTCGGGCTGGCTCGTGTCGTAGCCGAGCACGATCTTCTTGTCGTCCGCGGAGGCCGACGACGCGATGGTCTGCAGGGCCGCGGTGCTGGGCTGGATGTTCTGGTGGTCGCTGCCTGCCGGCAGCAGACCCTCCGGATAGTTGCCGGTGGCCGGGTCGCTGCGCCCGGCGAACACCTGGTTACGCAGCTGCTCCACGTCCAGCGCCTGCTGGAACGCCCTGCGGGCGGCCGGGTCCTTGAGCAGCCCGACGTTCGGGTTGATGTAGACCTGCTCGGTGGTGAACGAGGGCAGGGAGTAGCTCGAGACCGCCTTGTTGCCGAGGTAGTCCTTCACGGCGGGCGCGTTCAGGTCGTGCAGGATCGCGTGCAGCTGGCCGTTGTTGAGCAGCAGCTGCTGCGTCGACAGATCGGAGATCACCGGCAGCTCCACCGTCGAGAAGTAGGGCTTGGGGCCCCACCAGCCGGGATAAGCCTTCATCTCGTAGCCCTGGCCCACAGCGGCCTTGGTCAGGGTGTACGCGCCGGTGCCTGCGTCGTGGGTCTGCAGGTATGCCTCGGCGTTGTCCGAGCCTGCCTGCTGCTGCAGGATCGTCGGGCTCATCATCTTCGGGCCGTAGGGCGAGGCGAGGTAGTCCAGGAAGGCCGAGTCGGGCTGGTGGAGGTTGATGACCACCTGCGTCGGGCTGGGGGTCTCCACCGAGGCGACGTCCTTGACCATGTACGCAGGTCCCTGGTTGACCGCCGCCCGCCGGTCGAAGGACGGCTTGACGGCAGCCGAGGTGAAGGGGGTGCCGTCATGGAACGTCACGCCCTCGCGCAGGGTCAGGGTGAACGTCTTGTTGTCCGGCGACGCGGTCCAGGCCGTCGCGAGGGCAGGGGCGAGCTGCGGGGTGTCGACGCCCGTCTTGTACTGCAGCAGCCCCTCGTAGAGGTTCTGGGTGAGGATGAGCGCCTGGCCCGCGTAGTAGATGTCGGGGTCCGGGGGCTGGCCCGGGTCCTGCAGGAACGACAGTCGCAGCACGCCGTCGGTCGGGGCCGTGCTGGTGACGGACGGCTGCGCGGTGCCGCCGCACGCGGCCAGCGTGATCGCGAGGACGACGGGAACGGCGAGGCAGCGGAGCACCCGGCCGGGTGACGTCCTCATGCGTCCACCCCCGCCAGCTCGCGCGTGGCCAGGCGACCGAACGCCGCGAGGACCTCGTCCGTGGTGCGGCGGGCCCCGGCCTGCAGGTACTCCATCGCGTCCAGCGACGCCTCGTGGCGGGCGAGGGAGGAGCCGCCGACGCAGTCCTCGACCACGCGCACGTAGAAGTCGCGCTGGTGGGCGTCGGCGAAGGTGTAGTGGACGCAGACGTCGGTGAGCCCGCCGATCAGCACGAGCGTCTGGACACCCAGTCCGCGCAGGACGATCTCGAACTCGGTGCCGATGAAGCCGGAGTACCGGCGCTTCACGATGTGGAACTCGCGGTCGTCCGCGGCCGGGTCGGGCCGAAGCGTCGGCCACAGGTCGGTGCCGGGGGCGCCTGCGACGCAGTGGCGGTCCTCGGCCCCGTCGAGCTCGCGGCCGAAGTCGACGCCACTCGGGCGGTGGACCTCCTGGAAGAAGATGATGGGCACGCCGGCCTCGCGGGCAGCAGCGACGAGCCGCTCGGCCCGCTCCACCCGGTGCTCGATGCCCTCCATGTGGGCGATGCCCACCTCGTCCGCCGGCATCGCGCCACCCTGCTGGATGTCGACGACGACGAGTGCGGCCTTTCCGACGATCATGGGTTGTTGCATGGGGCGTCCTCGGAGGTCGGGGGGTTGGTGCGGTGGGTGCGGGCGGCGCCCGTGCCTGCCGATCGGGGGTCGACGTAGTCGGGCGCGGTGAGCCCGATCTTGCGCATGGCCATACCGGTCATTGCCTCGCGCACGGCGCGGTGGGCGAGCAGCGCGGTGATCCCCGCGGCGCCGTCGTAGGGCGGGCTCACCTCGACGACGTCCATGCCGACGATGCCGACCTCGGCGGCGAGCCTGCGGACCGCGCGCAGCACGTCGGCGCTGGTCAGGCCACCGGGCTCGGGCGTGCCGGTGCCGGGGGCGTACGCGGGGTCGCAGACGTCGACGTCGAGGGAGACGTAGAGGTGGTCGGCGCTGTCGAGCGCTTCGTCGAGGGCGCGCTCGAGCACCGCGTCGAACCCGTCGCGGCGGATCTCGGCCATGAAGTGGACGCGGAGCTCGTGCTCCTCCATCCAGTCGAGGATCGGGCGGTCGGGCCAGTACCCGCGCAGGCCCACCTGCACGAAGTTGCGCCCTGGCACCGCGCCGCTCTCGATGAGCTTCCGCATCGGCGTGCCGTGGCTCGCCAGCGAGCCCGGGGAGTCGGGCGCGGTGTCGGCGTGGGCGTCGAAGTGGATGATGCCGACCTTCCCGTGGCCGTACGCGTCGGCCACGGCGGTGGCGGTGGGCCAGGTGATCGCGTGGTCGCCGCCGAGGATCAGCGGCGTGGCGCCCGCGGCGACGACCCCGGCGATGAACTCGCGGACGAGATCGAAGGTGCCCAGGGTGTTGCCGACGAGCACCTCGGCGTCGCCGTAGTCGCAGGCGCGCAGGTGCTCGAGCGGGTCGACCCGGACGTCCAGGTGCGGCAGCGAGGTTCCGTAGCCGCCGAGGTAGTCGGCGGACCGGATGGCCATAGGGCCGAGGTGGGTGCCCGAGCGGCCGATGACTGTGCCGTCCCATGGCACCCCGCAGATCGCGACATCGATCTCGCCCGCCCGGAGGTCCTCCGGGGTGAGGCACACGGGAAGCTTCATGAAGGTCTGGATCCCGGCGAGGCCGCGCTCCCCGGCGGGGCGGTTGACGTGCATCGGGCCGGGCGCGCGCTCGGGTAGCCCGAAGTGCGGGAAGGAGCGCTCGGGGGCGGCGCCGGGGCTGTCTGCTGCGGAAGACGTGCTCACACGACTAGGCCTCGATCCGGGGGTCGGCGGCGGCCTGCAACAGGTCCACCACGGTGTTGATGACGACGTACGCGCCACCCAGCAGCAACATCACGCCGGCGATGGCGGGGTAGTCGCCGACCGGGATGCTCTGCGCGGTGTACTGGCCCAGGCCCGGCCAGGCGAAGATCAGCTCGACCACGAGGACGCCCGCGAACATCAGACCCACCTGCAGGCCGGTCATCGACAGCGCCGGGCCCACGGAGTTGCGCAGCACGTGCCGGCGCATCACCTGCACCTCGGTGAGCCCCTTCGCCCTCGCCGTGCGGGTGTAGTCGGTGCGCTGGGTGGTGACCAGGCTCGAGCGCAGCACCCGTCCGATGGAGACGGCAGGCCCGATCGCGATCGCGAGGCCGGGCAGGAGCAGGTGCCGCAGCGCGTCGACGAACACGTCGGGCCGGGCGTGCAGGATCGAGTCGACGGTGAGCAGGCCGGTCGGCCCGGCCGGGGCGTCGAGGATGTCGGTCCGTCCGGTGGCGGGGAGCCACCCGAGCTGCTTGTAGAACAGGATGATCCCGCCGATGGCCAGCAGGAACGCCGGCATCGCCGCCCCGACGAGCAGCACCAGCCGGAACGCGCCCGCTCCCGGCCAGTTCAGGGTGGTGGCCACAGCCAGCGCGACCGCGAGCACCAGGGCCAGCACGAGCGCGAACAGGGTGAGTTCGAGGGTCGCCGGGAGGAACGTCGCAAGATCGGTACCGACCGGGCGCCGGGTGCGGTAGGACGTCCCGAGGTCGCCGTGCAGCAGATGGCCGACGTAGTGGACGTACTGGACAGAGATCGGGTCGTCGAGGCCGAGCTCCCTGCGGGTCTGTGCGACGAGCTCCTGCGATGCCCCCGGCCCGAGCATGGTCTTGACCGGGTCGGCAGGCGAGATGTGTTGCAGGAGGAACAGCACCGCGGTCAGGGCCAGCAGGATCACGACGACGGCCGCGAGGCGCTTGGCGATCAGGAGGAGCACGGCGATCCCCTCTCAGCGCCCGGCCATGAGGTTGCGGACGCCGTCGCCCGCAACGTTGGCCACGAGCGACAGCAGGGCGACCGCCAGCCCCGGCATGACCGGTATCCACCAGTCCTGCAGCAGATAGCTGAGGTTGCGGGCGGCGTCCGCGCCGAGCTCGGGAGCGGGGGCCGACTGGCCCAGACCGAGGAACGAGAGCCCGGCCAGGGTGAGCACGAGGGCGCCGATGTCGAGGCTCGCGGTGACGACCACGGCGGGCACGGCGCCCGGCAGCAGGTGCCGGAGGGCCACCCGTACCGGGCCCGCGCCGGCGAGCCGGGCGGCCTCGACGTGCGGTCTCGCCGCGAGCGTGCGCACCTCCCCGCGCACGATCCGGGCGTAGAACGGCCACCAGACGATCGACACCGCCACCAGCGTGTTGAGCAGGCTCGGGCCGAGCGCCGCGACGACAGCGATCGCCAGCACCGGGGCGGGCAGGGCGAGGAACCCGTCGGTGATCCGCATCAGCAGGTTGTCGACCCAGCCACCGGCCGCACCGGCGACCAGCCCGACGAGCCCGCCGAGCAGCGCACCGACAGCGACCACCGCGAGTGCCGCGAGCCAGCTGGAGCGCAGCCCGTAGAGGACGCGGCTGAGGATGTCGCGCCCGACGCTGTCCGACCCGAGAAGGAAGCCGCTGGTGCCCGGCGGGGCCGACGGCATGCCGACGGGGTCGAGGGGTCCGTGCGGGGCGAGCACCGGCGCGGCAAGAGCCACCAGTGTGACGAGCCCCAGCAGCCCGGCGGACAGCAGGTCGAGCCGTGCGTGCGGGGAACGGCCCGTGCGGCCCCACCGGCTTCGCCCCGGGACGACGGGAGTGGGGGT
This sequence comes from Pseudonocardia sp., assembly GCA_025465235.1. Classification (GTDB taxonomy): domain Bacteria; phylum Actinomycetota; class Actinomycetes; order Mycobacteriales; family Pseudonocardiaceae; genus Pseudonocardia. Next base: position 5,356 of record JAODNO010000264.1, read on the forward strand.
GGGGGTGAAGGCCTCGGCGATTGCCACGCTCTAGAGCTCCTTCGGTCGGATGCAGGCCACCCGACGCTCGTCACCGTCGGCGAGCAGCTCGGCCCCGTGTCGCAGTCGTTCCAGCGGGACGTCGAGACCCGGGTCGGCGCAGTCGGGGGTGGCGAGCGGGCAGCGGGGGTGGAACGCACAGCCGGTGGGCGGCGACAGTGGGCTCGCGGGCTCGCCCTTGAGCTGGGGCGGGGCGACGCCGAAGTCGGGGACCGCGGCGAGCAGGGCCTTGGTGTAGGGGTGCTTGGGGGCGCGGATCAGCTCCACGGCGTCGCCCAGCTCCACGAGGCGGCCCAGGTACATCACCGCGATCCGGTCGGCGACGACCCGCGCGACCGACAGGTCGTGGGTGACGAACAGGACGGCCATCCCGAGCTCGTGGCGCAGCGACTGCACGAGGTTGAGCACGGTGGCCGCCAGGCTGACGTCGAGCGCGCTGGTCGGCTCGTCGCACAGGAGCACGTCCGGCGGGACGACGACGGCACGGGCGAGGGCGACGCGCTGGCGCTGCCCTCCGGAGAGCTCGCTCGCCCTGGCGTCATACACGGCGGCCGGCAGGCCCACCCGCTCCAACGCGGCAGCGGCGCGTTGGCGGCGCTCGCCCTTCTGCAGCTTTCCACCGCCGGGCCGCCGTTCGGTGCGAAGTCGCTCGTCGAGGAGATCGCCCACGGTGAGCCACGGCGTGAGCGAGGCGCCCGCGTCCTGGAAGACCATCTGCGGCCGCGTGCTGCCGCCGAGCGTCACGTCCCCGCGCTCGTGCGTCTCGAGGCCCGCGAGCACCCGCAGCAGCGTCGACTTGCCCGAACCGCTCTCCCCGACGATCGCCACGGACTCGCCAGGGCGCACATCGAGCGACACCCGGCGAAGCGCCGCCAGCCGCGCCTTCCGGCCCCGGCCTGCCCGCACCCGGAAGGTCTTCTCCACCCCGCTGACCCGCGCAGCCAGGCCGGGTTCGCCTGGCCGCGCCGCCTCGCGCGGGGACGGCAGCACGTCGGCGCGGCGGGGTGGCGCGGCGAGTTCTACGACGCGCGAGGAGTCGGCGAGGCAGGCCCGCAGGTGGTCGTCGTGGCCGACGGCCGGCTCGGGGTCGGGCAGGACCTCCCGGCACTCTTCCATCACCAGCGGGCAGCGCGGCGCGTAGGCGCACCCGGGCAGGGGCGCCGACGGGTCGGGGGGGCCGCCCTCCAGGGTCTCCACCGGCCGGTCGCGTTCGGTGGTGAGGGAGAGCCGGGAGCGCATGAGGCCGGTCGTGTAGGGGTGCATCGGCGCCCGCAGGACCGTCGGCGTCGGTCCGATCTCCGCGATCCGCCCCGCGTACATCACGGCGACCCGGTCTGCGACCTGCGCCGCGACTCCGAGGTCGTGGGTGATCAGCAGGACGCTGCAACCTACGTCGTCGCGCAGCCGGCGCAGCAGCGCGAGCACCTGCGCCTGCACCGTGACGTCGAGGGCGGTGGTCGGCTCGTCGGCCACCACGAGCGCGGGGTCGCCCGCAACAGCCATGGCGATCATCACGCGCTGCCGGAGACCACCGGAGAGCTCATGGGGAAAGCTGTCGAGCCGGCGCTCCGGCTCGGGGATCCCGACCGCCCGCAGCAGGCGCAGCGCCTCGGTGCCCGAGCCAGCCGCCTCGGCCACCTGCCTGCCGATCCGCATCGTCGGGTTGAGGGAGGTCATCGGGTCCTGGAAGACCGCTCCCAGCGCGTCCTTGCGGACCTGCCGGCGCACCTGCGGGCTCGCCGTGAGCATGTCCGTACCCGCCACCCGGACGACGCCGCTCGTTCGCGGCTGCGAGGACTCGGGCAGCAGGCCGAGCAGGGCGAGGCTGAGCACGCTCTTGCCCGACCCCGACTCGCCGACAAGGCCCAGTACCTCAGCAGCGCGGATCTCCAGGTCGAGACCGCGGACCGCCTCGATGCGCCGGCCGCTGCGCGTGAAGCCAACGTGCAAGTTCGTGACCTCGGCGACCAGGCCGCCCGACACGGCCCCGGCGGCAGCACGGACGGGCGCGGCCGTCACCAACGCCTCGCAGCAGTGGCGCAGGACATCGCTCTCCTCGTGGGCCCGGCGCCGGCCACGGGGTGGCCGACAGCGACTGTCTCCCGGGTTTTTGTCCCGCCGTGGAGCGATCCCGCCGGACGAGCCGACGACGCCGCCTGCACCTCTCGGACCAGGCCTCCCGGTGTGGACCGGGAGCGGAACCCTAGGCGCGCCCCATCTCTCTGGGTCGCGACCATCCCATCGCCGACTGGTGAATCAGGGCGTACCCGCAGGTTCCGTTCGTGTGAACTCCCCGGCCGTCCCGGGGAGCACCGGGCGAAAGCCACCTCGGAGGAACGGACTTCACGAGCCGTCCGCCTCGGCCACCCCGCGCTCACAGGTCCAACAGGTAGCGCCGCCGCTCCCACGCGGTGACCTCCGCGTGGTACGAGTCCCACTCCGCGCGCTTCATCTCGGCGTACTCCGCCACGAACTGCGGCGCGAACACCTCGCCCACCAGCGGGTCCTGCTCGAACGCCTCCACTGCCTCGAGGAGGGTGCGCGGGAGGCGCACGCCGCCCGCCGTCGTCCCGTCCCAGTCGTAGGTCGCGGCCTCGGCAGGCTCCCCCGCATCCAGCCCCAGCGCCACCCCCTCCAGCCCCGCGGCCAGCATCAGGGCGAAGGCGAGGTAGGTGTTGGCGGCGGAGTCCACCCCGCGGTTCTCCAGCGCGGGCCGGTTGGCCGGCAGCCGGACCATGCACGAGCGGTTGTTGTGGCCGTACGCCGCCCACACCGGGGCCCAGGAGATCGAACCGTCGGCCAGCCGCGGAGCGAGCCGCTTGTAGGAGTTCACGGTGGGCGTGGCCAGCGCGGCGAGCGCGGGCGCGTGCCGCAGGAGCCCCGCGGTGAAGGAGTAGGCCGTCTTGCTCCAGCCCTTGCCCGCGGGGTCGT
>JAODNO010000315.1 GCA_025465235.1 Pseudonocardia sp.
CTGGTCGAGAACTTCCTCCGGATGACCTTCGGCTTCCCGGCCGAGCCCTATGAGGTCGACCCCGACTTCGCCCGGGCTCTCGAGGTGCTGCTGATCCTGCACGCCGACCACGAGCAGAACTGTTCGACGTCCACTGTCCGGCTGGTCGGGTCCTCGCAGGCCAACCTGTTCGCGAGCATCTCGGCGGGCATCAACGCGTTGTTCGGACCGCTGCACGGGGGCGCCAACCAGGCAGTACTGGAGATGCTCCAGCGCATCCGCGACGTGGAGGAGGGCAACGTCGACGCCTTCGTCGAGCGGGTCAAGAAGCGGGAGAAGGGCGCCCGTCTGATGGGCTTCGGGCACCGCGTCTACAAGAACTACGATCCGCGCGCCAAGATCGTGAAGCAGAGCGCCGACGAGATCCTCAAGAAGCTCGGGGTCACCGACCAGTTGCTCGACATCGCCAAGGCGCTCGAGGAGCGCGCGCTGGCCGACGACTACTTCGTCGAGCGCAAGCTCTACCCGAACGTCGACTTCTACACGGGCGTCATCTACCGGGCCATGGGCTTCCCGACGAAGATGTTCACCGTCCTCTTCGCGCTCGGCAGGCTGCCCGGCTGGATCGCGCAGTGGCGCGAGATGATCAACGACCCCACCACGAAGATCGGTCGCCCGCGCCAGCTCTACATCGGCTCGACCGAGCGCTCGTACGTGCGGATGGGCGACCGCTGAGGAGTTCCCCACCGCCGCGGGGTGACGTCGCTGTCGTCCAACCGCCAGGGATGCCACCCCGCTGACGTTCCGCGACTTCGACGCGCGGGCGCCCCCCACCGCCGTTAACGTCGGTGCATGGGTGACACCGCCGTCGTCTGGTTCCGGCGTGACCTGCGGGTACGGGACCAGCCCACCTTCCTCGCCGCTGCGGACGCCGCGTCCCGGTCACTCGCGCTGTTCGTCCTCGACCCGGCGTTGCTCCAGCCGTCCGGATCGGCCCGCCGGACGTTCCTCTACCGGTCGCTGCGCGCGCTCGACGAGGCTCTGGGCGGCCGGCTGCTCGTCGTCCGTGGAGATCCGGCGGACGTGGTCACGCTGGTCGCGGCCGGTATCGACGCGGCCACCGTGCACGTCGCCGCCGACTTCGGCCCCTACGGCACCCGCCGGGACGAGGCGGTCGAGAAGGCGCTCGCGGACGCGGGGCGGAGGCTGCTGCGCACCGGCTCGCCGTACGCGGTCGCGCCGGGCCGGGTGCGCAAGGCCGACGGGGGATCGTTCGGGGTCTTCACGCCGTTCCGCCGGGCGTGGGCCGAGCACGGCTGGCGAGCTCCGGCCGAAACCGGCGCCTCGACCGTGAGGTGGCTCGATCCCGACGCGCGGGACGGCGGCCCCGGGTCGGTACCGATCCCGGACGACGAGCCCGTGGACGCGGCGCTGCCCGACGCCGGTGAGGACGCTGCTCACCGGCAGTGGTGGGCGTTCCTGGACGGGGCGCTGAGCACCTACGGCGAGCACCGAAACCGCCCCGACAAGCCCGCCACGTCGCGCATGTCGGTGTACCTCAAGTTTGGGGAGATCCACCCGCGCACGATGCTCGCCGATCTGGCGCCGCGTCGGTCGGCGTCGGTCGAGACGTACCGCACCGAGCTCGCCTGGCGCGAGTTCTACGCCGACATCCTCTGGCGGCGCCCCGACTCGGCGCGCGCGAACTACGACCGGGCCTTCGACGCGCTGCCCCTGGCGTCCGGGTCGGTGGCGGAGAAGAGGTTCGCCGCCTGGTGCGAGGGCGGCACGGGCTTCCCGATCGTCGACGCCGGAATGCGACAGCTGCGCGAGCAGGCGTGGATGCACAACCGGGTTCGGATGATCGTGGCGAGTTTCCTGGTCAAGGACCTGCATCTGCCCTGGTGGCGGGGTGCACGTCACTTCATGCAGCTGCTCGTGGACGGCGACCTCGCTTCCAACCAGCACGGGTGGCAGTGGACGGCGGGCAGCGGCACTGATGCATCGCCGTACTTCCGCGTGTTCAACCCGGTGACACAGGGGGAGAAGTTCGACCCCGACGGCGACTACGTGCGGCGGTTCGTTCCCGAGCTGCGGGGAGTGGCGGGCAAGGCGGTGCACCGGCCGTGGGCACTCCCCGGCGGAGTACCGGACGGGTACCCGGGGCCCATCGTCGACCACAAGGCGGAACGGCTGGAAGCACTGGAGCGGTACGAGCGGGTGAAGTCGATGCGGGACTGAGCAACACGGACCCGCGTAATTGCTCCATATGGGGGCTCACCTTAACCTTCGGGGGGACACCGACGGGAAGGGTGAGCCATGGCCGAGAAGGACGAGAAGCGGGCTCCGCGTCGTCGCGGTTGGCTCGGGCTGGTAGTGCTGTTGCTGGGTGCGATGGTCTGGTTCGTGCGGTCGCGCCGAGCGGCGGCCGACGCCTCGGCGGAGTCGTGGCTGAACGTGCATCCGGGCCCGAGAATGCAGCCTCGGTCGGCGGCGCACGACGCCCCGGCCGCGGCCCGTGCCGTCCAGCCGCTCCCGGCCCCGTCGCAGGCCGAGGGGGAGTGCGCCCCGCCAGCCACGACCTCCGCATCGGGTCCCTCGCCGCTCGCGCGCCCCGATGCGGTCCCGGCTCCTGTCGGGGAGCCCCCGCAACAGGCGACCCCGCCCGCTTCCGCGCCCTCCGATGCGGCGGCCGCGGATCCGGTGTCCTCGGGTTCTGCGGATCCTGTTGAGCCGCTCCCCGCGGCCTCCGCCCGGCACTCGTCGGATCTCGAGGCTGCCGACTCGCTGTTCGGGCCGCCTATGAGCCCACCGGACGAGACCCCCACCGAGACGCTGCCCACGGTGTCTCCCTTAGCACCAGCGCAGCCTTCGGGCGAGGAGCCGAACTCGCTCTTCACCCCCGCTCGACCCCCGGGATCGACCAGGCGAGCTGACCGACCGTCGCCGTCCCCGTCGCCGCGTCGGCGCAAGCCCACGCCGTCACCAGCGAAACTGCCCCCCGGCGCGGCCGCTTCCCTTCCCGACGGCTCGGCTCCCGGCCCGGAGTACACGATCAAGGGCAGCTCCGGCTCGATGCTCTTCCACCCGCCCGACAGCCCCTACTACAGGCGGACCAAGGCCGAGATCTGGTTCCGCACCGTGGACGACGCCAGGGCCGCGGGATTCAGCGAGCGCGCCGCGAAGCAACGCACCGATAGCTGATCCGGTTCGCCCGGGACGAACGAGAGGCCGGCGCGCCCCGATGCGAGGGCTCGCCGTAGTCATCACCTCTGACGGATCTCCCGCCAGACGGCCCCTCACCACGGACGGCCCCCTCCGGCCCACGGACTCGGGGAGGGTTTTCGGGCGACTCCGGGGGGGGAATTGGGGCGACTCGCGCGGGCGTCCTGGGCGACTCGCGGGCGGGTTTGGGGCGACTCGGGGGCGGTTTTCGGGCGACTCGCGGGCGGAATTGGGGCGACTCGCGGAGGGGTGTCAGGAGCGGTTCGAGAGGGCTTCGCGCAGGCTTACCCGTGCACCGGTGCGCAGCACGGAGTTCTGGTAGACCCGCCCGGCCAGGCGCACCACCACGACGATGGCGATCAGCGCGAGCACCGCCGCCACGAGCACCTCCCCCAGTGACGCCACGCCGAGGGCGTACCGGGCGGGCATCACGGTCTGGGAGAAGAACGGGATGAACGACAGCACCGCGGCGAGGCCGTTGCGGGGGTCGTTCGGCAGCAGGTTCAGGGTCAGGACGAACGGGATGAGTAGCAGGAAGATCATCGGCGCGACCACGGAGTTGAGCTCCTCCTGGCGCGACACGGTGGAGCCGACCGCTGCGTAGAGGGCAGCGAACAGGAAGAAGCCGAGCAGGTACCAGACGACCACCATGACGAACATCCCGACGGCGGCGGTCGGCACCGTCAGAAGTCCCGCTGCCGTGGCACCCGCCCCGCTGATCACACTGAGGATCACCAACTGCAGCAGCCCCACCGCCCCCAGGCCGATGATCTTGCCCGCCAGCAGCTGCCACGGCTTGATGCTGGCCAGCAGTAGCTCCACGACCCGGCTCTGCTTCTCCTCGACCACGCCGGTGGCCACGAGCTGGCCGTAGCCACTGAGGGAGAAGAACAGCAGGATGATCCCGACGAAGGCGAGCCCGAGCTTCTGGCCGGCCTCGGGATCGGCGGGTTCGAGCGTGTCCACGGCCAGTTGCGACCGTGCAGCGAGCTGCGCGGGGTCGATCCCGGCCCGCGTGAGGGCGGCTGTGAGGGTCTGCTGCTGGACGGCGGCGGTGACCAGCGCCTGCAGCCTGCTGTCGACCGCGTCGAGACCGAGCAGCTCGTAGCCGCCTGCCTCCCCCGTGAGCAGGGCATCGAGGTCGCCGGCGTCCACCTGCTGCCGCCCGGCTTCGTCGTCGACGCCCCGCACCGTCAGCTGGATGGCCTGGCCCTTCGCGGACTGCTCCAGCACCGGCTGCAGCGACGCCGTCTGCGCTGTGAGGCCGAGGGTCTTGCTGTCGGACTGGACACCGATGTAGGCGCCGAGCAGGAGCAGACCACTGAACAGGACGAGGGTGATCACCAGCCCGATCACGAAGCTGCGCGACCTCACCTGGGCGACGAACTCGCGGCGCGCCACGAGCAGCACCACCTGCTTCGGGGAGAGCGGGGCGGTCATGCCGCCGGCACCTCGGCGTGGTCGGCTGCAGCAGCGCCGGACTCGACGACGTTGCGGTAGAGCTCGGTGAGTGGTGGCCGCCAACGGCGGAACTCGTGCACCGGTCCGGCTGCCAGCGCGGCCCGCAGGACGTCCTGGTCGTCGACGCCCGCTGCCAGCCGAACCCGGCTGCGGCCGGCGCCGTCGACGGCGACGAGCTCCACGCCGGGGAGGCCGTGGGCCCAGCCTGCCGGCGGCCCGTGGACGTCGATGAGGATGGATCCGTCGCGCTCCCTGAGCTCCTCGACGCTGCCGACGGCGACCATCCGACCGGCCGCGATGACACCGATCCGGTCGCACAGCCGTTCCACCAGATCGAGCTGGTGGCTCGAGAAGATCACCGGTACGCCGGATTCGGCCTTGTCCCGCAGCACGCTGCTCATGACCGTGACGGCCGTGGGGTCGAGCCCGGAGAACGGCTCGTCGAGCACAAGCACCTCGGGGTCGTGGACGAGCGCCGCGCACAGCTGCACCCGCTGCTGGTTGCCCAGCGACAACTTCTGCACCTCGTCGCCCACGCGCTCGGCGACACCGAGGCGACCGGCCCAGTGCTCCACGGACGCCGCCGCCTCCGCGTTGCTCAGCCCATGCAACCGGGCGAGATAACGCAGCTGCTCGCCGACCTTCATCTTCGGGTAGAGGCCCCGCTCCTCCGGCATGTAGCCGATGCGCCTTCGGAGATCGGCGTCGATCGGCGAGCCCTTCCACCGGACCTCGCCCGAGTCGGCCGCGAGCACGCCGAGCACGATCCGCATCGTCGTGGTCTTGCCGGCTCCGTTGCTGCCGACGAAGCCGAACACCTCCCCGGGCCGGACCGCGAACGACACCTCGGCGAGCGCCTGCCGTGTCCCGAACCGCTTGGAGATCCGCCCGATGTCCAGCACGTGATGACCTTACTGGGTGGTCAACGCCGCCCTCCGGTCTCCAGGCCTGGCGTCGAGATCCCGTAGCCGCGGATCTTGCGGTAGATGGTGGCGCGCGACATGCCCAGGTGGCGGGCCGCCTCGGCCTTGTTGCCGTCGTTGTCCAGCAGGGCGTTGACGATCGCATCGCACTCGATGGCCTCGAGCGGCGTGAGCACCCTCCGGGTGATCGCGCGACACTCCGGCGGTAGGTCCGCCGCCGTCAACACGCCGGACCGACGCCGCGCGACCGCCTTGCGGAGCACCTGGTGGAGCTGCTCCACGTTGCCCGGCCAGTGGTTGCGCATGAGCAGCCGCATCGCATCGGAGGAGCAGGTGAGGTCGGTGCCACGGGTGAGCCTCGCGAGCATGTGGGGGACCAGCTCCGCGACGTCCTCCACGTGGTGGCGTAATGGCGGAACCTCGACAGTGCGCGGGAAGAACTCCAGCAGGCCGCTGGAGTCGAGGCCCCCTGGCCCGACGGTGACGACGACCCATGGGCGCTCCGGGTCGGTCGACTCCCGGTGTGGTTCGAGAGCGTCGGCGAGTGTCTGCAACCCGTCGGGCGGCAGCCGGTCGACGTGGGTGAGCACGAGCGTGCCGCTCCCGTTCTCCAGCTCGTCGATGATCTCGGCGATCCAGCGTGGCCCGTAGTCGTCGGCGTCGAGCACACGCAGGTGCGCGGCGGGCGTGCGGCGCTGGTGGGTGGCGCGGGCGAGAGTGGCCTTGCCGGTGCCCGCTTCCCCCTCCAGCACCAGCCACTCCCGATTGTGGAAGTGCCGGTCGACGGCCTGGCAGCACTTGGCCCAGAGCACTCCTGACCCGACGGCGGTGGGCATCGCGGAGGTCGGCGGGGCCGGCTGGAGCTTCCGGGCGATGTCGGGCGCGGCGAGCTGGACGTGCAGGACACCGCCTGCGCTGCCGCGGTCGGACCAGCTCGGCCGGCAGTGCACCCGGGCGACGGCCCCACTCGGGAGGTCGACGAGCAGCAGCCGACGTTCCGAGCGCAGCGCCTCGGTGGCCCCGGTGATCAGCGTGGCCTGGTCGGAGGGGTCGATCAGCTCGCGGGCGCTGTCGTTCATCATCACCACGTCGGGGCTGACAGCGAACACCGCGCCGCGGTGGCGCCGGCACGCGGTGAGGTAGTCGTGCAGGAGCGCGAGCTCCCGGGGACCGGACTGCTCCAGCAGTGCACCCTCGATCTGCCGCGCGATCCGGGCCACGGCGGTGGCCATGAACCGTCCGGCGTCGGGCCGCCAGCAGGTGAGGTCGACGACGCCGAGCAGCTTGCCGCTGACCGGGTGCCAGATGGGCGCGCCCGCACAGGCGAGGTCGGCGAGGTGCTCGACGTAGTGCTCGTGCCCGAACACCTGGGCCGGGCCGCGGCCCTCCAGGGCCGTGCCGATCCCGTTGGTGCCGATGAACCGCTCGGCGTAGGAGAAGCCCGGCGCCAGCCACACCTTGTCCAGGTGCTGGTTCAGCGTGGAGTCACCGGTGCGCCGCTCGAGGACCACGCCGTCGGAGTCGGTGAGGATGAGGCTGACCGGCTCGCCGGCGAGCTGGTCGGCGACGTCGGCCAGGACGGGCGTCGCGGCCCGGGTGAGCGGTGAGTCGAGCTCGCTGTCGAACTCGCACGACAGCTCCACGCTGTCGGTGGCCACGTCCCACTCGCGCGAGCGGTTCCACGAGGCGAGGATCGTGGCGCGGACCGCGCCGGCCTCCACCTGGTCGTCCACCAGGAAGGATGTGCGTGCGCGTACCAGTACCTCGGCGGACCTGTCGGTCCGTCGAGACTGCTGTCCCTGGTGCGGGCGGACCAAGCGGGATGCCCTCCCTCGGCGCAGCCGGTGCCCCGCAACGGTGCGGGGAGCCTGCGTCCAGACCACGGTACCCCTAGAGCTTGACCTGCTGGTAGGGCTTGATCTGCTGGGATGAGCAATCGGCAACCGTCTCATATTGAGACCTCGACCCACCCGGCGGAGCGGTGTGATTCCCAGCACGAGACCTCGGCGCCGAGGTGCGACTCCGCGTGTCGTTCACGGTGCGGAGGTCTCGGGTCCACCTCCGCTGCCGGCGCCACCCGCGCACGGACCGGCACCGCGGACGGGGGCAGACCACGGGGAGCGGTGTGTGCTCCCGCCGGTCCGGGACGCCGGGACGGCGGGCAGTGCGCACGCCGGTCCGCGGCCCACCACCACGTGAGGAGTCGATGTGAGTCGGCAGAGTCTGGCCAAGGCTCATCAGAAGATCCAGGAACTGGCCTGGGAGCCGCAGTACCACGAGCCGTACATGAAGTACGGAACCGACTACACGTTCCGGAAAGCGGCGAAGAAGGACCCGCTCAAGCAGGTCCTGCGGTCCTACTTCCCGATGCAGGAGGAGAAGGACCACCGCGTATACGGAGCACAGGACGGGGCCATTCGCGGGAACATGTTCCGCCAGGTCCAGGAGCGCTGGCTGGAGTGGCAGAAGCTGTTCCTGTCCATCATCCCGTTGCCGGAGATCTCGGCGGCGCGCTCGATGCCGATGCTGTTCCACGTGGTTCCGAACCCGGAGCTGCACAACGGCCAGGCGATCCAGATGATCGACGAGGTCCGGCACTCGACGATCCAGCAGAACCTCAAGCGCCTGTACATGAACAACTACATCGACCCGGCGGGCTTCAACAACAGCCTGCGCGGGTTCCACGGCGACTACTGCGGCACCATCGGCCGCCAGTTCGCCGAGGGGTTCATCACCGGTGACGCGATCACCGCGGCCAGCATCTACCTGACGATCGTCGCGGAGACGGCGTTCACGAACACCCTGTTCGTGGCCATGCCTGCCGAGGCGGCGGCGAACGGCGACTACCTGCTGCCCACGGTGTTCCACTCGGTGCAGTCCGACGAGTCGCGGCACATCTCCAACGGCTACGCCACCTTGCTGATGGCGCTGTCGGACGAGGACAACCGCCAGCTGCTCGAGCGCGACCTGCGCTACGCGTGGTGGAACAACCACCGCGTGGTGGACGCCGCCATCGGCACGTTCATCGAGTACGGCACCAAGGACCGGCGCAAGGATCGCGAGTCCTACGCCGAGATGTGGCGCCGCTGGATCTACGACGACTACTACCGGTCCTACCTGGTACCGCTCGAGAAGTACGGCCTGGTGATCCCGCACGACCTCATCGAGGAGTCGTGGAAGCAGATCTGGGAGAAGGGCTACGTCCACGAGGTCGCGCAGTTCTTCGCCACCGGCTGGCTCGCCAACTACTGGCGCATCGACGCGATGACCGACGAGGACTTCGAGTGGTTCGAGTACAAGTACCCGGGCTGGTACGACAAATACGGGAAGTGGTGGGAGAACTACAGCCGCCTCGCCACGCCCAACGGCCACAACCCGATCGTGTTCGAGGACGTGGACTACGTCTACCCGCAGCGGTGCTGGACCTGCATGGTCCCGTGCCTGGTGCGCGAGGACATGGTCACCGCCGAGGTGGACGGCGTGCACCGCACGTACTGCCACGAGGTCTGCCGCTGGACCGACGTCGAGGCCTTCCGACCGGTGTACCAGGGCCGTGAGACCCCGAACATGGGCCGGCTGGTCGGTCACCGGGAGTGGGAGACGCTCTACCACGGGTGGAACTGGGCCGATGTCGTCAGCGACATGGGCTTCGTCCGCGACGACGGGAAGACGATGACGGCGCAGCCGCACCTGAACCTCGACCCGAAGAAGATGTGGACGCTCGACCACCTGCGCCGGTGCCCGCCGCTGCAGAGCCCGAACGTCCTGTTCAACGAGATGAGCGACGCCGACCGCGCCGCCTTCGTCGAGAACTACAACAGGCAGGGCCCCGCCGGGCGCCCCGCACCCGCCGACGCCTGAGCGCGGGTCAGGCGAAGGGGGAGGACCGGCCAACGGGCTGGGTCCTCCCCCTGCCAGACCAGCCACCTCCGCTTGCCACCGCGACCGGTCCGCCGGAAGCCCCACCAGACCCGAGAGGGTGCGATCCGTTGGGTGAGAAACACGTCGTGCGCTTCGAGCCGGTCGGCATCGAGATCGAGGTCGACGAGAGCCAGACGATCCTGCGTGCGGCAGCCGAGCAGGGCGTCCAGCTCAT
>JAODNO010000316.1 GCA_025465235.1 Pseudonocardia sp.
CGGTAGAACTGCTCGACGGCGTACTCGCGGGTGTAGCCGTACCCGCCGTGTACCTGGATGGCCAGGTCGTTGGCGCGCAGACACCACTGCGACGGCCAACTCTTCGCGATCGGCGTGAGCACGTCGAGCAGCAGGTGAGCCCTGGCCCGCTCCTCCTCCGTGGCCGCGGTCCGCTCCTCGTCGAGCAGCCGGGAGCAGTAGAGGACCAGCGCCACCGCTCCCTCGGCATAGGACTTCTGCGCGAGCAGCATCCGCGCCACGTCCGGGTGCTCGATGATCGGAACCGGGGGGGCTGTGGGCTCCTTCGCCCCTGCGGGCCGGCCCTGGGTCCTCGTCCGCGCGTAGTCCAGCGCGTGCAGGTAGCCCGTGCAGCCCAGTGCCGCCGCTCCCCCGCCGACGCCGACACGCGCCTCGTTCATCATGTGGAACATGTAGGTCAGCCCGCGGTTCGGCTCGCCCACCAGGTACCCGACGGCGCCGGCTTCCCCACCGGGCGTGTGCCGCCCCTCGCCGAAGTTCAGCAGGGTGTTCACCGTGCCGCGGTAGCCCATCTTGTGGTTCAGCCCGGCCAGGACCACGTCGTTGCGCTCCCCCTGCACACCGTCCTGACCGACCAGGAACCGCGGTACGACGAACAGCGAGATGCCCTTCACCCCCGCCGGGGCGCCCGGGATCTTGGCCAGCACCAGGTGAACGATGTTCTCGCTCAGCTCGTGGTCGCCACCGGAGATCCACATCTTGTTGCCGAACAGCCGGTACGTGCCGTCGTCGCGGGGCTCCGCCCGCGTGGTGATGTCGGCGAGCGAGGACCCGGCCTGCGGCTCGGACAGGCACATCGTCCCGAAGTACCGGCCCTCGACCATCGGGCGGACGAACATCTCCACCTGCTCGGGGCTGCCGTGGACGATCAGCAGGTTCGCGTTGGCCGTGGTCAGGAACGGGTAGGCCGCCGTGCCGACGTTCGCGGCCTGGAGCCACAGGAAACACGCCTGCGTCACGGTCTGCGGCAGTTGCATCCCACCGACCGACTCGTCCATCCCGGCCCCCACGATCCCGGTCTCGCCGAGGATGCGCAGCGCGTCGGCGACCTCCGGGATCATGTGGACGCGCTCGCCGTCGAACCACGGCTCCGCGAGGTCGGCGGCCCGGTTGTGCGGGGCGAACTGCTCCGTCGCCACCTGCTCGGACAGCTCGAGTACCGCGTCGAACGTCTCCCGGGAGTGCTCGGCGAAGCGCGGGCGCGAGGTCAGCGACTCGACATCGAGCCAGTCGTACAGCAGGAACTCCAGGTCCCGACGCGACAGCAGCAACGAGCGCACGACCGGGAGGCTAGGGCATCTCATAACCGCTGTCAGGGCGCCGTGACGCCGTGCGCGGCGTCGAGCATCTCCGCCAGGTCGGCCACCTTCACCCGCTCCGCGCCGCGCTGGCCGCCGCGACGGATCTCCTCGGCGTCGACCCGGAGCCACCCCGTCCAGTCCACCGGCCGCATCCCGTACGAGGCCAGCGCCGCGCGGAACGCCGCCGGCTCGGGGTGCCTCGGGGCGGGAAGCGCGGGAAGGTCGGCCAGCAACGCCGCGACGGTCTCGGCGGCGTCGCTCTTGTTCGTGCCAATCACGCCGGTCGGGCCACGCTTGATCCACCCCGTGACGTACGCGCCGGGCACGGGCACGCCGTCGCGCACGACCCGCCCGCCCTCGTTCGGCACGGTGCCGGTGCGGGCGTCGAACGGGAGCCCCGGGATCGGCTCCGCGTCGTACCCGATGGCTCGCACCACGAGCCCGACGTCGAGCGTCTCCTCCTCGCCGGTGCCGACGACACGACCGGCGTCGTCGATCCGGGTGCGCTCCACGATCACACCGCTCACCCGCCCACGCGTGCCCAGCAGCCGCACCGGGACGCGCAGGAAGCGCAGGTGCACCCGCCGCGACTTGCCCGTGGTCTCCAGGCCGGCCCACTCGGTGAGCATCTTCAGGTTCTGCTTCTGCCGCTTGTCCTCGGGCACCTCGATGCCGGCGGCGAGCAGCCCGTCGTCGTGCACGACCACGTCGGCGTTGGCGAGCTCGCCGATCTGGCGCAGCTCCGCAGGGGTGAACCGGACATGCTGCGGGCCGCGGCGGATCAGGACGTGGACATCGCGGACGGCGCTGTTGCGCAGCGCGTCGAGCACCGGCCCGGGGACGTCGGTCTCGGCCATCTCGTCGGACGTCTTGGCCAGCACGCGGGCGACGTCGAGCGCCACGTTCCCCGCGCCGACCACCGCCACGCCGGCGTGGTCCAGAAGCGGCAGCAGGTCTCGGTGGTCCGGATGGCCGCAGTACCAGCTGACGAACGCGCCCGATCCGAGCGAGCCTGCCAGCTCCTCGCCGGGCACCCCCAGGCGGCGGTCGACGGAGCTACCGGTGGCGTGCACGACGGCGTGGAAGTGATCCCGCAGCACGTCCAGTGGGATTCCGCCGTCCCCGACCCGGACCCCGCCGAGGAACTCGACGTGCGCTGGGTCGAAGGGCTTCTGCAGCACGCGGATGACCGACTTCATCTTCACGTGGTCGGGCGCCACGCCGTAGCGGACGAGGCCGTACGGCGCGGGCAGCCGATCCAGCACCTCGACGCTCACCGGGGCCCCGGAGGCGAGTAGGGCCGCCGCGGCGTACAGGCCGGACGGGCCCGCCCCGATCACCGCGACGCGAGCCTGTCCCTGCTGCATGCGCTCATCTCCTGTGCCGGTCCTGCTCCGATCCTGCCACCGGAGAACCGGCAGGACTTGGTTCAGCGCGCCATACAGGCGGGCTCGGCGAGCACAGCACCCGGACTGTTCGCACGTCGCTCACGTCCCCGACATTACGGCGAATGCGCCCCCGATCGGGAGCCTGTGGAGGACATGTGTCCCGCAACTCAGAAGCCATGCCGGTCATCCGTTCGGCGCAACGATGACGCGCCCAACGCGGCTACCCTCCCGCCTCGTGGACCGTAGTGCGGGCGAACTTCTCGGCAAGCCGGCGCTCGTGGAGTTCTCGCACGCGATCGAGCAGTTCGCCCTTGCCGCCGCACCCGGTGAGCCACTGATCGTCATCGCGATGTTCCAGAAGCTGTCCTACTTCGCCCGCGCGCTCTCGGTCTACGAGGCCATCGCCGGCCGGGGAGCCGTCACGCTCGTGGGGATGGCCGAGGACGTCCCGCCCCCGCTGCCCCCCGGGATACATCACGCGCTGGTGCCGGCGTCGGACTCGCTCGCCCGCGAATGGAGCGTCACGGTGCTCGGCCCGCATGGCGGGGCCACGCTTGTCGCCGTCGACCTGGAGACGCTCGACCCGGTGGCGCGGACGATCGAGGAGGGCAGGCAGTTCCGCGGCCAGTGGTCCTTCCGCCGGGAGGACGCCTTCCGGGAGGTGCTCCGGCTGCGCTCGCAGCTGCGGCTGACGCCTGCCGTCCTGGGACAGATCGATGACGTCCTGCGTGCCGTGCACGACCGGCCCGAACCCGCGCACCAGGACTGGTGGGGAGTCCCGGCTCGTTTCCTCGCCGACCGGATGGAGGCCGCTGTCCGGGCCCGCACGGCAGCGGAGGTGGCCCTGGGGGCCGTCGCGGAGGACCGCGGCGAGCGCGACCCACGCACCGGCCTCTACACCGAGAAGTTCCTCGACCGCTGGACGGCGGGCCTCGGCGCGGGCACGTTGCCGATCGGCCTCGCCCTGCTGCGGGTCTTCGGCATGGCCGAGGTACGGGCGGACTACGGCCTGCGGGCCGAGCTCGCAGCCCTGCACGGGGTCAGCGGATGTGTACAGGACCTGCTCACGAGCGTCGACAGGGTGGTCCGGATCGGCCGCGAGGACTTCCTCGCCGTGCTCCCGTCGTGGCCGCCGGAGAAGGTCATGTGGTTCTGTCAGGAGGTGTGCGAGCGCGTGGCGCGGCTGGAGGACGCCTACCCGTTCATCGCCCTTCCGGGCGTCGCAGCCGCCACGGTGACGCGCAGCCGACCGTTGCCGATCCAGCAGCTCGTGGAACAGGTGGAGCTGGGCGGCCGGGAGTCCGAACCGATCAGCCTGCTGACCGACTGACGTTTCCCGAGCACCCGCGGGACCGCCGCCCGCCACTTGTGGGAGATCGCCTCACCGGCCCGCGACCGCCCCGCGCACCGCGAAGGTGCGCCGGTAGTCGGCGGGCGCCACACCGACGACCTTGCGGAAGTGGTGGCGCAGCAGGGCCCCGCCCCCGAAGCCGCTGCGTTCGGCCACCTCGTCGATGCCGAGGTCGGTGTCCTCGAGCAGCCGCTGCGCCCGCAGCACGCGCTGCAGGGTGAGCCAGCGGTGGGGTGTGGTGCCCGTCTCGGCGACGAACCGACGGGCGAAGCTGCGGTCGGACATCCGGGCCCGGCGGGCGAGATCCGTGACCGAGTGCTCGACCTCCAGGTGATCGAGCGCCCAGTCCAGCACCGGCGCGAGGCCGTCGGACGAGGACCGCGGGACCGGCTGCTCCACGAACTGCCGCTGCCCGCCGTCGCGCTGCGGGGGCACGACCATTCGGCGGGCGATCACGTTGACGATCGCACTGCCCAGCTCCCGGCGCACGAGGTGCAGGCAGGCGTCGATGCCCGCCGCGGTGCCCGCACTGGTGATGAGGTTGCCGTCGTCGACGAACAGCACGTCCGGGTCGATGCGGGCCCGCGGGTAGCGCTCGCGCAGCTCGTCGACGTTGATCCAGTGGGTGGTGCAGTGGCGGTCATCGAGCAACCCGGCGGCACCGAGCACGAACGCTCCCGAGCACACGCTGAGCATCGTGCTGCCGGCCGCGGCGGCCTCGCGCAGCGCATCCAGTACGGGCTCTGGGAACGACCGTTGCCGGGTGGCGGCGACGGCGACGAGGTCGGCCCCGCGCAGGCCGTCGAGCCCGTGGTCGGGCACGACGCTCATCCCCACCGTGCTCGAGACCGGCTCCCCCGCCGTCGGCCCGCAGACCCGCAGCTCGAACGGCGGCACCCCCTCGGTGCTGCGATCGATACCGAAGACCTCGCAGATCGTGCCGAACTCGAAGGGCGAGACCTCGGGAAGCACGAGCGCGGCAACGGTGGACAGCATGCGGCCAGTGTAATGGCAGGATCTTTGCTGTCATGGGCGTGACTGCCACTGGTGGCAGGAAGTCGAGGCTCGAATAATTACTGCCATGGTTACTGCGATCATCGTCCTGATCTGCGTCGCACTCGCCGTCGCGATCTCGATCATCCGTCCGACCGGCAATTTTCCCGCGCCGACCGTGGTCGACCGCGATCGCGAGCGGGTGCTTGCGGACCTGCGTGCGCTGCCCGACTACCGGTGCGACGTCCGCCTGCCCTGACAACCGGGGTTGGTCATCCCGTGGCGTAGAACTCCGTGAGGCGTTCGGCCTCCTCCTTCACCTCACGGGAGGCCCCGTAGGGCAGCTCGTGGAACGGCTCGCACCGGACCGCGCCGTCGACGTGACGCCACGTACCGGCCACGTGGCCGTCGACGAGGAACGTGGGCACGGACTGGGGGATCGACCTCGCGAAGACCCTCGGCCGGTACTCCTCCGGCAGGATCTCCGCACGCCGCGCGTGCACCAGAAGGCTCGCGTCCCACTGGCCCAGGAACCGGACGGGCACCGGGGTGTCGGCAGGCGGCAGCGGGGCGCGCGGCAGGTCGACCAGTTCGCCGCCGGACTCGTCGCGAAAGCGGCGGAGCTCCAGGCGCTCCAGGACGCGCCGCGTGGCGGTGATCGTCCAGCCGCAGAACGACGAGACGTCCTTGACCGACGCCGGGCCGAAGCCGCCCAGGTACCGCCGGGCCAGCAGCTCCTGCCCCTCCTCCACCGAGGGTGCGGGCTCGGCCAGGCGGACGGTCTGCTCCGCCAGCCCGTAGACGTGAGCCCGTGGCGTGCCCCAGGTGCCCGCAGGCGGCACCCGCACCAGGTCGAGCCAGAGCTGGACGCCCGACCACGCCTCGCGCGGGAACCCGTCGGCGGCCAGTAGCCGCTGGATCTCGGCCTGCTTGAGCGGCCCCTCCGCGAGGTGGCCGCGCACCGCATCGGCGAGGGCCTCCATGTCGACGCCCGCCGGTCGCGCGACCCGGGCGTACCAGTCCCGGCGAGCTGCGCGGACGGCCTCGGTGAGCGGCGGGTAGTCGCGCGCCGAGACCATGTGGATCGTGCAGCGCATCACCCAGCCCTGCACGATCCGCCCCTGCAGCAGCGCATCCGTGAGCGCATCGCGGCGGAAACCCGCCAAGCGCGACCACAGCCCGATGTAGCCCGACGGCGCGTACTGCGTCTGCAGCCCCGCGACCTGCTCGACGGCGCGTTCCGGTGGCAGCGAGGACCGTTCGAGCAGGAGCTGGCGGGCGAGAACCGCACGGTTGAGCTCGTCGGTGGACAACACGCGCTCCGCCATGGTCAGGAGTGTGCCCCGAACCACGGACAATCTCGCGATATCCGATGATCGTGACATTTGTCAGGGCGAGGGGCTGACTTTGTCCACTGCCCCGCCCGGCCCGCACGCGGCAGTGTGAACGTCATGATCGACGTACTGCAGATCGCGGGCGCGCACCACCGGTACGGCGCCCTGACCGATCTCGACTCGGCGGACTTGACCGTCCGCGCGGGCGAGTGCGTGGCGCTGCTGGGCCCGAACGGCGCAGGCAAGACGAGCCGACGGTCGGCTTGGACATCGCCTCGCGGCGCGCGTTCTGGCAGACGATCCGCGCCCTGCAGAGCGGCGTGTCCGGCTACGTGCTCAAGGACGCACCCGTTGACCAGCTCGTCGACACTGTTCGGCGGGTGCACGCCGGGCAGCGGGTGGTGGACCCGGCCCTCGCCGTGGCCGCATGGGACGGCGCCGACCCGATGACCGACCGCGAAAACCGGATCGAGGCCGCCCGCGTGGCCCGCGACCGCGGCTGGCTCTAGGAGCGCGCCCCCGTCAGCCTGCCGCCCGGGCCGAGGGCGCGCCGGCAGTGGGGCGGGCGAGCCCGAGGTGGTGGCGCAGGGTCGACCCGGTGTACTCCGTGCGGTAGCTGCCACGGTCCTGCAACTCCGGCACCACCCTCTCGACGAACTCGTCCAGCCCGCCCGGCACCAGGTGAGGAACGAGGATGAAGCCGTCGGAGGCGTTCTCCTGAACGTATGTGTCCATCTGCTCGGCCACCTGCCGTGGGGTGCCGACGAACGACTGCCGGGCCGTCGTCTCGATGATCAGCTCTCGGATCGAGAGGCCACCCTTGGCCTCGGCGAGCTCGCGCCACTGCCGGGCCACGGCCAGCGTGTCCTTCTCGTGGCGCACCCGGCCGCGGGTGATCGACACCCCCTCCGGGTCGGGGTCGACGTCGGGCAGCGGGCCATCGGGGTCGTAGTCCGACAGGTCCCGACCCCACACCTGCTCGAGGAACGCGATCGCGGTCTGCGGGCTCACCTGCGCCCGCCGAACCTGCGCGGCCAGCCCCTCCGCCTCCTCCGCGGTGTCGCCGATCACGAACGTCGTGGCCGGCAGGATCGTGACGTCCCGCTCGGCGCGTCCGTACCGCGGCAGCCTGCCCTTCAGGTCGCGGTAGAACGCCTGGCCCGCCTCCAGCGTGCCGTGCCGGGAGAAGATCGCGTCGGCGGTGCGGGCCCCGAACTCCCGGCCGGCGTCCGAGTCGCCGGACTGGATCAGCACCGGATGCCCCTGCGGCGTCGGGGGGAGCGAGAACCGTCCCGCGAACGAGAACTGCTCACCCCGGTGCTCCACGACGGGGGCTCCCCCGTCGCGGACGAACACGCCGCGCTCCCGGTCGGCCACGACCGCGTCCTCGGCCCAGGAGAGCCACAGCTCGCGGGTGGCGTCGAGGATCTCCTGCGCACGCTCGTAGCGCTGCTCGGGCCGGAGGAACCCCCCGCGGCGGAAGTTCTCGCCGGTGAACGCGTCCGAGCTGGTGACGAGGTTCCACGCGGCCCGGCCGCCGGAGAGGTGGTCGAGCGAGGCCAGCTGCTTCGCGAGCTCGTAGGGCTCGTTGAACGTGGTGTTGAGCGTGCCGCCCAGGCCGAGGTGCGTGGTGACGGCGGCGATCGCGTTCAGCACGGTGAGCGTGTCGGGGCGCCCGACGACGTCCAAGTCGTGGATCCGCCCGCGGTGCTCGCGCAGCCGCAGCCCCTCGGCGAGGAACAGGAAGTCGAACAGGCCCCGCTCGGCCGTCTGCGCGAAGTGCACGAACGAGGCGAAGTCGGTCTGGCTTCCGGACTCCGGGTCGCTCCAGACGGTGGTGTTGTTGACGCCGGGGAAGTGCGCGGCGAGGTGGATCTGCTTCTTGCCGGTCATGCGTTCGCCCCCGTGAAGTGGTTGGCGGGCCGGGGAAGGCCGAATCGGTCGCGCAGCGTCGTACCGGGTGCCACCGGCGGCCGCAGGCCGCGGTCGACCAGTCGGGGCGTGACGTCGTCGGCGATCATCCGCAGCCCTCCGGGCAGGACCAGCGGTACCACCGTGACGCCGTCGGCGGCGCCGCTCGCCACGGCCTCGGCGATCATGTCGACCAGCGCGTCCGCCGTGTGGACGACTCGCAGCGACGAGGCGGCGAGCTCGTGGTGGGCGTCGAGCGCGTCGAGCTCCCGGCGGGCGCTGCCGGCGTCGGCACCGAGCAGCACCTCGACGTCGAGCAGCACGGCCACGTCGTCCGGATCCCGGCCCGCCGCAGCCACGGCGGCGCGGACCCGCTGGCGGGCGGAGTGCGCTGCGGCGAGGTCGGCAGCGGCGACGCGGACGACGTCGGCCCACCTCCCCGCCACCGGCAGCGCCTCCGGCTCGTCGCCGCGCAGGACGACCAGGGGGTGGGCCTGCGGGCTTCGCGGCGTGATCGACGGGCCCTTGACGGAGAAGAAGTCGCCGGTGAAGTCGATGTAGTGCAGCTTGTCGCGGTCGACGTAGCGGCCGGTGGCGACGTCGCGGATGACGGCATCGTCCTCCCAGGAGTCCCACAGCCGGACCACGACCTCGACCGCGTCGGCGGCCTCGCGCCACAGCTCCTCGGGCGGCGCGGCGGGCTTGCGGCCGAACAGCTCGGCCTCGGCGGGCGTCCGCGACACCACGGGCTCCCAGCCCGCTCGGCCGGCCGAAACGATGTCGAGGGTGGCGATCGCTTTGGAGGTGTGGAACGGCTCGGTGTGGGTGACGGTCACCGACGGAACCAGCCCGACCCCGGTGACGACCGGCGCCACCCGCGCGGCGATCGCCACCGCGTCCAGTCGCAGCGGAACCAGGTCCGGATCGTCGCCGGGCGGGGCGAAGGAATCGGGCACGGCAACGAAATCGGCGCCGGAGCGGGCTGCGAGCTCCGCCAGCCCGACGTGGTACGGCGCCGTGAGCAACGCCTCCGGGTGAGCGTCGGGCCGCCGCCACGCCGCCGGGTGCCGGCCCGCGCCGGACACCTCCACTGCCAGGTACGTGCCCCGCCCCATATGTGCCCTCCGGTGGCTCGCCTCGCCCATCTTCGTGCAACCCGGCGCCGCAGCCACGGCATTCCCACCGATCAGGGCGTGGAGGGTTGCACCACGGCCCGAGCGGTGGACGTCTCAGGCCGCGGCACACCGGTGGGCCCCGCACCCCGGCTCCCCGCCGCCAGGTCGGCCTCGATCACGGCGGCACAGGCCCGCAACTCCGGGAGCACGTCGCGCACGACGTCGCGCGAACCCGCCCTGGTGCTGACGTTGACCGCGGCGATGACCGTGCCTTCCGCGTCACGCACCGGGACGGAGATCGAGCGCAGCCCCAGTTCGAGCTCCTGGTCGACGACGCAGAACCCGGCGTCGCGCACGACGTCGAGCTCACGGCCGAGCGCCGCAGGGTCGGTGAGCGTGCGGTCGGTCAGGGGCTGCGGGCGCAGCGCGGCGAGCCGGGCCGACCGCTCGGCGGGCGGCAGGGCCGCCAGCATCACCCGGCCCATCGACGTGGCGTAGGCCGGGAAGCGGGTACCGATCGTGATCGCGACCGTCATGATCCGCGAGGTCGGCACCCTGGCGACGTAGACGACGTCCGCACCGTCGAGCACCGACACCGAGGCCGACTCCTGCACCTCCCGGACCAGTGCCTCGAGATGCGGCGCGGCGATCTCGGGCAGTGACAGGCTGGAGAGGTAGGCGTAGCCCAGCTCCAGCACACGCGGGGTGAGCGCGAAGAGCCTGCCGTCGGTGCGGACGTAACCGAGGTCGACGAGGGTGAGCAGGAACCGGCGGGTCGCGGCGCGCGGGAGTCCCGTGCGGCGCGCGACCTCGCTGAGCGTCTGCTCGGGGCTCTCGGCGTCGAACGCCCTGATCACGGCGAGGCCCCGGGCGAGAGAGCGGACGTGCTCGGTCACGCGACCACCTCCCTCACGGCCGATTCAGGAGCAGCCGGTCCACCAGCTCGGCCGCGTGCCCCGATGAGGCGTCCGTTCCGCCGGTGAGCATGAGGTTCGCAGCCATCCGGTCGGGGTGGACGATGAGGCCCTCCAAGGACGTCCGGAGCCGGGCAGCGGCGCCGCCGGTGGCGCGCAGCAGCTCGCCGAGGGTCTGCCACTCGGCGTGCCAGGCCCCCGCGGCGCGCTGGTGTTCGTGGTCGGCGGCGGCGAGCAGCACCGCGGCGAGCCCGGGAGCCCGGCGGGCCGCTCCCCTCGCGGTGATCGCGGCGATCGGGTTGCGCTTGTGGGGCATCGACGACGAGTCGCCCGGCGCCGCCTCGGACACCTCGCCGAGCTCGGTGCCGGCGAGCAGCACGATGTCCGTGGCCGGCTTCGCGCAGGCCCCCGCGGCCACGGCCAGGGTGCCTGCGAGCTCGCCCATCCGGGTGCGCTCGGTGTGCCACGGTGGCGCGTCGGTCAGCCCGAGGCCGCGGGCGAGTGAGGCGGCCACGGCGAGGCCGTGCGGGTGCAGCGCCGCGAGAGTGCCTGCGGCACCCCCGAACTGCACGGGGAGCGCGGTGAGGACGCGCGCCAGCTCGGTGCGGCCCCGGTCCAGCCCGGCGCACCACCCGCCCGCAACCAGACCGAACGTCGTCGGCAGGGCCTGCTGGCCGAGCGTGCGGGCGATCATCGGGGTGTCGCGGTGCGCGGCAGCCAGTGCGGCGGCGGCGTCTGCGGCCCCGCGCAGGTCGTCGAGCACGATCTCGCCCGCCCACCCCGTGAGCAGCACCGCGGCCGTGTCCATGACGTCCTGGCTCGTTGCGCCCGGATGGACGGATCGCCCGGCGTCCCCGGCAGCCTCTCTCAGCAGCCGGACCAGCGGGATCACCGGATTCCCGCCCTCCACCGCGGCCCGTCCGAGCTCCGCGCGGTCGACCTGCAGGTCGGCCGCCACCGCTGCGATGCGCGCGGCGTCCGCAACGGGGACGACGCCGTGCTCGGCCGCGGCATGTGACAGGGCGACCTCGACGGCGACGAGCGCCGCCACCCACGAGGCGTCGTCGAGCCGGGCCGCCACCCGGTCGGCCCCGAACACCGGGTCGAACAGCGCACTGGACATGGGCCGAGACCGTACGGCCTGCGCGGCCCGGTGCAGGTACGACCCCGGACGGTCGCAGCGGGACCCGCCCGGCGGGCCAGGGGACACCACACGCATGATCACCGATCCGCCGGCCGCTCTCCCGTCTCTGTTCGCTACACGAACAATTGTGCGGAGAACGCACAGCGTCGTAGGGTTGCATCTCGTGATGGACAAGGTGGTCGCGTCCGCGGCCGAGGCGGTGGCAGACGTCCCTGACGGCGCGTCGCTCGCCGTGGGTGGGTTCGGGATGTCCGGCGTCCCCGCTGCGTTGATCGCGGCTGTGCTGGAGCAGGGCGCCGCCGACCTGGAGACGATCAGCAACAACCTCGGCATCGACGGGTTCGGGCTCGGCACGCTCCTCGCCGCCGGCCGCATCCGGCGCACGATCGGGTCGTACGTGGGCAACAACAAGGAGTTCGCCCGCCAGTACCTGGCCGGGGAGATCGAGCTGGAGCTCACGCCACAGGGCACGCTGGCGGAGCGGTTGCGCGCGGGCGGCGCGGGCATCCCTGCGTTCTTCACCCCGGCGGGCGTCGGCACCCAGGTCGCCGACGGGGGTCTGCCGTGGCGCCACGACGCCCATGGCGGAGTGGCCGTGCGCTCACCGCGCAAGGAGGTGCGCGAGTTCGGCGGGCGGTCCTACGTGCTGGAGGAGGCGATCGTCCCCGACTTCGCCCTCGTGCACGCCTGGATGGGCGACCGGCACGGCAACCTCGTCTACCGGCGCAGCTCCCGCAACTTCAACCCCGTCTGCGCGGCAGCCGGGCGCATCACCATCGCGCAGGTGGAGCACCTCGTCCAACCAGGGGAGATCGACCCCGACGCCGTGCACACACCGGGCATTCAGGTGCAGCGGGTGGTGCACGTGTCCGACGCCGACAAGCCCGTCGAGTTCCGCACGGTCCGGACCCCGGGCTCAACTGGGAGCGCAGCATGACCCGCACCCGTGACCAGCTCGCCGCGAGGGTGGCAGCCGAGCTCCCCGACGGCTCCTACGTCAACCTCGGAATCGGCATGCCGACGCTCGTGCCCGGCTTCATCCCGGTGGGCCGCACCGTCGTGCTGCATTCCGAGAACGGCATCCTCGGCGTCGGCCCCTACCCGACGGAGGAGGAGGTCGACCCCGATCTCATCAACGCCGGCAAGGAGACCGTCACCGTGCTGCCGGGGGCGTCGTACTTCGACTCGGCCACGAGCTTCGGGATGATCCGCGGGGGGCACGTGGACGTCGCCGTGCTGGGGGCGATGCAGGTCAGCGCCCGTGGCGACCTCGCCAACTGGGCGGTGCCCGGAAAGATGATCAAGGGCATGGGTGGGGCGATGGATCTCGTCCACGGAGCCCGCCGTGTGATCGTGATGATGGAACACACCGCACGCGACGGCTCACCGAAGATCGTGCAGGAATGCACATTGCCGCTCACCGGGGCGGCGTGCGTCGACCGGATCATCACCGACCTCGCTGTGATCGACGTGACGAACGACGGCCTCCTGCTGGTCGAGATCGCTCCCGGCGTGACCACGGACGAGGTGCGAGCGGCGACGGGCGCGGCACTGCGCTGACGCGCCGGCGCGGACGGCGGAGCCCGCCTGTCTGCGCAGAGGCCGGGTGCTCCGCGCAGGGTCCATGGGCCCTGCGACGCGTACACCGGCCCTGCGACCGACCAGTACGACGGGCCTGCGAGGACGACGTCGGGCCGGTAGTCGACCTCTCCCGCGGCGCGGAAGGCGGTGCGGCGCTGCGCCCTGAGTCAGACGGGTGCGGGTGAGAGCCGGACCGGGAGCTCGGTGAGGCCACGCACCAGCGTGCTGCGGCGGTGCACCAGCTCCTCCGGCTCGACGGCGAGCGAGATGTCGGGGAAGCGGGCGAGGAGCGCGGCGAAGGCCTCCTGACCCTCGATCCGGGCCAGCTGCGCACCGAGGCAGAAGTGCAGGCCGTAGCCGAACGCGACCTGCCCGCTCGTGTCACGGTCGATCTTCAGCTCGTCGGGGTCGGGGAACTGCTCGGGGTCGCGGTTGGCCGCGGCCAGCGACAGCATCACGATCGCCCCGGCGGGGACCGTGACCTCGCCGATCTCGACGTCCTCGCTGAGGAACCGGACCGGCGGGCTCTGCACCGGCGCGTCCCAGCGCAGGAACTCCTCCACGGCCGCGCCCAGCAGGTCGGACCGCTCGCGCAGCATGGCGAGCTGGTCGGGGTGGGTGAGCAACCCGAACGTCCCGTTGCCGATGAGGTTGACGGTGGTCTCGTGGCCGGCGATGAGCAGCAGCATCGCCATCGCCACCAGCTCCTCGGCCGACAGCCGGTCGCCGTCGTCGCTCACCTCGACGAGGGCGCTGAGCAGCGCGTCGTCCGGCTGCGCACGCTTGACCTCGACCAGCCGCCCGAAGTAGGCCGACATCTCGCCGCTCGCCGCCTGTGACTCCGCCTGCGAGGTCTCGTCGAGCATCGTCCGCGTCCACGCGCTGAACTGCTCGCGGTCGGTCTCCGGGATGCCGAGCAGCTCGCAGATCACCCGCACAGGCAGCAGCGACGCGTAGTGGGCCATGAGATCGACCTGGTCGCCGGCCGGAAGCGCGTCGAGGAGCTCCTCCGCATAGCGCCGCACCTGCGGGCGCAGCTCGGCCATCCGGCGGGCGGTGAACGAGCGCGACACGAGCTTGCGCAGCCTGGTGTGCCCAGGTGGGTCCATCAGGATCATCATCGGGAGCGGGTTGGCCGGTGCGTCGGCCCGCGCCTCGGGCGGGAGCGTGTAGCGCCAGTCCTTGCTGAACCGTGGGTCGGTGAGCGCGCTGCGGACATCCGCGTAGCGCGTGATGATCCACGCCGAACCGTCCGGCAGGTGCACCTCGTGCGCCGGGGCCTCGGCACGCAGGACCGAGAAGGCTGGGTAGGGATCGCGCCAGAAGGCGCCCTCGTAGAGCTCCAGAGTCCCGGTCACCGTTCTCCTTCGAAGATCGCGGATGTAAGCGGCAGCTTACAGTCGCGACGGTGCGAGCGTTTCCGGTACGACCGCGATGTCCGCCGGCACCGGGACACCGGTCACCACCGCAGCGCCGAACGCGGCCAGTGCCGGGGCGCTCTCGATGCCAGAGCCGCCCTGACCTGCGAAGAAGTGGAATCCCGGGTGCTCTGGCCAGGACCCGACCACCGGCCGGCGGTCCGCGACGAACGACCGCAGCCCAGCCCAGCTCGTCCGCACCGACCGGAGCCCGAGCCCGGTCACCGCCTCGACGCGCTCCAGCGCCGTCGCCACGTCGAGCTCGTCGGGCCGGACGTCGTGCGGCTCGACGGGCGTCTCGTCGGCGGGGCTCACCAGCAACCCGTCGCCCTCGGGTTTGAAGTAGAACCGCTCGGCCGCCTCCCGGACCATCGGCGCGCGGCCGCACGGCACCCGCAGCCGCGCCGGGTCGGGCAGTCGCACCAGCGCGATCGTGCGGCGCAGCGGGGTGAGCCCGACCCGCGGGACGCCGGCCAGCCCGGCCACGACGTCGGCCCACGCA
>JAODNO010000333.1 GCA_025465235.1 Pseudonocardia sp.
GGCGGGGTTGAAGTCCTTGCCCCAGAACTCGGTGAACCAGCGTCCGACGATGGCCTTTTTGTCCTTAGTAGTCATGCTCTCTGCATTCCTTCCTTGCGTGATAGTACGTCCGGTCGCCCTCTGCGGGCGACTCATCACGAAGACGTCCCGGGCGGCGCCGACGTGAGCCCTGACCGGAGAATTTCCATTCGGCGTGGTCGGTCCGGAGGGAGGCCGGGCCGGCGGACGCGTTCGAGGGCCGCATTCGTCGTGTAGGACCGCCGGCTGATGTCCCCCCGGAACCCGGGCGTGTCGGGATTACTCGCCTGGTCATCGTGTGTCACTTTCCTGGTCCGCTCGGTCGTGGGCCCGCTGTGGCCCCTGGGCCACCTGTGCGGGACCTGGAACACCATCGGAGCCTGGTCGGTTGCACGCAACCGCTTGCTGCTCGCCGCTGGGGGCGTGCGCATCGATAAACCTGCGATCGCCACAGCAGCAGGTGCTCACCGCGAGGCTTGTGCTCGCACCAGCGCTGCGACAGCGGATGCGCCGGGCTGTCCTGGCGGCGGCACCGCCCTCGGGGCATCAACGTGGGCTACTGGGGACGCTGCAACCGAAGCCGTCTCGCCGGGGTTCCTTCCCCTGTATCGCCCGCTCGCGGCGTTCAAGCCACGCACACCAGGAAGGACCACCGCATGAACACCAACGACCCGACGCCCCACGCTGTCGAGGCGTCTCCGGTAGCCCCTAGGCAGTCGACCGACCTTGCCGACCGGCCGCCGCTCACCGCGGAGGCCACAGCGGCAGCCCTGCATGTTGCCCACTACGCCACGCTGACCTACGAAGGTCCGCTCGGGGAGATCATCAGCCAAGAGCTGCGCAGGTACGCTGAGAGCGGGGTGCAGCTGCCGCCGTCGGCGATGGGCCCCCGACTCGTCGCGGCGATGCAGCGACAGGAAGCACGTCAACCGCTGCCCCCGGCGCCCAGCTGGGCGCACCTTCCGGCCCAGTACATACCCGGCAGCGCCCTGAAGTGGCGCTACCGCACCGTCGCTGATCTCGACCAGCCAGCCACGGACGCGCACTGAGAGCCAGGCCAGAGGGTAATGACGATCTTGCCGCGGGCACGGCCCGTCTCGCTCAGCCGGCGAGCCGCCGCGCCCTCCCGCAGCGGGAAGGCCGCTTCACGGGCACGGTGTCGACCTCGCGCTGGTGCTCGGTGGCGTGCTGACGGGGTGACACGAACTGTGACACGAAACCGTGTTGATCCCAGTGCGCCCCATTGCTGTAGTCGTCGACGATGCTGCTGCCGCTGGTAGTTGCTCTGTGATGCGGTGAGCCACCCTCTTTTAATCCGCGGTGGACAGGCCAGGGCGCAGGGACCTGCGGAAGCAGCCCCTTCCTTGCGGCCGGAGTGAGCGCCTCACCAAGGCGCGCGTCGGCTCTCGGGGCCGAGGGTGGAGATGGCCTCAGGGGCGACCCGGGCCAGCCAGCCGACGCCACGGGCGCGTAGCCGCTCGACGTGCGCGCCGCGGGCGCAGCCAACGCCGCACGGTCGAGGGTGCATGTCCCCGCTCAGCGGCAATGCGCCGCCAGCAGCGCGGACCCCGATCGCCGCGGTCGTATCCGCGCCGCGGAGGCACCTGACCGGGCAGCATCCGTCGGGGCCGCGGCACCACGGCCCCATCGGCGCAGCTTGCCGCCGTACGCCAAGCAGGCCAGCCGACCGGCCGCGAGGTCGGTCTCCGCCCGTGCGACGTCGGCGATCCCGATCATCGAGCTGTTGGTCCGATCGCCACCGATGCCGACACCTCCGAGCTGTTCACCAGCGCCCGCAACTCGCGCTGCTGATCCGATGTCACATCCACCCACCCAACCAACACCAACCTCCATGGGGCGGGCCTTCTGTCTCTGCGCCGGGGTGTAGCCGTCGCCGAACATCACCTGCGCCACCTCGGCGACGAGCGCGGCCGCAACCGCAACGGCTCCAGCACGTCCACAGCGCTGTCCATGCGGCTGGTGCCGCTCCTGTGGTCATGCACGGCCTGGAGCGGCCCCACCTCGGCGGCAGACTGCTCGAGGTGCGACAGGTCCACCACGAAATCCCCAGCCGCACGACCTGCACGTACTGCAGCCGCAGGCGCGGGTTGCCGGCGGCGTCAGTCTCCGCGAGCTCCTGGATCCAGCGTGGCTGGTGTCACGATGCGAGGTGTCGACGTGCTTGGCGGGCAGCAGCCGCGTCAGGGCGGACAAGATCGCACGATCTGGCCACGAGGGACGCGGGGTGCCAATCTGGCGGCGAAGGACCGAGACTTCGTGGCGTAGCACCAGGATCGAGCTCCACGTCCGGGACATCAGCGACGGACCAGTCGCCAGACCGTGTTCACCGCGATCCGCGCCGCACGCGCCGATCACCCCGCCTCGGCTGCGGTCCGGGCAGCGCTGCGGCAGGCAGCCCAAGACGATCGATAGTTCCCTCGGGGCCCGAGACGACGAATCACAGTCCACAGCGTGTCATGAGCGCGGCACCCGGATGCCGTAGTGGGCGATCCGTCGATAGGCCGTGGCCCGGCTGATGCCGAGTGCGGCGGCGGCTTCCGTGACGGACATGTCGTACTGGGTTAGGTGACGCACGATCTCGTCACGCTCCAGGGTCTCGATCCGGGTCAGCGCGGTTGGCGCAGTGGAGAGCACCTCGGGCGGCAGGTGCCTAACGTCGATCACGGTGCTCCGGATCGCGGCCTCGCGGATCGTGCGAGACAGCTGCTCGGCGTTGCCGGGCCAGGGGCAGGCCTGCAGCGCGCGCAGAGCGGTGGGGGTGAACCGCACCGGGCGGTGCTGCACGCGTTCGGCGAAGTGCTCGGCCAGCGGGAGCACATCCTCGCTGCGGTGGCGCAACGGCGGCACCTCCACGACGACGTCGAGCAGCCGGGCGAAGGACTCCGGAACGGCCGCGTGAGACGTCGCGGTGAGGCTCAGGGCGCGCCTGGGGTTCCTCCTGGCGATCCCGGCCAGCTCGGTGGCGGCCCAGGCCGGCAGCTCATGCACCCGGCTGGCGATCACGCTCGTATCGGCCTTCGCCAGCTCGGGTGACCACAGCGCCAGCCATGCCTCAGCGTCTCGGGCCGATGGAGGGCGTGCGTTGAGGATGCGGCCACGTGGTCGTACCCGTCGCAGCGCCGCAGCGAGGAGAGCGGCCTTGCCCACGCCTGGCTCGCCCACCACGCCGACGCAGGCGCCGTCCGCGAGAGCCGTCTCCGCCTCCTCAAGTGCCCATTGCCATGCCGCGCCGAGGCGATGATCCGGAGGGGTCGGGGCGCGGGGCGAGTTGTAGACCCGGAATACCTCGCCGCGCGGCGCCGGACGCGGTGCGGCGCCGCGGCCATGCGCCAGCATGAGGGCTCCGGTATAGCCGGCGGCGGTCTGGGCCAGGCCGAGCAGCAGGCCGTCCGCTTTCACGGACCAGGTGGTGAGGTTGATGCTTCCGAGCAGCGTGCCGTCGAGTGGGTCAAGGACCGGGGCGGCGGCGCAGGTGTAGCCGCGCAGCCCGGCGCAGTAGTGCTCGTCGCCCCGCACCAGCGACGGGACCCGGTCGGCGAGAGCGAGTCCGAGGCCGGTCGTCCCGGCCTCGCGCTCGGAGAAGGCGAACCCGGGAGCGAGGTAGGTGCGGTCCAGCGACCGCACCAGCGGCCGCTCCTGGCAGATGCGGCTCAGGACGATGCCGGACGCGTCGGTTAGCATCACGCCGACCGGCTCCTCGAACAGGCTCGCCTGCAGTCCTTCGAGCACCTCGTGCCCGCACCGGTAGAACAGGGACTCGTCGTCGACGGACCCGCTGAACGCCGGGCTCACCGCCTCGATGGACACCCCGTAGGTCTCGCTGCGGTGCCACGACGCCGAGAGCCTGGCCCCGACCGCGGCGGTGCCCCGCACGGCCGGTGTGTGGCGACCGCTTCCGTCGTCGAACGACATCTGCGCACCTCCTTGGACGCCCCTCCACCCACTGTCGCACAGCGGACGGCCCGGTCCCGGCGACTGCCGTCTCAGGCTGAGACGACGATCATGACCGCTGGCGGGCGGGGGTGCCTACTGTCCGGCCCCAGACGCGGACGTTGTCCGCCGACGGAGGAGAGACAACGATGTACTCGTACAACGGTGAGTCCTACTTCATCGTGGACGCCCACGTCGCGCTCTGGGACGCCCGCCCGGAGAACCAACGCAACATCCACGGCAAGCAGTTCATCGACTGCTTCTACGACTACCACCGCAATCTCAGCCCCCAGGCCGAGGTCTGGTCCTATGAGGACTACCTCTACCAGGGCGGCGAGCGCCTGATGAAGGACCTTTTCACCGACGGCTACGTCGACCACGCGATCTTTCAGCCCGCCCACCTCGGCGAGTTCTACCACAGGGGGTTCGGCCAGACGGAGGAGGCGTTCGCCCTTACCCAGGCCCACCCGGACAAGCTGACGTACAACCACTGCTGGGACCCGCGCGACGGCGAGCAGGGCCTCGAGCAGCTGCGGGAGGATGCGAAGCGCTTCGGTCTCAAGGGCGCCAAGCTCTACACCGCGGAGTGGCACGGGGACTCGCGCGGCTACAAGCTCGACGACCCGTGGTCCTACCGCTACCTGGAGGCCGCCCAGGAGCTCGGGATCCGCAACATCCACGTCCACAAGGGCCCGACGATCCGCCCGCTGGACCGCGACGCGTTCGATGTCGCCGACGTGGACAAGGTCGCCACCGACTTCACCGAGCTGAACTTCGTGGTGGAGCACTGCGGCCTGCCGCGGCTCGAGGACTTCTGCTGGATCGCCACACAGGAACCCAACGTGCACGCCGGCCTTGCCGTCGCGCTGCCGTTCATCCACACCC
Organism: Pseudonocardia sp.; assembly: GCA_025465235.1. Classification (GTDB taxonomy): domain Bacteria; phylum Actinomycetota; class Actinomycetes; order Mycobacteriales; family Pseudonocardiaceae; genus Pseudonocardia. The sequence goes on from JAODNO010000333.1 coordinate 4,855, forward strand.
GGCCCAAGTACTTCGGCCAGATCATCGGCGAGCTGCTCTACTGGATCGGCGAGGACCGCATCCAGTTCTCCAGCGACTACGCGCTCTGGACTCCGCGGTGGCTTATCGAGGCGTTCGTCGACTTCCAGATCCCCGACGAGCTGTCCGAGTACGCGCCGCTCACTACCGCTCAGAAGAAGAAGATCCTCGGGCTCAACGCGGCCGCGATGTACGACATCCCCGTCCCTGCCGAGCTGCAGCTGCGGGCCGAGGCGCCGGAAGAAGTGGCGGTCGCCTCATGATGACGACCCGCATGACGACGCCCACCACCACCACGTCCCGCCACGACCAGGCCTTCCGCGCCCTCGACGCGGTGGTCGACCCCGAGCTTGACGAGCCAATCACCGATCTGGGGTTCGTCCGGTCGGTCGAGGTGGACGATGACCGGGTCGAGGTGCACCTGCGTCTGCCGACCAGCTTCTGCGCGCCGAACTTCGCCTACCTCATGGCGTCGGATTCCAAGGACGTGCTCACTGCGTTGCCCTGGACCGGCCACGTGGTCGTGGAGCTCGATGACCACCACGACTCCGACCTGATCAACGCCGGGCTCGCCGCGGACGCTGGCTACCGGGGGACGTTCGTGCACGAGGCCGACGACAGCCTGGACGTACTGCGTGTGACCTTCCAGCGCAAGGCTCACACCGCGGCGATGGAGCGGGTGCTGACGCGCCTGCTGCTGGCGGACCCGGAGCGTTCGGAGATCGACCTGCACGGCGTGACGATCGGGGACCTTCCGGCGGACGATGCGACCGCCGCGCTGCTGCGCAGACGGGCCGTCATCGGGCTCGGCGAAGGTGCCGACCTGCCGGTCCTGGTCGATCACACCGGCGTCGCCCACCCGCGCGACGAGGTACCGCTGCGGCTGCGTATGGCCCGGTCCACCCGGATCTCCATCGAGGGCAACGCCCACTTCTGCCGGGGGCTCCTGCGTACCCGCTACCCGGACACCTCGGTCCCGGCCACCTAGGAGAGAGCCCGTGGGAGGCACGCGTCCCAGAGCGCCGTTCACACGTGTTGAGCGCATGCCGTCCCCGGCTCCAGTTCGGGGGTCGGGTCTTGCCGTCGCGGGTGAGCTGGCCCAGTTCGGTCACACCGAATGTTGTCCGCAGCAGTGCCGTGCCCCCGATTCGGGCGAGAAGCGGTGTCGCGCGGTCGCCGGCACGACCATAAACGGCGGATCGTCGACGGTGGCCAGGACGACCGATGCCGGCCACGGACAGGGCGGCCGGCTGCGTCTCGCGTTCGAGGCACCGGGAGTCGCCGATCTCATCGCCGAGGTGCTCGCGCGGTATCGCTCCTGCTCAGCCGACGGCGACGTGTCGCGAGCCCGCCTTACCGCCTTCCCGAGTCCAGGACCGACGGCGGGGAGGTGCCCACAACCGGCACGATCCCGACCGATCACCGCAGGTCACAGGCCCAGCCCGACTTCTGGAACCCAGAGGACACCGGCGAGCTCAGCACGCGGACCCGATATCGCGTCATGCGAGTGATTCAGAAGGATTAGATTAGTAGCCGCGCCGGGAACTGCGCGAGCTCGCGGCTCGCGGCGCTGGCTGAAGCCCTACTTGACCGCCCGGAGTTCCTGGTTGCGACGCGTTTCGTCGGCGATCTCCCAGAGGCGACACGGCCAGACGGGGGCCGCGACCGTCGGATACCGGCAGCCGCGGCAGTGGCCGGTGGAGTCAACGGAGTGCTCGCTGAGGATGCGGCTCACCGCATTCGGGGACGACATGACTGCCAGTACTTCAGCGATGCTGCGGATCTGATCGGTCATCTCGCGCGCCATCGCAACGGTTCCCCTCCGTGGATCTCAGCCCACCGGGCCGGCTCAGCAGGCACCGGCGCTCGGCGCGTCACTGGGTCGACGCGAAGGGGTGCTCACCCTCTGCAGTCTCTCCGCCACGAGCCGTGAATGCAAGCGGCACCTGGGTGACGCAGATTGGCACTGCACATGCAAAACCCACTCCTGGGTGGCGCCGATCAGTCCCGCGAGGCCTTCCGGTTGCCCGATCGCCGAGAGTTTCGTGCCTGTTGACCAGCAGGTCTTTGAAATCACCGGGTTCGCGGTCGACGCCGACGGCGTACGCTGCCCCAGCATGCAGCGTCCTGCGCCTGCAAATGCACGTGCATCTGGAACACCCAAGTTTCCCGTACGTGAGGGGGATGATCACATGTCGGACGGTGATCGCAACGGTTGGTCGGCAGCGCTGCTCACGAACGCCGACTGGCGTAAGAGCAGCCTCAGCGGCGAGCTGGGCAACTGTGTGGAGGTGGCGCGCTTGGTGACCGGTGAGTTCGCGGTGCGCAACTCACGGCATCCGGAGGGCCCGGCGCTGGTCTTCATGCCGGACGAGTGGGCCGCGTTCGTAGGCGGCGTCATGCAGGGCGAGTTCGCGCCTGCGCAGCCCGTGGACGAGCGCGGCTGAGAGTGAACCTGCGGCGCCCGGCGCCGCAGACTCACATCTCCGACATCATCTTCGTGAGCAGCTGCCGCGTGCGATCGGGCGTCTCCGCATCGACCATGAGGCGGTCCAGCGCCCTGCTGTACACCTCGATGTCCCCGCGGTTGTCCAGATAGAGCGCGCCGCTGAGGTGCTCGATGTAGATCACGTCGGGGAGGTCCGCCTCAGCGAAGCGCAGCACGGTGAACGGGCTCTCGGCTGCGTATCCGCTCATGTGGAACGGAATGACCTGCAGGACGATGTTGGGCAGGGCGGAGACCTCGAGCAGATGCTCGATCTGGCGGCGCAGCACCTGCCGCCCGCCGATCGGCCGGTGGAACACGGACTCGTCCACGACGGCCCATAGCTTCGGCGGGTTGATCCCGGCGAGGATCTTCTGGCGCCGCATGCGCAGCGCGATCCTGCGCTCCGCGTCAGGCGGGGTGAAGTCCGGACGGCCGCGGGTCGCGATGGCCCGAGCGTAGGGCTCGATCTGGAGCAGTCCTGGTACGAACTGCAGCTCGTAGGTCTGGATGCGGGCCGCCGACTCCTCCAGCCCGACGAAGTCCTGGAACCAGCCGGGCATCACGTCGTTGTAGCGGCGCCACCAGCCCGGCTCGTTGGCATGGCGCACCATGTCGAGGAAGGCCTCGCGCTCACCGTCCGCGGTGACACCGAACGCGGTCAGCAGGTCGGCGACGTCGCGCTCCTTGAAGGCCACCCGGCCGAGCTCGAGTCGCCAGACCTTCGAGTCCGACCCGCGGATGACGTAGCCGGCGTCAGCGCGCGACATGCCCGCCGCTTCCCGCAGCCGGCGCAGCTGGGAGCCAAGCACGATCCGGCGCGCCGTCACTCCCCGTGTGGAGTCAGCATCGGCGGACGCAACGTCTGCGTGACCGGCCTCGGTCATGGACTCCTCCCGTGAATCATCCGACCGACATCGCCCACCTGCCGGCGTCGGAGGAGGGCTCCGCTTCCTGGGAAGGACCGTACACGTCACGGTCGGTCATCAGGAGCTTGCTCCCCGGGTTCATTCAAGGTGATCGTTGGCCTACACTCGTCTGGCTGCCGTAGGGACCTGGATCCGTAATCGACTGTGTAGCGAGGCGAGTATGCCCAGTGCTGAGGCCCCCGAAGCCGACGAAGCTGTTCCGCCGTACATCGATGTGTCCAAGGCCAGCGTCGCGCGGGTCTACGACGCCTTTCTCAACGGCAAGGACAACTACGAGATCGACCGCGAGGTCCTGCACCGGATCGAGCAGGTGGCCCCAGAGGCGACGCAGCTCGGCTGGGACAACCGCGAGTTCCTGATCCGCGCCTCGCGGTTCATCGCGAGCCAGACCGGGATCACGCAGTACCTGGACTGCGGATCGGGACTGCCGACCGCCGAGAACACCCACCAGGTCGTTCAGCGGATCCAGCCGGAAGCCCGTGTCGTGTACGTCGACAACGACCCGGTCGTGCTGGCCCACGGCCGTGCACTGCTGGAGGAGAACGACCAGACGCACCTAATCGGGGCCGACATCTTCGAGCCCAGCAAGGTGCTGGAGAACGAGGTCGTGCGCAAGCATCTCGACTTCTCCGAGCCGATCGCGCTCTACCAGTGCGGCACGATGCACCACTACACAGGCGACCGTTATGCAGAAATCATGAAAGAGTACATTGACGCGTTGCCGTCAGGCTCCTACGTCGCCTTGAGCCACTTCTTCGACCCCGAGACCACGGAGCACAGCGCGCTCGCGCGGAAAATGGAAGAGATCTTCATCCACAGCCCGATGGGCAGCGGCAGCTTCCGCACCCGCGCGCAGATCGAAAGCATGCTGCCGGGCCTGGAGCTGGTCGAACCAGGGCTGGTGCGCTGCTCGGACTGGTGGCCCGACGGGCCACGCGTCAAACCGATGGCGTCGGTGCAGTACTGCATTGCCGGCGCGGTCGGGCGCAAGCCGTAGGACCGTCAGCAGGCGTTCGTCACCGCGCGGAGGCCAGCCCGCCACGGCCACGCCCCATGCCTGCCTGGCGTCCAGGTGGCCGCGCGATCACGGGATGTGTCGCCTCCGCTGTGCCGCTCGAAAAGTCATCGCAGCACGTCAAGCCGCGTACCGGTGCTCGTTGATGAGGCCACCGAGGATGTGGGTACGTCGCAGTCTGCGGGGGGCGACGTCCGGCACGGTGATGGGCTGTTGGTTCGCGTGCGACCTGCCGCACCTGCAGCGGTTCGTCACCGGACTGCGCCGCGACCATGCTGCCGTCCTCAACGGACTGACCCTGACCTACAGCTCCGGAGCGGTCGAGGGCAACGTCAACCGCATCAAAATGATCAAGAGACAGATGTACGGCCGCGCCAAGTTCGACCTGCTACGCAAGCGAATCCTCCTCGCCGCATGACCCGTCGGCGCCGACTCGATCACGGAAAGTGGGCCAGATCCACCGGTGGGGCGCACCCGCCTGGCCCGCCGCGATCACCGAAGGTCTGACCCGGTCAGCCCAGGCGCTTAAGATCACGGCGTGTCGGACAGCCCTGCTGAGGTCGTTGACTCGATCAAAGATCCACGGGTGGCGCAGTTGCGCGTCCTCTCCTCCGCGGCGGCGCGCCGCGCCGCGGGGCTGTGTGTCCTTGAGGGTCGCTCCCTCGTCGGGCAGGCCCTGAACGCCGGCGCGCCGATCCGCGTCGCGTTGCGGGCCGATAGTGCTGGTGCTCCTCAAGACGAGGAACTCACGAACGAACTAGGCGGGTCCGGGGTTCCGGTGGTGCGGGTAGGTGCCGGCGTGTTGCGGCAGCTTTCGGGAGGTTCCCGCCCCGTCAGCTGGTTGGCGATGGCGGCGTTGCCGGACGAGCCTGGCCCTGAGCAGGCGTGGGGTGATTTCGCGGTGGTGTGCGAGAACATCGAGGACCCCGGCAACCTCGGCACGATCCTGCGCAGCGCTCGGGCGTTGGGAGCGACCGACGTTGTGCTGACCGACGTCGTCACAGACGTGAGCTCTCGCAGGGTCCTCGACGCGTCACGGGGTGCTGTCCTAGCGACTCGGGTACGCAGGTTTTCCTCGCCTTGCGCGGCCTTACGGGCGCTGCATGACGCCGGGTTTCAGGTAGTGGTCACGAGCCCGCGGGGTCGCGGTATCCAAGCACTGGCCTCGGTGCAGGGCCGCCGCGTCGCGCTCGTGGTCGGCAACGAGACTGATGGTGTCAGCGCGGACACTGAGGCCGCGGCGGACCTAGCTGTGCGGATTCCGATGGCCGGGTCGGTCGAGTCGCTCAACGTCGGTGTCGCCACCGGAATCAGCCTGTACGAACTACGTACGAGAATGGTGCTGGCCATGCTGACCGACCGAATCCGGGGCACGCTCGGCCGGGAGATCTCCCTGACCGGCCGCTTCGTCAGGGAGTTGCTCGACGAGGCCATGCGTGATGCCGAGGGACTGTCCAGTGCTCAGGTGATCGCGTTGATGGTCGTCGCCGCGGAGCGCTGCACACCGCTTGCCGAATTACACGGTGATCTGGGAGTCGGCCCGGCGGAGCTTGAGGAACTACTCGCCCCGTTACGGGATCGTGGGTGGCTCATCGTCGCTGATGAGGGCCGCGCCAGCGCGGTCACGCTGAAGGGCGAACAAGCTCTCGCCGCGCTGTGGCCGATCCAGGAACAAGTCGAGGAAGAAGTTTGTGCCGACCTTTCACCCGAGGAACGAAGCACGCTCACGGCCCTGCTGCGGCGCGTGCAGAACAACGCACGGCAGGCGCTTGACCGCAGGCAAGGCGAGCGCTGACCGCCGGCCCATCTCGTTTTCTTACCTGGCCGAGGCCGCGCAACGACACGACGGCCACGGGGACGACCCGCGATAGCGCACGCCGCGGGTCAGTCCCGCTTCGGACGCCCTGCTCGGTCGGAGTCGATGAGAGCCGCTGATTCCGGCAGCGCCCGACCGATCGCACTCACCCACCACCTGCTCGGCAACGTCGTCGACTCGGGCGTCGAGTCCTAGCGATCGAGTGCCGCTCGACACGAGCCGGGCGATGGCCTAGCTTAACAGCAGCGCGCTTGTACAAGCGATTGCTTGTCGATGAGAGCCGGGTTGATGCACCGGACCTGGAAGAGGGCCAGCATGACGAACATCGCGACTGCGCCAACCGAGGGATCGGCGGCGCAGGACTACGAAGCCCGGGTGGCCATCGGCGCCGCGCCGGAGGCCGTCTTCGCCGCCCTGACCGCGCCCAACGGGCTCGCGGGCTGGTGGACGACCGTGATCGGTGATGGAGCCGCCGGGGGAGAGCTGCGGTTTACCTTCGGCGACGATGTGCCACTGGTCCTGCGTGTCGACATAGCGCAGCCGGGATCGCTGGTGCAGTGGACGTGTGTGGAGTACAGCCGCCTCCCGGACTGGAACGGCACCACGATCATGTTCGAGCTGACTCCCCGCCCGGGGGGCGGGTGCGATCTGCTGTTCCGCCACCGAGGACTGACCCCGCAACTGGAGTGCTTCCAGGACTGCAAGAACGGGTGGGATCACTTCATCCCGAGCCTGCGCGACTTCGTCGAGACCGGCGAGGGACGCCCCAGGGGCTCGGACGCCGACGTTGATCGGCGCGAGACCCGGAACCGTCAGCGCCGGGAAACCACGAGCAGCCGGTGAGCGTCGCTACCGGCGACGTCGGACGCGGACGGCGCGGATGGCGACATCGGGCTCGGGCACGCATCCGCATACCGTGAGCGCCGTGCACGGATCGGCGGCCGGCGACGACATCGGGGCGGTGACTGATGTCGTGCTGCGGGCACTCGCAGATCCGCAGCGCCGCCGGATCCTGAGACTGGTGCGTGGCGGTGAGCTACCGGCCGGTGAGATCGCCCGGCAGTTCGCGGTCACCCAGCAGGGCGTCAGCCACCACCTGCAGGTACTGCACCGTGCCGGCCTGCTCCGTGAGCGGCGCGAGGGCACCAAGCGGCTCTACACCCTCGACCCGCAAGCCCTCGACCCGGTTCGCGAGGTTCTCGCCGACCTGTGGCCCAGCGCCCTGCAACGGCTCAAACACATCGTCGAGCACGACCAGACCTCCGCGGGAGACCATCCGCCATCATGACCATCCCGGAGCCCCTGACCGCGTCCGTCCGGATCGCCGCACCGCCGGCAACCGTGTTCCCCTACCTCGTCGACCCCGCGCTGATGATCCGGTGGATCGGTCACTGGGCCGATCTCGATCCCGAACCCGGTGGCGTGTTCGCGCTGGACGTCGAGACCGCGGCGGTGCGAGGACGGTTCTTGTCGGTCGAGCCACCGACCCGGGTCGTGTTCACCTGGGGCGTCCCCGGCAGCGAGGTGATCCCGGCCGGATCCACCACCATAGAGATCCTGCTCAGGCCCGACGGTCCCGACACGATCGTCGAACTCGTCCACCACGACCTCCCACCCAGCGAGCAGCCGGCCCATCTGGAGGGGTGGAGCACTTGCCTCGGCTGTCTCGTCCGAGCACTCAGCGCCCCCAAGACCGCGCCGGCGAAGCGCAGCCCAGGAGGTCCTTGACCGACGCGCGAGGCGCAGGCGGCAGGTCTCGGCCGGCCGAAAACGAACAGATGTCCACAGCCTATGCGTGCCATATTCGGTGGTTTGTGACCCGCCGACGAGCGATCTTGGATGATCCGAGTTCTCCCAGGTCGCTACCGGGTCGCACGCCCAGCAGTAGCCGAGGCAGGACCGTGCCCGACGCCGGATGCCGCTCCAAGTGCGGTCCGACCATCGCGTCGACGATGCATAGCCCGGCCGCGGTCCGCCCACTCTCCGCAGCGCGCGACGGACTCCACAGAAGCCACACCGTTGGTCGGGTGAGGACCGCCCGCGACACCGCTGGCGTGCCGCTCAGCCGTACGTCCCGCTCGGCGTGAGCAGACGGAACATCGGGGCGATCTCGACACGCAGACCATGCGGCGAGGTAACGGCGGGATCGCCGTCGCGCAGCGCCTCGACCTCGGACATGTCGTCGGCGAGGACGATTCCCAACCCGTAGCTCCCCCCGGGGTCGTCGACCGGCCCGAACGCCACGACCCGGCCTTCCACCATGAGCTGGCCCCAGTAGGCGGCGTGCTTGGTCATCGTCTCGCGTTCGTCGTCGTTCATATCGACGGCGAACGTCGGCCGCGGTCCGATCAGCCGGTACACGAAGGGCAGCATGGCGGGGAGGGTAGCCCGATCAGCCGTTCGCGTGCCGGAGCACAGAGCGGCCGGAGTGTCAGACGTTGAATCGAAACGAATTTGGAGATGGCGTCCACCATTCGGACGCGGTCGAGTAACGGCTGCGCTCGGGCGGGTTGGCGTGTCCGGCGGAACACCGTCACCTTTAGATCCGCCGGTTCAGGGTTCGATCCCCTGGCGCCCACCGCTGCTGAACTGGCGAGTCGATGTGGCTCCGGTCGGTCGGCGCGTCGATCGATCGTCGCCGTCGTGCGGGTGAGGCGAAGAGCTGACGATGCGGAACCTTGCGTCGCCGATGCGGAGTGCCGGGTGTCTGCGCCGGCGTACGGAGGCGCGGCAGCTCCATCCCGTCGAACCAGCCGGTCGAGGGGCGCGGGCGGCGGCCTCCGTCCCCCTCTTCCGGCTACCCGGTACTCAGGGTTCCAGGCCAGCGGGAGTGTGGGTGTGAAGGTGGCCGTGAAGGCTAGCAGCGCGTCGCGGTGATGCTGGAGCGGTGGCTCACAGCTCGGCTGGCAGCCCGTCTGTGGCCCGAGTTGTGGTCATCGGTGCCTGTTCCCGCGCGTGATCGAGGGTTTCGACTGGCCGCAGTGAGGCCGCGCACGACCCAACAGCCCCGGGGTGCCCACCCGGGGGCTGGATCGAGCGACGACGACTCAAAGGAAGGCAACCGCCATGACTACCACCGCCCACGTCGCCACCAACCGCCGGGCCGAGCAGGACGCCCGTGGGTTCGTGGGTTCGGCCGCGCTGGTCGACCACCTGCAGCGCGTGCTCGTGGACCTGATCGAGCTGCACCTGCAGGGTAAGCAGGCGCACTGGAACGTTGTGGGCCCGAACTTCCGGGACCTGCACCTGCAGTTGGATGAGATCGTCGACGTAGCTCGACAGGCCAGCGACACCATCGCCGAGCGGATGCGAGCAGTGCGCGGCAGGCCGGACGGCGGCTCCGACACTGTTGCCGCCACGACCAGCCTGCCGGCCTTCCCCTCGGGGGAGCAGGACACTGCCGACGTGGTGCGTGCGGTGACCGCCCGGCTGTACGCCGCCGCCGCGACGTTGCGGACCGTGCACGACGACGTCGACGCCGAGGACCCCACATCCGCCGATCTACTGCACGCCATCCTGGAGGACCTGGAGAAGCAGGCCTGGATGCTCAGCGCCGAGGTCCGCACCGCCTGACCAGCGGCCGCGGTGTCGGGGCGGCGACAGGTGCGCCCGCCCGGCACCCGTATCCAGGAGGAATCTGGTGAGGACCCCTATCGAGGACGTCGACCTGCTGGTGATCGGCGGTGGCAAG
>JAODNO010000687.1 GCA_025465235.1 Pseudonocardia sp.
GCCGCCCAGCCGCCGCGCCAGGCCGGCTTCGGCTTCGCGGTCATCGGCGACATCCCCTACGGCGCCTCGCAGATCGCCCGGTTCCCGAGCGTTGTCGATCAGATCAACGCCGACTCCGGCGTCCAACTCGTCGATCACCTCGGGGACATCAAGGACGGTTCCTCGGTCTGTAGCGACGCCTACTTCGCCACCGTCCGGGCCCAGTTCGACCGCTTCGTCGACCCGCTGGTCTACACACCGGGCGACAACGAGTGGACGGACTGTCACCGCCCCAACAACGGCGGCTACACCCGCTCGAGCGACTGCAGGCCGTGCGTCATGTCTTCTTCCCCAAGCCAGGAAAGACACTCGGCGAGCACAGCGTCGCCGTCCAGTCGCAGGCCGACCGCGGGCTGCCGGAGAACGTCTCCTACCAACGCGCGGGCGTCGCGTTCGCCGCCTTGCACGTAGTCGGCAGCAACAACAGCCTCGCACCCTGGACCGGGCAGACCGCCCCGACCCCCGAGCAGACCGCCCAGGTGCAACAGCGGAGCGTGGCGACCCTCGATCTGATCAACGAGACGTTCGACTCGGCTCGTGGGCAGCGTGCCGTCGTCCTGCTCATGCAGGCCGACATGTTCGACCCGACCGTGCCCAACCCGAGCCTCACCAACTACTCGAGCTTCCAGGAGATCGTCCGGACCATCGCCCGTCGCTCAGCCACCTTCGACGGCCCGGTGTACCTCTTCAACGGCGACAGCCACGTCTACAACGCCGACAATCCCCTGGCGCCAGGGTCGACCTGGTTGAGCTTCTATGACATCACGACACCCGCGCCCAGCCTGACCCGTGTCACCGTCGACGGCTCAACGGGTGTGAACGACTACCTGCGCGTCACGATCAACCCATCCGACCCGAAGGTGCTCTCCTGGACCAAGGTCCCCTTCGCGGCGGCTTCCGCGCCCCCGCAGTAGGACGTGGGCCCGGCAGGACGCTGGAGATCGGGGGCCGCCGATCCGCGTATCCGGCTCCTCCATCTGGCTACCTTCGCTACGCCGGTCAGCACAAGACGGTGTCGAATCGGTTACAGAGAGAGATATCGGGTTCCGCCGAGCCTCGAACGGGAACAACTCCCACAGCGGGCCGAACCATCGGCCCTCCGTACGCTGGAGTAACTGTGACCGTCACCGGCATCATCACCGCGATCGTCATCGGGGCGATCATCGGAGCGCTGGGCCGCCTGGTCGTTCCCGGCCGGCAGCCCATCCCCATCTGGGTCACGATCGTGGTCGGCATCGTGGCCGCGTTCATCGGCACCTTCATCGCCCGCGCGGTCGGCATCCCGACCGCCACCCGCGGCATCGACTGGCTCGAACTGCTCGTGCAGGTCATCGTCGCCGCGATCGGTGTCGTCCTCGTGTCGAACCTCTACGGACGTCGTTCCGTACGGCGCTGACACTTCGTTCCATCCACCGGGCCCATCTCGCTCAGAGGTGGGCCCGGTGCCGTGTCCCAGGGCCGGCGGGGTGGCCTCGCCCACAGGAAGCGAGGCCACCCGACCCGTGTTACCGGCCGTGCCGGCTGTTGCGGTACCCGCCGTGGTTGTTGTTGCCCCGGTAGCCGCCGCGACCCGAGTCCCCGCCATGGCCCCCGCGGTACCCGCCGTGGTTGTTGTCGCCCCGGTTCTTGCCACCGAAAGCCATCTTGCCTGCAGCCATGATGAGATCCTTCCATTCGATTTCTGAACGCTCTGCTGCGTTCTAATCAGAGAACGGCCCGGCGGCGGCTGAAGATCCCGATCCCCGGACGGACCAACCGAATGGACTAGTAATTCTCTACACATTGCGGGCTGCCACGATACGCGTTCTCACGATGTCCGGTGGCCCGATCGACTGTGAACCTGAACATTAAAGGTTCGGTCGAGACTTGATTTCCTCCATGTTAACTCTCGATATGCAGAGTGCTGGCCTCCGTGCTCACAGGCCGGTAGTTGAGCGCGATGGCGCCGCTGCGGAACAAGGTGGTCCGGGTCAGCTCGAGGTGGCTGCGACGCCCTCGCGGAAAGGGTGCTGGCCCTCCCCGCGAATGACGGGGCAGATCAGGGTGTTCTCACCGTTGTCCCGCGCGGCCAGCGCCGCTCCAGGGTCGAGGGGACCGCGGTGCCCCGCCGCACCAGCAGCCCCTGCTGGCGGTGGTCGACTGGAGCTGGGAGCTCCTGAGCGCTCCCGAGCGGACCGTGCTGGGTCGGCCGGCGGTGCACGCCGACGGCTGCTGGGTGAGGTGGCTTCGCCGCCGAGCATGCACGCGGCGCCCGGCTCACATCCGACGAGGTGCGGGGTCCCTGGCCCCCGCTGCTCGGCGACGAAGCCGAGCTCGGTCATCGATGACCACCACCAGTGACCGCTCCGGCGCACGAGCTGTCCCGGGGGGGAAGACGTGCAACGGAACGGAGGGAGCAAGGGGGGATCGGTAGCCGTGGGCGGCGGGGGCGCCCCGAGGCGTTGCGGCCGAAGATCGTCGTGAGATGAACACGAACGCTGCCTTCCGGAGTTCCAACAGCGTTGACGTCCATTTCCCATCTGTTGCCCCGCGATGCAGTCACCGTTCACCCTTGTGGACGACCGCGGCGTCTGAGATCGCCGACTCGGCGCCTGAACTCGCGTTCGACACGGTCGGGGT
>JAODNO010000371.1 GCA_025465235.1 Pseudonocardia sp.
CGGCAACGGCTCGCGCGGCCGCCGGGCCGCCGTCGCGCACCGCGCTGGGCACCCACCCCTCGAGCACCCCGTCGCCCTGCAGCACCTCGACCCGCAGGGCCCCGGCGTCCTCGAGTAGTGAGCGCAGGGTCGCCGCGTCGAGCCGCCTGCGCAGCGCGTCGTCAGTACCGAACCGGCCGTGTGGATCGGTGAGCACGGCTCGCGCCTCGGCGAGCTTGCCGCTGAGGGTGCGCGCCAGCACCGCGGCGAATCGGCCGACGACGAGCACCGACACCGCTCCACCCGCCGCCGCGGCAGTCGTCAGCGCCGACACGGCCGCCGCGGCGTCGTCGACGACCTCCAGCAGCCCGTGCCCGAGCACGAGGTCGGCTCCGCCCGCGGGGACGACATCGGCGAGCGCGTCGACATCGCCCTGCAGGGACGTGACCAGATCGTGCACCCCTGCCTCACGCGCCCGTCTTTGCAGGGCGGCGAGCGCGTTGGGGCTGTTGTCCACGACGGTCACCGCGCATCCCCACCGCGCGAGCGGCACCGCCCACGCTCCGCTGCCACCTCCGACATCGAGCACGCGGGGCGGACGGTCCGGCCGCACGGCGCGCACCCTGGCTACCTCGGCGACCAGTGCCCGGTGCACCGAGCCCCCGCCCACCGCACCGGCTGTGTCCGCCGTCGCACCGCTCACCATCCGAGCCTCACAACGGCAGACTAGTGCGCTCCGAGGAAGGGTAGGTTGATCGCGTGCAGGTCGTCGCCACGTTGAGCCTCAAGGGTGGGGTGGGTAAGACGACCGTGGCGCTCGGATTGGCCGGAGCGGCGCTGCACCACGGGGTGCGCGCCCTGGTGGTGGACCTCGATCCGCAGGCCAACTCCACGATCGCGCTGGACGTGGGTGCCACCACCGCCACGGTGGCCGACGTGCTCGACGACCCGCGCCCGTCGGTGGTGCGACGCGCGATCGCTCCCAGCGGCTGGGGCGACGGTCTCGACGTGCTGGTGGGCGCCGAGCAGACCGAGCGGCACAACCACCCCGACCCCGGTCCGGAGCAGCTGATCCGGTTGGCCCGGGCGCTGGAGCAGCTCGACGACCTGGAACAGCTCGAGGAGCCGGCGCGTCGGGCTGAGTCCAACGGGCAGGCAGCGACGAACGGCAGCCCCGGTGACGGGCGCGCCCACGACGAGCCCTACCGGCTGGTGATCATCGACTGCCCGCCGTCGCTCGGACAGCTCACACGCAGCGCTCTGGCCGCGGCGCACCGGGCCGTGCTCGTGACCGACCCCACGATCTTCGCCGTGTCGGGCGTGCAGCGCGCGTTCGACGCGATCCAGACCGAGCGGCAGCGCGGCAACCGCGACCTGCAGCCACTCGGCGTGCTCATCAACCGGGTGCGTCCGCGCAACACCGAGCACGAGTTCCGGATCCACGAGCTGCGCGAGCTGTTCGGTCCGCTGGTGTTCACCGGGGTGCTTCCGGACCGCTCGGCGATCCAGCAGGCGCAAGGCGCCTGCATGCCCATCCAACGGTGGGACACCCCGGGAGCACGGGAAGCGTCTGCTGTGTTCACGCTGCTCCTGGGCCGGGTGCTGCGCAGCGAGCGAACGCAGCGCGTGGCCGGAGCGACGACGGCGCCGCCCGCCACGCGCTGACCGTCGCACGCCGACGACCCCCGTCGTCCGGCGGACGGGCACCGTCACCGCAGCGGTACCGACGCCCCGACGATCCCCACGAACTGCTCGGCCTGCCGCAGCAGGTCGTCGGCATCGCGGCGTCCGACCAGCCGGGCGATGCCCGCCTCTGCCGCCGCCCTCGTGTCGGAGCACGAGGCGAAGAACGCCGCCCACTCCCGCAGCTCGGGAGCAACCTCGGCGAGCAGGTGCCAGACGTTGCGCGTGGACCCGCGCCGCGGTTGCGGGCGGGCGTGGACCGCGAGCACCGCTGCTGCGGCCCGGAGCGCGGCCAGATAGGCCGCCGGGTAGCGGAGCAGTGGCGCTTCCGTGCGATGGGCTTCGGCAAGGCCGTCGGCGGCCTGCCGCAGCAGCCCCAGAGCGGCTCGTGAGGTGGGCGCAGCCGGGCGCATCGGTGCCCTCGGATATGGCACCCGCTCAGTAGTGATGGTCATCGTCGCCTCCTGGAGACTCTCGTTCCGCAACCCGCACCAGGTCCCACACGCCTGGTCCGGCGCGCATCCGCAGCACGAACTCCCGCGCCGGCGCCTCCGGCTCCCCCGCGGAGCGCGCCACCACCCGCCAGCACCGCAGCCGATCGCCACCGACCGGCATCGGCGACGGGAACGGCCACGGCGACTCCTCGATCCAGCGCTCCCGGATGCCGGTGACGAGGTAGCGCGGCCCCCGCCGAACGGGACGGCGCTGGAACTCGATCGGCTCGCCGTCCTGCCACCGCACCTGGATCGGGGTCGGCTGGCGCGATCCGAACATCCGACCGAAGGCACTCATGCGAATTCGCTCCTCCCCGATCCGCACCGGCGCGCCCGGTGGCGGGGCGCTTCCCCCGCCCCACCACCGGAGCTCCGTGATCGAACACATGTTCGATCTGTCTCCAGTAGAACGCCCCGGCACGCCCTCGTCAAGTCAGGCTTGCACCGGAGCGGCGTGCACACCGCCCGCATGGTGTGATGGTCGGGTGACGAGGGCTCCGGCACGCCAGCTGGTCCAGCTCGGTCCGGGCGATCTCGCCGACCGGCTGACGGAGGCGCTGCACGTGTACGTGAGCGCCATGGGCTACCCCACCAGCACCGCACGGCACCGTCGCACCCTCTGGCTCGACCACACCCGCAGGCCCGGGTGGCGCGCGGTCGGGTGGATCGACGCGGCCGGCACGTTGCTCGGCATCGCCTACGGCTACACGGGCGGACCCGGCCAGTGGTGGTTCGAGGAGGTGCGCCGCGGCCTGAGCGCTGCCGGTCCGGAAGCCCAGGGGTGGATCCGCGACTACTTCGAGCTCACGGAGCTCCACGTCCGCCCGGACGCGCAGGGGCATGGGCTCGGGGAGGGCCTGTTGAGAGCACTCCTCGACGGCACCGACCGACCGCGGGTGCTGCTGTCCACACCCGAGTACGGCGCACAGCAGCCCGGCCGGGCGTGGCGGCTCTACCGGCGCACCGGGTTCCGCGACGTCCTGCGCAACCACCGGTTCACCGGGGACTCCCGCCCCTTCGCGGTGCTCGGTCGCGAGCTCCCGCTGGCGGCGGCGCCATAGCGGCGCGCCGACAGGGCTGCCCGGCGCCGTCGGGGCCGGATGGCACGATGTCCGGCGTGCCGACGACGCCGACCGCCTCCCGCCGCCGCGTCCTCCCGCTGCTGCTGCTCATCCTGCTCGTGGCCGGCACCGCGCTGGGCGGGTGCGCGCGCGTGCGCACGGCTCTCGCCGTGCAGCCCGACGACACGGTCACCGGGGAGATCGTCCTCGCCACCCCGGAGAAGGGCCCCGACGACAGGGGACCAGCGGTCACCGTGCCACCGGAACTGGAGTCCAGCGTCGACGTGTCGCCGTACCGCCAGGACGGCTATACGGGGTCCGTGCTGCGCTTCTCCGGGCTCACCTTCGCGGAGGTCGCGACCCTGAGCCGGGTGGCGGCCCCGGCCTCCAACCCGGTGCGGTTCGAGCTGCGCAGGGCCGGCAACCGGGTTCTCGTCAGCGGTGCCGTCGACCTCACCACCGTGTCAGTCGACAAGGCCGACTTCCAGCTCAAGATCGGCTTCCCCGGCCAGGTGCTGGCCTCCAACGGCGACGCCGACCCCAGCACCGTGAGCTGGACGTTCACTCCGGGCCAAGTCGGTGACATCAACGCAGTGGTCTCCTATGACGACCCCAACGCGCCCTCTGCGGTGAACTGGACGCTGCTCCTCGGCATCGTGGTCGCGCTGGCGGCGGCGGCCGTGGTGTTCCTGGCCCGCCGAACCCGCAACCCGCCCGTCAGCCCGGGGCGCTGACGGCGGGCGTGTGCCGCCGGGCAGCCAGCCCGAGCCGCCGCACCAGCTCCACCGTGGCCGTGGAGCGGTTCAGCGTGTAGAAGTGCAAGCCGCGCACGCCCTCGTCGAGGAGGCGGGCGCACATCTCGGCCGTCACGTCCATGCCCGCTGCGCGGAAGGCCGCCGGGTCGTCGGAGTAGGGCTGGAGGCGCTCGACCAGGGCCGGGGGGAGCGGCGCCCCGGAGAGCTCCGGCCCGCGGTGCAGGGTGCGCACCGTGGTCAGCGGCATGATGCCGGGGAGCAGCGGGACGTCGGTGCCTGCAGCCGCCAGCCGGTCACGCAGCCGGAGGAAGCCCTCGGGCTCCAGGAACAGCTGGCTGATCGCGAAGTCGGCACCAGCCCGGATCTTCGCCAGCAGCCGCGCGAGGTCGAACTCGGCGTCCGGCGACCGCGGGTGGCCGTAGGGGAACGCCGCAACTCCCACGCAGAAGTCGCCGAGCCGACGCGCCAGCGAGACCAGCTCGTCCGCGTAGGTGAGCCCCTCGGGATGGGGGACCCACTCACCCAGCGGGTCGCCCGGGGGGTCACCGCGTACCGCGAGGATGTTGGAGATCCCGGCGGCGGCGTAGGCACCGATCACCTGGCGCAGCTCGGCCACCGAGTGCGACACCGCGGTGAGGTGGGCCATCGGCACGAGCGTGGTGTCCGTGGCGATGCGGGCCGTGGTCCGGATGGTCCGGTCCCGGTTGGAGCCGCCCGCGCCGTACGTCACCGAGACGAACGCCGGGTCGAGCGGCTCCAGCCGGCGCACGGCCCGCCACAGCTCCACCTCGCCCACCTCGTCCTTCGGCGGGAAGAACTCCACCGAGAACACGGGACGGTCGCCGCTGATCCGTTGGGTGACCTTCACGGGTGCAGCGTACGACCGGCCGTGCCGTCAGCGCGCCGGAGTGTGCCCCCGCCGCTACCCTCCACCCGTGCCCCGCTCACCAGCACATCTGCTTCCCCGATGCCGCGGTGCGATCCGCCCCCACCTGACACGGTGCTCCCGATGACCCACGTGGAAGCGGCCCACACGGGCCACGAGCGCTCCGGCGCGCACGCGACAGCCGCCTACCGCCGGCCCGACGACGGCGGCCTCACCGCCGCTGTCGAGACCGAGCTCGCCGCATTCCTGCGGTCGCGCACGGCCGACTCGAGAGCCATCGACCCCGCGTTCGCCGAGGCCACCGATGCGCTCGTCGCGTTCGTCCTCAACGGGGGAAAACGCATCCGGCCCACGTTCGCGTGGTGGGGCTGGCGGGGTGCGGGTGGAGCGGTCGACGCGGCCGAGTCGGTGGCTGTGCTGCGCGCGATCAGCGCGCTCGAGCTGATCCAGGCCTGCGCGCTGATCCACGACGACCTGATAGACGCCTCCGCCACCCGGCGGGGCCGCCCGACGGTGCACGTCGAGTTCGCCCGCAGGCACGCCACCGCCCGATGGCGCGGGCAGCCCGCCCGGTTCGGCGCAGCCGCCGCGATCCTGCTGGGCGACCTGGCACTGGCGTGGGCCGATGACATGCTGCGGGCGGCGGGCCTCCCACCGCCCGCGCTCGTCAGGGCGGCCCCTCCATGGCAGGCGATGCGCACGGAGATGCTCGGCGGGCAGTACCTCGACGTGCTGCACCAGGCCACCGGCGACACCACGACGCGCGCCGCGTTGCAGATCGACCGCTACAAGACCGCCGCATACACCGTTGAACGCCCGTTGCACCTCGGTGCGGCGATCGCCGACGCCGGGCCGGAGCTGATCGCCGCGTACCGGCGCTTCGGGGCCGACATCGGCGTGGCGTTCCAGCTCCGCGACGACCTGCTGGGCGTCTTCGGCGACCCGGCCGTCACCGGCAAGCCTGCCGGCGACGACCTGCGCGAGGGCAAGCGCACGCTGCTGCTGGCGTTCGCGGTCGAGCGGGCGGAGGAGCAGGGGCGCACGACGGCGCGGGAGGCGATCACCGCCGCCGTCGGTGATGCCGACCTCGACGCCGCCGGGGTGGCCCGGATCCGCGATCTCCTCACCGACCTCGGGGCCGTCCAGGCGATGGAGCACCGCATCGCGGCCCTCACCGGTTCCGCGCTCGATGCGCTGTCGGCCGTCGAGATCGACGAGCCGGCAGCCTCCGAGCTGGTCCAGCTGGCCACCCTGGCCACGCGGAGGAGGAGTTGACCCAGAGGGTCCCCGGACCGACCGATCACGTCGTCGTGGTCGGCGCGGGCCTGTCCGGACTGAGCGCCGCCCTGCACCTGCTGGGGGCCGGTCGCCGCGTCACGCTCATCGAGCGCGCAGAGCATCCCGGAGGGCGCGCAGGACGGCTCGACCTGCACACGGAGCGCGGCATTTACCAGGTGGACACCGGCCCCACCGTGCTCACCATGCCGGACCTGCTCGACGAGGCGTTCGGCGCCGTGGGCGAGAAGCTCGAGGAGCGCCTCGACCTCGTCGAGCTCGACCCCGCCTACCGCACCCACTTCGCCGACGGCTCCACGATCGACGTCCACACCGACGGCGTGGCGATGGAGGCCGAGGTCCGGCGGGTGTGCGGCCCCGCGGCCGCGGCGGGCTACCGGCGCACGCGCGAGTGGCTCACGCGGCTCTACCGCGCCGAGATCGACTCCTTCATCGGCGCCAACCTGGACTCGCCGCTCGACCTGATCGGCCCCGACCTCGTCCGGCTCGCTGCGCTCGGCGGATTCGGACGGCTCGGCCCGCGGGTGGCGCGGCTGCTCCCCGACGAGCGGCTGCAGCGGATCTTCTCGTTCCAGGCGCTGTACGCGGGTGTGCCACCGCATGTCGCTCTCGGCGCGTACGGCGTCATCGCCTACATGGACACGATCGGGGGTGTCTTCTTCCCCATGGGCGGCATGCGGCAGGTGGGGCAGGCGCTCGCCGACGCCGCGGTCGCCGCAGGCGCGGAGATCCGGTACGGGCGCACCGCGACCGGCCTGGCGCGCAGCGGCGGGCGGGTGACTGCCGTCCGGCATATGGATGCGAACGTCCCGGGTGGCGACACTGAACGGCTCCCCTGCGACGCGGTCGTGCTGACACCGGATCTTCCGGTCGTGCGCCGGCTCGTCGGCCGCAGCCCACGCCGTGCCGTACCCCTGCACCACTCTCCGAGCGCGGTCGTGCTCCACGCCGGACTCGCCCGCACGCGACCCGAGCTCGCGCACCACACGATCTCCTTCGGGTCGGCGTGGCGGCGCACCTTCCGCGAGATCATCGACGAGGGCCGCCTGATGAGCGACCCTTCGCTGCTGGTCACCCGCCCGACCGCGACCGACCCCGGGCTCGCCCCTGCGGGCTCCGACCTCCTGTTCGTGCTCGCCCCGTGCCCCAACACCGACCGCAGCACGGTGGACTGGGCCCGCATCGGCCCCGCGTACCGGGACGAGCTGCTCGGCGTCCTCGAGGCCCGCGGCCACCCCGGCCTGGGCGGACTGACCGGTGACATCGAGGTGTCCCGCCTGGTGACGCCGTCCGACTGGGCCGCCGACGGGCTCGCCGCGGGCACCCCGTTCTCCCTCGCGCACACCCTGTTCCAGACCGGACCGTTCCGGCCGCGGAACCTCGTCCGCGGCCTGGAGAATGTCGTGCTGGCCGGCTGCGGCACCACCCCCGGCGTCGGCATTCCGCCGGTGCTGATCTCCGGACGGCTTGCCGCACGACGCATCACAGGGCCCGCCACGCGGGCGCGCAGGGTACCCACAGGCGGCTGACACGGGTCATGCGAGCATGGATCGCGTCATGAAGCCACCATCACCGGTCGACGGATCGGCGCTGCCCGAGGCGCTGCCAGGAGCAGCGTCGGCGGAGCACGCATCGGCGCCAGTTCCAGCGTCGGCAGAGGCCGGCCCGGCGCCCGGTGGAGAGTCGACGGACCCAGCCCAGCCGGCGGACGCGGGCGGGTCCGCGTCCGGCTCGGTGTGGCGCACCCGCCTGGGCAGCCCGCCGCGGCGACCGCTCCTGATCGGGCTGGCCGGGGCGCTGATGATGGTCGTCGGCGGGTTCGGAGCGGGCGGGGTGCTGATCCGCGACCCGCTGCTCACCAACTCCGCGCTCGGCTTCTGGCGCTACGGACACGGCCGCGAGCTCGCCACGGTGCTCATCTACACGGGCGTGGCGCTGATGGTGTGGGCGTGGGTCCAGCTGGGCCGCGACGTCCTCGCGCGCCGCGTGGGCGGCCGGGCCGTGCTCACGACCGCGGCTGTCTGGACCGCGCCCATGCTGCTGGCGCCCCCGCTGTTCACCCGCGACATCTTCAGCTACCTCGCGCAGGGCGGCCTCTCGCTCGCCGGGTTCGACCCGTACGCGGTGGGGCCGGAGGCGATGCCGGGCATCTTCACCGACAACGTGCACTACTTCTGGCAGGACACCCCAGCGCCCTACGGGCCCCTTTTCATCCTCCTCGCGAAGTCGGTGGCCTGGGCCACCGGCAACAACATCATCCTCGGCGTCATCCTCATGCGGCTCGCGCTGCTGCCGGGGCTGCTGCTGCTGGTCTGGGCACTGCCCGAGCTCACCCGTCGCCTCGGCGGGCGGGTACCCGTGGCCTTGTGGGTCGCCGTCGCCAACCCCGTGATGGTCATCCACATGGTCGGCGGCGGGCACAACGACCTGCTCGTCGTCGGGCTGCTCGCCGCCGGGGCGCTGGTCGCGCTGCGCGGGCGGCCTGCCGGCGGGATCGCGCTCGTCACCGCAGCCATGGCCGTGAAGGCGAGCGCCGGCATCGCGCTGCCGTTCCTCGTGCTGGTGTGGGCGGCACAGTTCTCGGGCTCGCGCACCGCGCGCATCGCCAAGGCGACGGCGGCCGGGATCGGCGTGTTCGCCGTGGTGTTCGGGCTCTGCACGCTGGTGGCCCGGGTCAACCTCGGGTGGCTGCCTGCGCTGAGCGCCCCGTCGATGATCGTGAACTGGATGTCGATCCCCACCGGCGTGGGGGAGCTCCTCCACACCCTCGTCGGGCTGGTGGCGAACCTCCCGAAGCAGCCGTTCATCAACGTCGCCCGCATCATCGGGGCGGCCCTGCTGCTCTGGATCGCTGCTCGGCAGTGGTGGGCGGCGCGGGACGGCGGACCGGATGCGGTGCGCCGGGCCGGGATCGTGCTCCTGGCCGTTGCGGTCCTGTCGCCCGCCACCCTCCCGTGGTACGTGAGCTGGGGCATGGCGCTCCTCGCGATGGTCGCCTGGTCGCCCCGGGGGCTCGCGTGGATCGTCTTCGCCTCGGTGATGCTCGTCATCGTGTACTACCCGAACGGCGAGGACGCCCTCTACAACTGGCCCTATCTCGCGGCCTGCGCGCTGCTGGCCGCCCTCGCCTCGGTGTCGCTGCTCCGGCCCGACCCACTCCGGCTCGCCGCCGATGCCCGGGCCCGCAAACCGACGGCCGAGGCGACGCCGATACCGGCCATTGCGTCCGCTGCAGGGCCGTCCTCCCCCGGTGCCGGGCCAGGGCCGGGCTGAGCTCGACGCCGCCGGGATCACCGACCCGGCGTTGCGAGCCGCCTACGTCAACTGCCGGGAGCTCAACGCCCGGCACGGCCGCACCTACATCCTGGCCACCCGGCTGCTACCCCGCGAGCGGCGGCCTGCCGTGCACGCCCTGTACGGCTTCGCCCGGTACGCCGACGAGATCGTCGACGATCTCGGTGACCGCCGCTCCGTCGCGGAGAAGGCCGCCCGGCTCGATGCGCTGTCCGCGCAACTGGAGCGCAGCCTCGCCGGTCGCCCGACCGACAGCGCCGTGCTCACCGCCCTCGCCGACACCGCCCGGCGCTATGGCATCGACGGCCGCCATTTCACGGACTTCATGGCCTCGATGCGGATGGACACCCACGTCACCGGCTACGCCACCTTCGACGACCTCGGCGTCTACGTTCACGGCTCGGCCGCGGTGATCGGGCTGCAGATGCTGCCGATCCTGGGCACCACCGTGCCGCGTGCCGAGGCCGAGCCGCCCGCCGCGGCCCTCGGCATCGCCTTCCAGATCACGAACTTCCTCCGCGACGTCGGGGAGGACCTCGACCGCGGCCGCCTCTACCTGCCCGCCGAGGAGCTCGCCGCGTTCGGGGTCGACCGCGACCTGCTCACCTGGTGCCGGCGGAGCCGCAGGGCCGACCGGCGGGTACGGCGGGCGCTCGCGCACCTCGTCGCACACACCCGCGCGGTCTACCGCCGCGCCGCGCCGGGCATCGCCATGCTCGAACCGGTGTCCCGGGCCTGCGTCGCCTGCGCGTTCAACCTCTACCGCGGGATCCTCGACGAGATCGAGGCGGCCGACTACCACGTGCTCCACCGCAGGGTGAGGGTGTCGAACCGCACGCGCGCCGCCGTCGCCCTGCCGGGGATGTTGCGCGCCGTCGTCGCCCGCGCCCGCTCCTGACCCTTACGCGGCCGACACGTGCCCGATGGTCAGAACGCCATCGCCTGGGCGCGGCGCTTGACCTCTCGGTGCCGTCCGGCACGCAGCGACGCCACCGGTGTGCCGGGCAGCGAGTCGTCCTCGGAGAACAGCCAGCGCAGGATGTCGACGTCGGAGTAGCCGCCGTCGCGCAGCACGGTGATCGTGCCGGACAGACCCTTGACGACGGCGTCGTCCTCGCCGAGGAAGTCGGCGGGGACCACAACCTCACCCTCGCGCCGGAACGACAGCAGGTGGCCGTCGCGTACCAGTTGGTGTACCCGTGACACGGGCTGGTTGAGTCTCTCGGCGACCTCCGCGACGGGCAGCGTCGCCACGACCTCGGAGAGCACGAACACGTCGTTCACGAGGAAACACGATGCCACAGCAGCGGCTGCTCCGGCACCATCCGTGTCGGGCGGTACCGTCTTGCGCGTGAACGCCCCGCCGGCCGCGCTGCTCGACGCGCGCTATCAGGTTGGGCCCGTGCTCGCCCGCGGCGGAATGTCGACCGTCTACCGGGGCACCGACATCCGGCTGGACCGGCCGGTCGCGATCAAGGTGATGGAGCCCGGGCTCGCAGCCGACCCCGCGTTTCGCACGCGGTTCGAACGCGAGGCCCGTTCCGCCGCGCGGATCGACCACCCTGCCGTCGTCGACGTGCACGACCAGGGCGACCACATGGGCGTCGATGGTCCGGTGCTGTTCCTGGTGATGGAGCTCGTCGAAGGTGGCACGCTGCGCGACGTCCTGCGCGCCCGGGGCGCACTGGGTGTCCCGGCCGCGGTGGCCGTCATGGAGCCGGTGCTGGCCGGGCTGGCCGCGGCACACCGCCTGGGACTCGTACACCGCGACGTCAAGCCGGAGAATGTGCTGATCAGCCGCACCGGTGAGGTCAAGGTCGCCGACTTCGGGCTCGTCACCGCTGCTGCGCACGCCGGGGCCAGTCACGCCGGCATGATCATGGGGACAGTCGCCTACCTCTCCCCGGAGCAGGTAGAGACGGGCGCGGCGGACCCCCGCAGCGACGTCTACGCGGCGGGCGTGCTGCTGTACGAGCTGCTCACCGGGTCGCCTCCCTACACCGGCGACACCGCCATCTCCGTGGCGTACCGGCATGTGAACTCCGACATGCCGGCGCCGTCGCTGATCGCCGGGGACGTGCCTCCGGAGCTCGACGCCCTCGTGCTGCGCGCCACCCGGCGCGACCCCGCCGCACGCCCGGCGGACGCCGCGGCGATGCTCGCGGAGCTGCACCGGGTGGCGGCGCGGCTCGAGGTCCCGCGCGTTCCGCCGCCGGTGCCGCCCGCACCCCCCGAGGAGGAGCAGGACACCGTGCCCTCCGGCCCGCGGCGCGTGCTCCCCCGAGCGCACGGCACCGGCGCCTACCCCGCCCCGCATCC
>JAODNO010000379.1 GCA_025465235.1 Pseudonocardia sp.
ATGGTCCCGCCGTCGGGAACCCGCGATCAGTCCGCGAGACGTTGCCCGTCGAGGCCGGCCTGGCTGCACAAGCCGAGCAACCGCGATCTGCTTCCTCGCAGCCGCCGACACTGCCGCTGCCTCACCCAATCCTGATCGTTCACACCGGTCAGGACCGGAGTCCCTACTTGGCGGTGCTGTTCGTGCGGTGCACTGCGGCGCCTGGCCTAGGCCGATTTATGGAACCCGACAGGGGCGGGTGGCGAGGTCGTCGGGCCGCTGGTCGTGGACGATCCTCGGCTGTTGATGCGATCAATGGCGCGTCTGGCCGGGAGCGGCAAAGGCTGAGCGTGCAGGGGGCCGCGGCCGCCGCGTTAGTGGGCAGGCTGAGCCAGCGGTGATGCAGGGCGCTGGGGCCGGATCCGGGCCGTCGCCGATTTGCCGCTGCGGTGTTTAGGATGCCACCGCGAAGGTCGACAAAGCATCCTCTGGTAGAGCATCGTTTGTTGCTTCGGAGGCTCGTCATCAGGGAAGGTGCAGGAGATAGTCGCCGGTGTCCTCGTCCCATTCCATAGCGATGAGGTTGCGCGCGCGAGCGGCCTTGGCGAATGATAAGAACGTGTTGAAGCCGTAGCGCTTCTCGCTGAAGTCGGGCAGCCGTTTGCGCAGCTGGTCTTTGAGGCCGCTGAGCTGAGGGCGTGATCCGGGGGCCTGGAGCTGGTTGACGACGTCGACGAGCAGTCTGAAGGCTTCGCCGTCCGCCGACTCGTTCTCCGGGAACGTCACCTCGGGATCGCCCTGCGCGGAGCCGGTGCGGAGCTCGACGACGTGCTCGCTCTCGAGGTGGCGGAGTAGCTCACCGAACCCTCGGAATCCGTGGTCGGCCTCGTCGAAGGTGGGGTCTTTGCGCAGGATCGCGCGTTTGAGGCGGGAGGCGAGCACCGGACCTTCGGCGTGGCGCTGCAGACCCGCGAGGGTCCGCACCACGAGGGGGCCGAGGTCGCGGTCCTCGTTTGTTGCCGCCGTCTCTTCGGCGGGGGGCGTCGGGACGACCACCGCGACGGGGTTTGGGGCGGTCTGTGTGACCGGCGGCTCGGGTGTGGCCGGCTGCGGGCGCGGGCGCCCTCTGCTGCGGCGGGTCGCCTGTGTCGGTTCGACGCCGGGCAGGCGGTCGTAGAACAGGAATTCGTCGCAGGCCGGTGGTAGCAGTGCCGAGGTCGAGGACTGGACGCCGATGCCGATCACGCGTTTGTCGAGCTCGCGCAGCTTGTGGACGAGCGGGGTGAAATCCGAGTCGCCGGTGCCGATCGCGAAAGTGGTGATGAAGCTGCGTTCGAAGGCGAGCTCGATGGCGTCGACGGCCATCTTGATATCTGCGGCGTTCTTCCGCGAGCCGCCGATGCGTTGGGGAATCTCGATGAGCTCGACCTGGGCCCTGGCGAGGTGCCGTCGGTCGTCGTCGAAGTAGGACCAGTCGGCGTAGGCCCTGCGGGCCACGACTCGTCCGCGTTCGGCGAGCGCGTCGGCCACTGGCCCGAAGTCAAAGGGTGAGACGCCGAGCCCGTCGCGGGCGCCGATCGCCAGGTTCTCGTAGTCGAGGAACAGCGCGATACGTTCGTCGTCGTTGATCACTTCGTGCACTCTAGGGTGTGCCGCCCGCAAAGTCATCGCGGCATGTCAGGCGGCGTAGCGGTACTCGTTGATGTGGCCACCAGGGACCTGAGTGCGTGTCAGTCTGCGTGGGCTGAGGTCGTGCGTCGTTGGGGGCTGTTGGGCGGCGGGCAGCAGTCGCTGTCGGGCTTGCGGTACTTGTTGTAGTGGCCCTGATAGGCGGCCAGGACCTGTCGGGCATGGGACTGGCGGAGAATCAGCACATGATCACACAGCTACATTCCGTAGGCTTTGGTGATCCGTTCGCAGTGCGCGTCCATTCGCGGTGCTCGGGGTGCGGTCTTGAGAATGTCGTACTCGTCTTGGTCGTCTGTGATTCGGGCGCCCGGCCGCGGGGCTACGCCAGTAGGCGCTGCGCGGCAACGACGTGTCCGCGGCAGAGGTGGTCGAGTTCGCCCGGGCCGGTCAGCGGCGTCGAGGCTGGTCCGCCCGCAGGCGTCTGACCAGGCAGAGCGCCGAAGCCTAGTGACGCGACTGGTCACCAGGCTCGGCCCTGCTTTCCCTGTTCAGAGCCTGTTTCCGCGGGCTTTTACGCCGTCGCAGCTGCGGAACCCCGGCCTCGGCGGACTGATCCACGAATACCTGCAGGTCGCATGACGGGACAGTGTTCTCGGCACCCGCACGACCATCGGCAAGCCGGGCGAGGTCAGCGGCCGCCGTCGATACGCCGGGAGCGTTGGTCGTTGCCAGGGCCTCCGTAGGGGTAGTCCGATGCGCCCGGGTCGCTGGCCTCGTCCAGGAGTCGCAGCTCGTCCTCGGCCAGGGTCACGTCGATGCTGGCGATGTTGTCGGCGAGCTGCTCGGTCGTGCGCGCACCCAGGATCACCGACGACACAACCGGCCGGCTGAGCAGCCACGCCAGCGCGACCTGCGCCATCGACACCCCCTGCCCCTTGGCCACTGCGCGGACAGCTTCCACCACATCCCAGGTGCGCTCGATCGCGCTGCGCCTGCTGTACGCCTCCACACCCCGATCAGGGTTCTCGCCGAGCCGCGTGGCACCGGTCGGCTGCTCGTCACGACGGTACTTGCCCGTCAGCCAACCCCCGCCCAGCGGCGACCACGGCAACAGCCCCAGCCCCTCCGACTCGCAGGCCGGAACGATTTCCCACTCGATCTCACGGGCCAGCAGGTTGTACTGCGGCTGGAGCGTCACCGGCGGGGTCCAACCGCGGCGGTCGGCCACGTCCACTGCCTTCTGCACCTGCCACCCGGTGAAGTTCGACAGGCCGAAGTAGCGGACCTTGCCCGCGCTCACCGCGTCGTCGACGAAGCGCAGCGTCTCCTCCAGCGGAGTCAACGGATCCCATCCATGCACCTGGTACAGGTCGATCGTGTCCACGCCGAGCCGGCGCAGCGAGGCGTCCAGCGCGGTGGAGAGGTGACGCCGCGATGTGCCCAAGTCGTTGGGGCCACCCGCGGTCGGAAAGCGGCCCTTGGTGGCCAGCACCACCTGATCGCGCACGGCAGCATCCTTCGCCGCGAGCCAACGCCCGATGATCGACTCCGACCCGGTGCCGGCGTACACGTCGGCGGTATCGACGAGCGTGCCCCCGGCCTCGATGAACCGGTCGAGCTGCTCGACGGAGCCGGGCTCGTCGGTCTCCCGACCGAACGTCATGGTGCCCAGTGCCAGGCTCGACACCGAGCAGCCGCTGCGTCCCAGGGTGCGGTAGCGCACGTCATAGATCCTCTCGTCGCGATCGGGGCACGTCCGCGGAGCTGGTGTATGAGATCGACTCCGCGTGATCTTGGTTGAGTTTATGCGGTCAGTGCCTCAGTTGTCGCGGTTGGCTCGTGGGCTGGGTCGGGTTCTGGTGACGATGCGGATGCGGGACTTGGCGAGCAGTTCCAGGCCCATGTAGCGGCGGCCTTCGGTTCATTCGTCGCTCTGCCCGGCCAGGACGGCGCCGACGAGCCGGATCAGCGAGTCGCGGCTGGGGAAGATGCCGACGACGTCGGTGCGGCGGCGGATGCCGCTCGTGGGTGGGGGAGCGGTCCGTCCGGCTGGTGGGCATTGGTCAAGGGATCGGTGCGGCCGCTGGCTGTTGTAGTGCTCGGTGTACTGGCCCATTGAGGTCGTGCGCAGATGCCTAGCTCAACTTGCCGCATGGTTTATGCATGGTTTATAACGAGGGATGAGGACGAACAACGAGCAGCCGAGTCGGCCTCGCTTACTCGCCTGCCAGCAGGTTTGCCAAACGTTGACAACTATCGACGATTGCTGATAGCAGCATGACTCTTGATCGCAGGGTTACTGGTTCGAGTCCAGTCGGAGGAGCTCTGACCAGCGGGTTCACCCTACCGCAGGTTCCAGTGGATCTTCATCCCCACAAGAAACCCACATGATCGACACCGTGGAAGATCAAACTGAGTCCTTCTTCGTCTGCAGCCAGGCGAGTACGTCGCTGCGTTT
The DNA here is from genome assembly GCA_025465235.1 of Pseudonocardia sp. Lineage (GTDB taxonomy): Bacteria > Actinomycetota > Actinomycetes > Mycobacteriales > Pseudonocardiaceae > Pseudonocardia. The sequence continues at coordinate 4,067 of JAODNO010000379.1, forward strand.
GAAGCGAAGGTGCTTGCCGATCCGGTAACCGGGCGGTCCGGTTCCGGTCGCGCGCTGCTTGTATGCGGTGGCCTTGGGGATCTTGAGTAGGGCGCACAGCTCGTCGAGCGTCAGCAGTTCGTCGTGCTCATCCGTGGTCAAGGTCGTCTCCCAGGTCCAGGGAGGTGTCCTCGTCAAGGGTGCGGTGCAGCTCGATCACTGTTGGGGGTACCGGGTAGCCGTCGCCGTGGATGTACAGCTCGGTTTCGATCCCCGGGTCGAGCGGCAAGGTACGGGCGCCGGCACCCATGTCGTTGGGCGGGGGCCGCGCAGGCCGCCCGCTGCTGTTGGCCCTCGCGGCCGCGGGTGACCTTGTCGTGGTAACGCTGCGCCGACACAGCGCCGCTCGTCCCGTGGAGTCCGCTCCGTGGCCGGATGACCCACGACCAGTGCTGCGACTCCGAAGATCAACCAGAGCCCCAGAGTCACCAGCCCGCGAGGCGCAGTTCCGGCTCGGACAGGAACATTCGCCGGGGGCTCCGCGACCGGGTTGGCCTGTCCGACCAGCTGCGGATCTGAGGGCATGCGCCGCGACGGGGCCTGCCCTCCGCTCCCGCCGCGTGATCGGCGGCCGCGTCCTTCGATGCCTCCGCTCCCCCGCCGCGTTCGCGACCGGCCGCTCGATCTACCCCGCCGCGCTGGTGGGGACCGCCGTGCAGACGCGGCGGGTCTCGCAGAGCGCCCCACCGCGTATGACTGCGCTACCCTTCCGGTATGACTGCCCAGCGTGTGACGGTGAGCCTCCCACCCGAGGTGCTCGAGGAGGCACGCGCCGCCGTCGACAGCGGCGCCGCCGACAGCCTGTCCGCGTTCGTCGCCGACGCGATGCAAACCAAGCTGTCCCGAGCTCGCGCACTCCGCGCACTTGAGGGGGTACTCGGCGGCCGGCCCCCGCAGGAGTTCCTCGACGCCGTACGCCGTGACATGGGCCTGCCCTCCGCTCCCGCCGCGTGATCGGCGGCCGCGTCCTCGAGGCCTCCGCCATCGTCGCGTTAGCGACCGGCCGCTCGATCTACGCCGCCGCGCTGGTGTGGACCGCCGTCGAAGAGGGCATCGTCCTGATGCTGCCGTCCACCGCGGTCGCCGCGGCGTGGGCACAGCTACCGGAGAAAGACCACCCGGTGCTCGAGGTCCTGCTGGAGCTCCCGGTGACCGTCGTCGACGACCTCACGGCCACCCGCGCGCGCACGGTCGGCGCGAGGGGCGGGGACCAACTGCAGGCGCACGCCCTGCTGTGCGCGCAAGAGCGCGGGTGGGCGCTGGTCACCGATGACTCCGACCAGTACGCCGGTGTCGACCGGTCCGGCGTCGAGGTCGAGCGGCTGCCGTAAATGCACGAAGAAGCCCCCACACCGAGCTGGTGCGGGGGCCTCCGTCATGCAGAGGGGTAAGCGTGCTGGGGTGGTGAGGAGGTTTAGCGCTCGACGGACGGGCATCGGACGCGTTCGAGATCCGAGCCCTGCCCGATGCAGTTCGGCGTGGTGCAGGCCTCCGGCTTGCCGGTGAGTGGTCCCAACGTCTGCTGGCAGACGCGACAGCGAAAACACACGAGGTAGGGGGAGGTTGACTGGTAGATGCCTTCATCGGGGTGCCTCTGCAGGAGGTGGGGCGGGGCACGGGGTTCCGGTGCATTGGCGAGCGCCTGGCGCAGGCGCAGCAGCGCGGTGGCGGAACTCAATCCCCGGCCCGGCCGCGTGCACGCCCCCCGGGTCGTCGCACCACACGACCACCCTGCCCTGCTCGTCAACGGCCCCGCGTTGGGGCACGTGGCGAGAGGTGGTCGTGGTCCACCAGCCGATCCGGTGTCGCCACGGCTCGCCGTCGAGCCCACGCTCGCGCCACAGCCGCTTCGCCAGCTCGAGCGCGATCGGGACGTCGTGTGTCCGGCGTACGAGGACGGTGGGCCAGTCCCCGTGGTTCGGGTAGCGAAGCAGGTCGGCGCGGGGTTGCTACGTCTGGACGGCCTCGGTGCAGTCCGGGCGGACCACCACCTGCCGCCGGCGTGGGCGAGAGGAGGGCGGGGCGGGTGTAGCCGGTCCATCCGTCGGCACCAGCTGTCCACCAACAATCGGCTTTGTGTGCTCCCGACCCGCGGTTCTCCCGGCGTCCTCTTCCCCGCATCTCGGCGACCCGGTGTCGTCACGGGTCGCGCAGTCCTCGCCCTCCTCTCGGGCTCTCCCCGTGAGGAAGTCACGGAATTCGCGGACCGCGGCCGCGTCCCCGTCGGTCAATCAGCCGCTCGCGACGGCACGGTCGAGCGTGGCATCGGCGACCGGTACGGCATGCGCCGAGTCGGCTACGCCGGCAGCGCGGCTAGGGCGGCAAGCACGTCGCCTGCGTGATCTTGCCGACTGGGTGATCAACTGTGTGCGTGTGACACGACGGCGGCGGTATCCCTCGGACACCAGCGACGAGCAGTGGCCCCGAGGTCGACACACATCAGGCGACGACTTCCCAAACACGCTCTGAGCGACACGATCATTGAGTTCGTTGGCGCGCGCCGGGCTGAGGCTGACCTCAGGCTGGGCTGGACATGGGCCGTCTCCAGTGCTGGCTGGAGATTTTCCTCAGCTATCGGCTCGGAGAGCAGCACACCGCGGGTGGGGCAGTCGCGGCGATGAACCCCGCCCGATCCGACCCGGGTGGGACAGGCCTCGCTGCGCTCGGACGGCGCGCGCGCGTTCCCGCCCGGTCCGACGGGCCGGAACCTGTGCCGCTCGAAAAGTCATCGCAGCACGTCAGGCCGCATATCGGTGCTCGTTGATGAGGCCGCCGAGGACGTGGGTGCGTCGCAGTCTGCGGGGGTCAACGTCCGGCGGTGATGGGCTGCTGGTCCGCACCCGGTGGTGGCTGATGGCGGCCCTGGGGGCGGGGCGCGTTGTGGTGGCGCCGGTAGGCGGCCAAGACCCTGTCGGCGTGGGACTGGTTGAGGATCACTACGTGGTCGCATAACTCGATGGCGATGATCCGCTCGCGGTGGGCGTTCATCCGCGGTGTTCGGGGCGCGGTCCTGGTGACGTCGATGTCCTCGGCGTGGAAAAGCGGCGTCGAAGGGACAACCGGAGCATCGGCGGGCCGGCCGACCGGTGGTGCACGGACAGGCCGTCGACGTCGACCGTTCGGTGCTCGGTGTGCGGCATCGGATCCTTTTTCTTCTGTCACAGGGATTCGATGCGGTTGCCGAGGTCGAGTTCGAGCGGCCCACGGGTCTGCAGTCCCTGCGCGAACAGGGTTGCTGCGCGGGCCTTGACCGTGTCCGAGCCGACCAGTTGCTGGAACCGCCGGGCGTCGGCGCGGATCGCGTCCGCGCCGGGCAGGGTCAGTTCGTTGAGCACCTGCTTGGTGGATTGCACCGCATCGGCGGGGAACGACGCGATGCGTCGCGCGAGTCGGGCCACGAACGCGTCCAGTTCGGCATCGGGCAGCGCCCGATTGACCCAGCCGTACCGTTCGGCCTCATCGGCGTCGAAGTCGGCCGCACCGAGAATCACCTCCATGGCCCGGCCCCGCCCCAGCAGCCGCCCCAGGTGTTGCACACCACCCGCGCCCGGGGGCGCACCGAAACCGATCTCGGGTTGCCCCAGTACGACGTTCTCCCGCGCGGCGAACCGCATGTCGCACGCCAGCGCCAGTTCGCTGCCCGC
>JAODNO010000402.1 GCA_025465235.1 Pseudonocardia sp.
CGCGTGCTCGAGCTGCCCGCGGGCGGGAGTGCGATGTTCGACACCGGCGAGGACGAGATGGTCGTCCTCCCGCTGTCGGGAGCGTGCGCTGTCGAGTGCGACGGCGAGCGCTTTGAGCTGGCGGGGCGCGCGAGCGTGTTCTCCCGGGTCACCGACTTCGCCTACGTTCCCCGGGATGCGCAGGTGACCGTCTCGTCGACGTCCGGCGGCCGGTTCGCGCTGCCCGGGGCCCGCGCCAACCGCAGGCTCACCGCCCGGTACGGACCGGCAGACGGCGTCGCGGTGGAGCTGCGCGGGGCCGGGCAGGCCAGCCGGCAGGTCAACAACTTCTGCACGCCGGAGGCGTTCGACGCGGACAAGCTGATCGCCGTCGAGGTGCTCACACCCGCCGCCAACTGGTCGTCCTACCCGCCCCACAAGCACGACGAGGAGCGTGAGGGCGAGGCGCAGCTCGAGGAGGTCTACTACTTCGAGGTCGCGGGCGGCCCGGCCGGGGAGGGTGTCGCCTACCAGCGTGTCTACTCCTCAGGCCCAGGACGCGAGATCGACGTGTGCGCGGAGGTCCGTAGCGGCGACACCGTGCTCATCCCGCACGGCTGGCACGGGCCCTCGATGGCCGCGCCCGGTTACGACCTCTACTACCTCAACGTCATGGCCGGCCCGAGCCCGGACCGGGCCTGGCTCATCTGCGACGACCCGGCCCATGCCTGGGTCCGCGGCACATGGGACGACCAGGAGATCGACCCCCGACTGCCGCTGACGACGACCGAGGAGCGCTCGCGATGAGCATCCGGCTGACCGTCGCCCAGGCACTGGTCCGGTTCCTGGCGAACCAGTACAGCGAGCGTGACGGCGTGGAGCAGCGGCTGATCCCCGGCTGCTTCGGCATCTTCGGCCACGGCAACGTTGCCGGCGTCGCGCAGGCGCTGCTCGAGGCGGCCCTCCAGGACGGCAGCGACTCCGCCGCCCTCCCGTACCACCTGGCCCGCAACGAGCAGGGCATGGTCCACTCCGCCGTCGGCTACTCGCGGATGCGCAACCGGCTGCAGGCGATGGCCTGCACGGCGTCGATCGGGCCGGGGTCGACGAACATGCTCACCGGTGCGGCGCTGGCCACGACCAACCGCATCCCGGTGCTGTTGCTCCCCTCCGACATCTTCGCGACGCGCGTGGCGAGCCCGGTGCTGCAGGAGCTGGAGCAGCCCTGGGGCTACGACGTGTCGGTCAACGACGCGTTCCGGCCGCTGTCGCGGTTCTTCGACCGGGTCTGGCGCCCCGAGCAGCTTCCGTCGGCGCTGCTCGGCGCGATGCGGGTGCTCACCGACCCGGCGGAGACCGGCGCCGTGACGATCGCGCTGCCGCAGGACGTGCAGGTTGAGGCGTACGACTGGCCTGAGGAGCTGTTCGCGAGGCGGGTCTGGCACATCCCGCGGCCGGTGCCGGAGCCTGCCGCGCTGGCCCGCGCCGCCGCCGTCATCCGGTCGGCCCGCCGTCCCCTGCTCGTCGCGGGCGGCGGCGTGCACTACAGCGAGGCCACCGCGGCGCTGCGCCGCTTCGCCGAGGCCACCGGTATCCCCGTCGCCGACACGCAGGCCGGCAAGGGTGCGCTGCTGTGGGACCACCCGCAGGCCGTCGGCGGTGTGGGATCCACCGGTTCGCCGGTCGCCAACACGCTGGCCCGCGAGGCCGACGTCGTGATCGGCGTCGGCACCCGGTACAGCGACTTCACCACCGCGTCGCGGACCGCGTTCCAGAGTCAGGACGTCCGCTTCGTCAACATCAACATCGCCGCCTTCGACGCGGCGAAGCACTCCGGCGCGATGGTTGTCGCCGACGCCCGGTCGGCACTCGACGCGCTCGTCGACGCGATGGCGGGGTACCGCGTCGACGACGCGTACACAGCGGGCCACCGGGCGCACGCCGCGGACTGGAACCAGGTCGTGGACGAGTCCTTCCACCTCGGTCACCAGCCCCTCCCGGCTCAGACGGAGGTACTCGGCGCGCTCAACGAGGAGCTCGCCGCGCGCGACGTCGTGGTGCAGGCAGCCGGCTCGATGCCCGGCGACCTGCAGATGCTCTGGCGGGCGAGGGACGCGAAGCAGTACCACGTGGAGTACGCCTACTCCTGCATGGGCTACGAGATCGCCGGAGCCCTCGGGGTCAAGATGGCCGCACCGGAGCGCGAGGTGTTCGCCCTGGTCGGCGACGGCTCCTACCTGATGATGTCGCAGGAGCTGGTCACCGCGGTGTCCGAAGGGATCAAGCTCAACGTCGTCATCGTGGAGAACCGCGGGTTCGCCTCGATCGGGGCGCTCTCGGAGTCGGTGGGCTCTCAGCGATTCGGCACCGCCTACCGCTACCGGAACCCCGAATCAGGGCAGCTGGACGGCGAGGCGCTCCCGGTCGACCTCGCGGCCAACGCCGCAAGCCTCGGTGCCGACGTCATCAGGGTCCGGACGATCGAGGAGTTCCGCGCCGCGCTGACGCGTTCCCGCGCGTCCGACCGCACCACCGCGATCCACATCGAGACCGACCCGCTCGCGCCCGTCCCGTCGTCGGAGAGCTGGTGGGACGTGCCGGTGTCCGAGGTCGCCCGGCTCGACAGCACGAACCAGGCCCGCAAGACCTACGAGGCGCACAAGGCCGAGCAGAGACCTCTGCTGAGGCCGGCCGTCGAACCCCGTTCCGAGGAGGGACCGCGTTGAGGACCATCACGCACTGGATCGGCGGCAAGCCGGAGCCGGGCACGTCCAGCCGCACCAGCCCGGTGTGGAATCCCGCCACCGGGGAGCAGCAGGCCGAGGTGACGCTGGCGAGCGTGGCGGACGTCGACGCGGCCGTCCGGTCCGCGGCCGTCGCCTTCGAGACGTGGTCACAGTCCTCGTTGTCGACCCGTACCAAGGTGCTCTTCGCGTTCCGGGAGCTGGTCAACGCGCGCACGCAGGAGCTTGCCGAGATCATCTCCGACGAGCACGGCAAGGTCGTCTCGGACGCTCGCGGCGAGGTGCAGCGCGGCCTCGAGGTCGTTGAGTTCGCCTGCGGGATCCCGACCCTGCTCAAGGGCGACTTCTCCGACCAGGTCTCCGGCGGCGTCGACGTCTTCTCGTTCCGCCAGCCGCTCGGCGTCTGTGTCGGCATCACCCCGTTCAACTTCCCGGCCATGGTGCCCATGTGGATGCACCCGGTGGCCATCGCCTGCGGCAACACGTTCGTGCTCAAGCCCAGCGAGCGCGACCCGAGCGCATCGATGCTGGTGGCGGAGCTGTGGTCCGAGGCAGGCCTGCCCGACGGCGTGTTCACCGTGCTGCACGGCGACAAGGAGGCCGTCGACGGGCTGCTCGACCACCCGGACGTCGCCGCGGTGTCGTTCGTGGGGTCAACGCCGATCGCGCGGTATATCCACGAGCGCGGCACGGCGAACGGGAAGCGCGTGCAGGCCCTCGGCGGTGCCAAGAACCACGCGGTCATCCTCCCGGACGCCCCGCTCGACTACGCCTCGGACCACCTCGTCGCGGCCGCGTTCGGCTCAGCGGGCGAGCGCTGCATGGCGATCTCCGCCGCCGTCGCCGTCGGCCCCGCAGGCGACGACCTGGTCGCAGCGGTGAGCGACAAGGCCCGCGCCGTGAAGGTCGGGCCGGGGCGCGAGACCGACAGCGAGATGGGCCCTGTCGTCACGGCCGCGGCCCGCGACCGGATCGTCGGGCTCATCGGCAGCGGCGCGGAGCAGGGCGCCACGCTCGCCGTCGACGGCCGCGGCCTGACGGTTCCCGGCCACGAGAAGGGCTTCTTCGTCGGCCCCACCGTGATCGACAACGTCACGCGGGAGATGGACGTCTACCGCGAGGAGATCTTCGGCCCGGTGCTCTCGGTCGTGCGCGCCGACTCCGTGGACGAGGCGATCGCGCTGATCAACGCCAACCCGTACGGCAACGGCACCGCCATCTTCACCTCAAGCGGGGAGGCGGCCCGGCGCTTCCAGCGCGGGGTGAACGTCGGCATGGTCGGCATCAACGTCCCGATCCCCGTGCCGATGGCCTACTACTCCTTCGGGGGGTGGAAGGACTCGCTCTTCGGCGACAAGCACGTCCACGGCCCCGAAGGCGTGTCGTTCTACACCCGCGCGAAGGTCGTCACCGCGAGGTGGCCGCACGTCGAGGCTGCCAGCGGCGCCAGCTACCACTTCCCCACGGCGAACTGAGGATCGCGGGCATGACCGAGCATGTAGGGGAACAATCAGCAGGGCGAGACCTCTCCCGGCTCCGGCTCGGGACCGCACCCGACTCGTGGGGCGTCTGGTTCGCCGACGACCCGCACCAGGTCTCGTGGAAGCAGTACCTCGACGAGATCGCGCAGGCCGGCTACCTCTACACCGAGCTCGGACCGTCGGGGTTCCTGCCGCAGGACCCGGCACAGCTGCGCGACGAGCTGGCGGCGCGCGGGCTGACGCTGTGCGGCGGCACGATCTTCTCCGGGCTGCACCGCGGCGCCGAGGCGTTGGACAAGGCGATCGAGGACTGTGGCAGGGAGTCCCGGCTGCTCACCGCCCTCGGCGCGAAGCACCTCGTCCTGCTCCCGGAGCAGTACACCGACATGCACACCGGCACCGCCACTGAGTCCGGCTCCATCGACCCGGAGCAGTGGAAGAACCTGACCACGGGCTACTCGCAGCTCGGCCGGAACCTGCGCGAGGAGTTCGGGGTGGAGCTCGTCTTCCACCCGCACGCCGACACCCACGTCGACACCCAGGAGCGGGTGGAGCGGTTCCTCGAGGACACCGACCCCGAGTACGTGGACCTGTGTCTCGACACCGGTCACATCTCCTACTGCGACGGCGACAACCTCGCCATCATCCGGCGCTTCCCGGAGCGGATCAGGTACGTGCACCTCAAGCAGGTGGACCCCGAGATCCGCAGGCGGGTCCGCGAGGAGCGGCTGTCCCTCGCCGAGGCAGTCCCGCTGGGCGTGATGGTGGAGCCGCCCTACGGCGTTCCCGAGATGCCACCGCTGCTCGACGCACTGGCGGCACTGGACACCGATCTGTACGCCGTGGTCGAGCAGGACCTCTACCCGGTCGAGCCGCACATCCCCCTCCCGATCGGCGCCCGCACCGCCGGCTACTTCCGCGGCTGTGGGCTCGGCCCGGTCCGGCGGTGGCCCTACTGACGCAACCCCAGCCCGCCACCGCGGCCGGCTGTTCACTGGAAGGAAACTCAATGAGGAGTACCGGGAAGTCGATGCGAGCGCTGGCAGTCGCCGCAGCGCTCGGCGTCGCGTTGGCCGCGTGCAGCAGCCAGGGCGGCGCCCGGAACGAGGGTGGGTCGGGCAGTCCAGCCGGCGGCAAGACGTACACCATCGCGATGATCACCCACGAGCAGGCAGGCGACACCTTCTGGGACAAGATCCGGGCAGGCGCCGAGGCGGCAGCCAAGGTCCACGGCATCGACCTCAAGTACTCGAACAACGAGCAGGGCCCCGAGCAGGCGACGCTGGTCCAGAACGGCATCGACAGCAAGGTGGACGGCATCGCCGTCACGCTGTCCAGTGCCGATGCAGTCGTGCCGGTCGCGAAGAAGGCGGCTGACGCCGGCATCCCGGTCGTCGCCTTCAACCAGGGCTTCGACGAGTACAAGCAAGCCGGCGCGAAGATGTACTTCGGGTCGGACGAGGATCTGGCCGGTCAGACGGTCGGCCAGCGCATCACGACTGACGGCGGCGGCAAGGCCCTCTGCATCATCCAGGCGCAGGGTTCGGTCGCCCTCGAGACCCGGTGCGCCGGTGTGAAGAAGACCTTCGCCAAGACGGAGAACCTCCAGGTCAACGGCGCCGACCTGCCCTCGGTGCAGCAGACCATCGGCGCCAAGCTCAGCCAGGACCCGTCCATCACGCACATCGTGACGCTCGGTGCCCCGATCGCGCTCGCCGCGATGCAGGCCCAGACCGACACGTCCAACAAGGCCAAGCTGATCACGTTCGACCTCAACGCGGACGCGGCAAAGGCCATCCAGGACGGCAAGATCGAGTTCTCGATCGACCAGCAGCCCTACGTCCAGGGCTACATGGCCGTCGAGGGGCTGTGGCTGCAGCTGACCAACGGCAACGACCTCGGTGGCGGCAAGCCGGTGCTGACGGGCCCGTCCATCGTCGACAAGAGCAACATCGACCAGATCCTGCCCTACACCCAGAACAACACGCGCTGACCGCGCACCCCCGGGGGGAGCCGGTCAGCCGGCTCCCCCCGGGCCCAGCCCCTCCTGGAGCAGCCATGAGCGAGCCTGCGAGTGAATCATCGACACAGCGCCTCCGCGAAGCGCTGACCGAGCGTAGCGAGGGATTGCGATGAGCACGCCAGTGGCGACGAAGCCGTCGCCGAGCAAGGACGGAACGGGACGACCCACACGATCTCTGGTGTCGCGCGTCCTCACGCGTCCGGAGATCGGGGCGGTGGCGGCGGCGATCGCCATCTTCGTGTTCTTCTTCGCCATAGCGGCGCCGTTCCGGACCCTCCCGTCATTCGCGACCGTCCTCTACGCGAGCTCGACGATCGGCATCGTGGCGGTCGGCGTCGCCCTGCTCATGATCGGCGGCGAGTTCGACCTGTCGTCCGGTGTGTCCGTGGTGACCTCCGCGCTCGCTGCCGCCCTGATCTCCTACCAGCTCAGCCTGAACGTCTGGGTCGGTGTCGTCATCAGCCTGCTCGTCGCGCTGGCCATCGGGTTCATCAACGGATATCTGGTGATCCGGACCGGGATCCCGAGCTTCCTCATCACCCTGTCCACGTTCTTCATGCTCCGCGGTGTGAACCTCGGGGTGACGAAGGCCGTCACGGGCACCGTGGCGACCGACAACGTCTCCCAGCTCGACGGATTCAACGCGGCGAGGGCGGTCTTCGCCTCCGACGTCAACCTCGGCTTCATGACGGTCAAGATCACCGTGATCTGGTGGATCGTCTTCGTCGCCATCGCCACCTGGCTGCTGCTGCGTACCCGGATCGGCAACTGGATCTTCGCGGTCGGCGGGAACGCGGCCAGCGCCCGGGCAGTGGGCGTACCGGTCGCGAAGGTGAAGATCGGTCTGTTCATGGGGGTCGCGTTCCTGGCCTGGTTCCTCGGCATGCACCTCCTGTTCAACTTCAGCAGCGTGCAGTCCGGCCTGGGCATCGGGAACGAGTTCATCTACATCATCGCCGCGGTGGTCGGTGGCGCGCTGCTGACCGGTGGCTACGGCTCCGCAATCGGCGCGGCCGTCGGCGCCTTCATCTTCGGAATGACGACCCAGGGCATCGTCTTCGCCGGGTTCGACCCGAACTGGTTCTACACCTTCCTCGGGGCGATGCTCCTGCTCGCGGTGCTGGTGAACCTGTACGTCAAGAACTACGCACTGACGAGGAAGTGACGACAGCCATGACCGACACGATCGCCGATCACGCGGCAGCGAACCTTCGGGCGGGCTCACCGCTCGTCGAGATGGATGGCGTCGGCAAGGCCTACGGCGCCATCCGGGCACTGGAGAGCATCAACCTGATGGTGAACGCCGGCGAGGTGACCTGCGTCCTCGGCGACAACGGTGCCGGCAAGTCGACCCTCATCAAGATAATTTCCGGGCTGCACCCGCACACGGAGGGTGTCGTCAAGGTCGACGGGGAGCAGGTGCATTTCTCCTCACCACGGGAGTCGCTCGACCACGGCATCGCCACCGTGTACCAGGACCTCGCGGTGGTCTCGCTGATGGAGGTGTGGCGCAACTTCTTCCTCGGCTCCGAGCTGCGCAAGGGCAGGTACCCCCTCGCCCCGCTCGACATCGCCGGGATGCGGCGGATCGCCGACAGCGAGCTGCAGAAGATGGGCATCGAGGTCAAGGACATCAACCAGCCGATCGGGACACTGTCGGGCGGCCAGCGCCAGTGTGTGGCGATCGCCAGGGCCGTCTTCTTCGGCGCCCGTGTCCTCATCCTCGACGAGCCGACGGCCGCGCTGGGCGTGAAGCAGTCCGGCGTGGTGCTGAAATACACGGCCGCGGCGCGGGACGCGGGGCTCGGCGTCGTGTTCATCACCCACAACCCGCACCACGCGTACATGGTGGGCGACCACTTCATCATCCTGAAGCTCGGTCGCTGCGTCCTCGACAAGAAGCGCGCCGAGGTGACCCTCGACGAGCTCACGGCGGAGATGGCTGGCGGCCAGGAACTCGCCGAGCTGTCCCACGAGCTCAAGCGCTAGCGCATACACATACCAGGAGAGGAAACGACGTGACTCTAGGCGTCGGCGTCATCGGCGTGGGCATGATCGGGCAGGACCACATCAGGAGG
>JAODNO010000472.1 GCA_025465235.1 Pseudonocardia sp.
TCGTCCAGCGGGGGTCGAGTTTGCGGCGTCGTTGTTCGGTCTGCGGGACGGTGTGGCGCTGCCAGGCGTAGATGTCGGGGGTGCCCAGCAGGATCGCGGTGATCACATCGGCGGTGCCTTCGTCCAGGGCGATCTTCTTGTTGGCCTGCTGCCCCGGGGGGCGCAGCCGGTTGAGCCGGAAGTCCGCGGTGTGGCGGCAGACGTGGTGGCCGACCTCGTGGCAGACGATGGCGGGGTTGTGCGCGGGAGAACGGAAATACCGGTCGGCGTCGGAGGTGGCGATGAACCCCGCACCCGCACCCAGATGCACCTCCCCAGCCGGGCTTGCCGCCTCCGGGTCGGCCCCCATCCCCTGACCGGGCAGCCGGTAGTGCCCGCCACGCCACCGGCGGGGATGCTCGTGCATCCCGATGCGCACCAGCAGACGCGGCATCGGATGCCCCAGCAGCCCGCTGACATATCGCAGCGTCCGCTGCGTGTGAAACGCCACGTTGACCACCCCGAACGCCCGCGCCGCCCGGTCGGCCGCCGCATCGGCCAACGGACCACCCCCGGCGGAGGGGTCGAACACCAACCCCCCACGGAGCCCGTCCTCGGTGAACAACGCCCCGCCGCGCTCGTCGCGGACCGTGGCCTCGGGTAACACCACCTGCGTCGACCCGACCTCGAGAACGTCCAACTCGACCTCCCCGAGCTGCCCCGGGCCGTAGCGCCCCGCAGACTCGCCCCGCCGGTCGGGGAGGTAGACCGCCGCGCGGGTCATACCGGAACCGCCGCACCGCTCAACAGCTGCAGCGCACCACGGGAGATCAGCTCGGCCGGCGAGAGCACCGGGAGCCCGGTCGCCGCCGCCGCTTCCCGCGACGCCAACGGGCTCGCGGTCACCAGCCCGCTCACCGCGCACACCGGGGCACCGAGGTCCGCCATGATCCCGACCCCGGCCACCGCGCTGAGCGCATCGGCCACCGCCAGCACCACGCCGTCGGCGAACCCCGCCAGACCCGCGGCCAACCCCCGCGTCTCCTCCTGCAACAACCCGTCGGCGATCTCCAACACCACCACCGACGCACCCCGCCCGACCAGCGCGTCCCGGATGCCGACCATCGTGGCCCGCAACCGCTGCGGCGGATAACCGAACGTCGACGCCATCCCGAAATCCAGGAAATCCACGATCTCGGCGGCCCCGGCGTCCTCATACATCCACCGGTCCTTGCCACTGCCGGAACCGGTGACCTTGCCTGCCCCCACCCGCAACCCGGCGCGCGACCAGCCCCGCACCATCGCCGCCGCGGTCGTGGTCTTGCCCGCGTTCATCGACGAACCCACCACCACGAACGTGCCCAACTCCGCCCGCGCAGACACCGGCTCCGCCATCGCACATCCATCCAGCGACAACGGCCGACCGGACCGATCGGCCAACAACCCCAGCACCTCCAACACCGTGGGCTCACCACGCCGCTCGTGCGCCGAGGCCACCCACCCGACGACACCGCCCGCGGTCAACAGGTGCGCCGCCGTCCCCGTCGGCAGATACCCCTCGTAGTAATCAGTCGCATACCGATTACCGAACGCCCCCGCCACCAAATCCCCCGAATACAACCGAACCCGCCGACCATGCGTGTTCTCCAGATGGTCATGAGCGCCCACGCTCACCACCCTGGCCACCACGAGATCCCCTAACCGGGGCTCACGATCAAGACTCGCCAGCCCAACCGCCCCACGATGAACCACCCCACGGGTGACATAACTCCACTTCGCATCCAAAAACTGTTGCATCACTGCCCCTCGCGCAGGTGCTCGAACTGGATCTCCGCCCTCACGCCTGGTCATTTTTCGCACTGCTTGCGTATCCGCTGCTGCATTAGCTGTGGCCGGATCGGTGACACGTGTCCACGTCACCCGACCCACGTGCGGCCGGAGTCAGGCGCTCGAAGCTCGGCCGAAGAATCAAGCGTGTCAATGATCCCGTCGCCGGCCCCCACCGGCTGACGGAAATCGTCTCGTGCATCGTGTCTCCCGAATGACGTGCTCGTTGCGGTCAACCGGTTGCGGCTGCAGGCCGCAGACCTTTCCTGCGGCGGTCGGTTCAGGCCCCCAGCAGACGGGCCCTATCGAGGCCGCGTCGCCTTGCTGACGCCGACTCGGTGTCGTCGCCCTGAGCGGCCTGAGCGCGTGGTGCCTGCCCACGATCTCGTCAGGTGTCCGGCCGGTAAGCGGTGATGTCCTGCCTGACACAATCATGATCGATGGAACCCGCATTACTCCTCGTCAGTGAACCGGTTTCGTGATCTTTCCAGAGCCGTATCCGCTCCGGCCTATACGGCATAACCCGGAGCGAAGGACGCACTGCCAGTAGTTGTGGCAACACGGTTAGTGTCCCCACTGGGGCCACCTTCACGTACCTACTCGTCTTTAGCGGAAGAGGCGTTAACTGCTCGTCGTCCGCGTACTCGGTGATCTCCCGTTGCGCGGGCGCGCACCTGACCACATTGACCGCGCACTGGTTGGCGGAGACTAGGCCAAGCGGGCGACAAGACCGGGCCGCACGGGCGGCGTACGGGGCAAAAAGTAAAGGGCACGATAACGTGAGGCAAAAGATCGCCCCCTCGGCAATTCACGCTTTCGAGCAGGGAGCAGGCGGTAGGCCGCGTGAATCAGATGGCCGTGTCGAGCGGCTCTCGTGCTTCAGTCGCTCGGTGTGGACGCTGCCGAGTTGATCGAGGGGCCGGTCGTGACCGGGTGACGTGTCATGCTCCGGTCGTCCAGTTCGCTGGTCGCCGGAACCCAGCGGGGCGCGGCGTCGGCGTGACCAAGTGTGCCGCCATTTGGGTACGGAGCGCGGGTCGGGGGCAGCGCCGGACAGGCGCTGCCCCCAACCGGAACTGGAGCGGCCGGTGGGATCAGGCCGTTTGCAGCAGTTGCTGCATGTGCTTGATCTCCTGGGTCTGCGCGGCCTCGATGTTCGAGGCCAGCGCCTTGGCCTGCTGGTTGACGCCCGCGGACTGCTCCTGCTGTGCGTCCGCGACTGCGCCCTGGTGGTGCGCGATCATCATCTGCAGGAACATCCGGTCGAACGCGGTTCCGTTGGCGCTGCTCAGCTGACCCATTTGCTCAGGGGCCATCATCCCGGGCATTGCCGCCGGACTGCCGTGGTTCATGTCGCCGTGATCCATGCCGGCCATGCCGCCCATGGCGTCGTTCCCGGTGGGTACTGCGGCTCCCCAGTCCTGCAGGAATCCGGTCAACGTCTGGATCTCGGGGTCTTGCTCACTTTTGATCTGCTGGGCGAGGGTCTTCACGTCCGGGCTCTGGGCGCGATCTGCGGCCAGGCCGGCCATGGCGATCGCCTGCTGGTGGTGCGGGATCATCATCTGCGCGAAGCGGATGTCCGCGTCGTTGAACTGCTTAGCGGCCAGTGCGGTGGCCGGGATCGGGGCGCCGGTGGGCGCCGGGTTGGTTGTCGTGCCGGTGTTGGCGCCGCACGCGGCCAGCGCGAGGGACAGGCCGAGTGCTCCGGCGGCGCGCGTGACGAGACGGTGGGTCGGCATGGTTGTTTCCTCTGGGTGTGCGGATGCGGAGGGGCGACGGCCCGGGTTGCGCCGGGCGCGCGGCTCCTCAGTTCCGGAACACGCAGAGGGACAGGAACAGGGGTTGGGGTGGCGCTCGCGCTGCCGCCGTCCGGGACCAGCGGCGGGTGGTCGTGAGGACCGTGTCGGTACCGCGCCCGACGTGTAGGACCCGGAGCGCGAGCGCGGCGAGCAAGCCGAGCAGGATGGCTATGCACGCCGCCATCAGGTCGTGTCCGTCGTGCTGCTGACCCTGTGTCAGGACCGGACCGACAGCGGGTGCAGGGAGTAGGTCGGCAATCGCGGGCGCGGACGGGCTGCCGGCCCGTGGGCCGTCGTGCGTGGGTAGGAGCGCGATCGGTGCGGCGGCGTGCGTTCCCGACGGCATCGTCACGTCGAGTGGAGTGCGGTGTTGTCCGGCGGCGTCGGTCGAGGCGAGCCCGTGCATCGCGACGATTCCGACGAGGGTGAGCCCGAGCACGACGAGGCGGCAGACGGTGAGGCCCGTCGCCGTCAATCCCGCTGATCGTGCACCCATCCCCTCCATGATGCCCGACGCGCCTGGGGAGCCGGAGACAAGCACACCGACCGCCCGTGATCGTCGCCCTGCCAAAGCTGCCGTCGTTGCCCGGGCGTGATTCGGTGGAGGTGGACCAGCGTTTTCTACCCATCACGTGGACTGCGGCAGTTGTGAATCTGCACTACGTGTCGCCTGACCGGTAACGCGCGGCATAGCGCGCCGCGGCAGCGGCGCGCTCGTCGGCGTTGGCTTCGTCGCGCACTGCCTGTGCCGTGCCTGCCGCGTAGCCGGCCTTCCGGGCCCGGTACTCGACGGACTCCTCCATGTTGAACAACGCGTACTGCAGCGCCACCAGCCAACCCAGGAGGATCCCGACCAGCCGGATCCACAGCAGCCCGGGCACGATCAGGAGAACGGGCACGGCCACGAGGCTCATCTGCACGAACGCCCGAGAGAAGTGCCGCAGCCGCCATGTGTTGCAGGTCGTGTCGTGCAGCACCCACGTTCGGTGCCGGGGCGGGAGACCGCCGCCCAGTGCATACCAGAGCCAGCGCAGCGGACCCGGCCTTCTGCGCGTCATGACGCCACCCTAGGGCCGATCGGCGCGCCGCCGGGCGCGGCGGGAGGGCCATGAGGCGGCGTCGATGATCGCGTTGGTGGCTCATGACTGGCGCAGATTCTCGCCCCAACCGACCCGTTCGCCCGCCCCGGGCGAGGAAGGTCACCGCCACACGCTACTCATGGCTGCTCTGTGGAGAGGCGCGCCAGATCGACATGGAAGGGGTTCGGCGTGGCTTGGCCGTCGATCCGCAGGTGGGAATGCACCCGCGAGAGTCTCAGCAGCACATCGGCGGGGAACCCCCTGGCGTCGTACATGCACACGCTCACCTGGGGGTGCGCCTGGCCCACAGGGTGAACTGCGCTTCGCAGCGAACGAGTTCGTCGACGAAGCCGCGGGCGAGCATCTGGCGCGCCCAGCGCATCTCCACTGCGATTCCGGCGAACCCGTGCCGCTCTTCGTGGTAGGTGGTGGCCGCCCAGTCGAGCCAGAACCGGCGTGCCCGACGCGGGCAGAACCCGCCGCCGTGAAGGTAGATGGGTTCGGGGCGGGCGAATTCGAGCCGGCTGTCGTGGGGTGGGCCTGCGTGCGGCCCGGCCGGCTCGCGCCGCTGCGCCACCCCGGCGGCAATGGCGAGTTGATCCCGGGCAGAGATCACGTGTCGTAGACGAGTCAGAGATGATCGTGGGCCGCCAGCGCCACCCCCACCGATGCCCAGCGTCGCGGGAGCAGGTGCGTCCTCTGCCATCGGACCGGCCTTTCGTCTCGGCGGGGTGATCAGGCCGGCCGCGGCCGGTCCAGGATGTGGACGGAGCGGGGCAGGGTGCGCAGCGTCTCCGACGGGCGCTGGCCGAACTTCTCCCAGTAGGCCGCGGCGAACCGGCCCAGGTGCAGAAACCCCGCCCGGGCGGCGACCTGGGAGACGCTGACCGAGCCCGGGTCGGCCGAGCGCAGCTCGGCGTGCACCCGGTCCAGCCGGACCTCACGCAGATAACGCATCGGGGAGACCCCGACCGAGCGCGCGAACCCCTCCTGCAAAGACCGGGTGCTCACCGTCACCCGCCGGGCCAGGCTGGTCGTTCGCCAGGGCAGCTCGGGGTTGGCCTGGATCAACTCGATGGCCTGGCGCACCGCCAGCGGCGGCGCGGGCCGGCGAGGGCCGGTGAACTCGTCGGTGTAGTTGTGCGGCTGGGCCAACAGCAGCCCGTCGATGAGCACGCTCTCAAGGTTGCGCGCGGCAAGCGGATAATCCAGAAGATTGTCCGGGCGCTGCGATTCGCGCTCGATGAGCCATAGCGTGTCGACCCATGCCCGGCCGCGGTCGGTGGTCAGGTCCATGGCCGGTGCGAACTCGATCGGCCGGGACAGGGGGCGGTCCAGCAGTGCCTCCAGCTCGTGGTGCAACCGTCGGCGGGGGAACATCAGGCAGAACTGGGCGCAGTCGCCACGCCAGCCGATGTCGGCCGGCAGCCCGGGCATGAACACCGCCGCGCGCTGCGGGGTGGCCTGCACCCGCTCCAACCGGCCGGACCGGGAGTCGGTGCCCCCGGTGATCGGGATGTTGACGTGGTAGTTCTCGGCCTCGGCCGTGACGAGCTCGAGGTCGCGCCCGAAGCGGACATAGCTGGCCGTCACGTCGCCAACCAGCCGCGCATTCAGTGCCATGTCCAGCGGGGCGGTGGGTTCGCGCAGCCGCAGCCGCAGCGGCAGGAACACGGACTCCATCGCTGCCTGCGCCCTGTCCAGGTCCTCGGTCCGCGCCAAACGGTACGGACCGAAAGCTTCATCGGGCATGCCGGCTCCTCCGCTGCGGCCGGGAGCGGGGCCGCGCCCGTGCAGACGCCCACCGAGCCGCTTCACTCGGATGAGGCCTGGATCCGGATGCTGCCGCACCGGTCACGACCGTCCTCGGGCGTCGGGACGAAACCAGCACTGTGGATCAATACGCCCGACCGTCCAGCGCGTCGATGGCCGACCATGCCGCTACGCCGCGCGGCTGGAGGAGTACCCGGTCAACTGGTCCGAAACACGGTCCGCGACACCCTTGGTGGGTGGGGCTCGGTGCGACAAGTACCGAACCGGACGCGGGGCGGCACCGTTGTGGATGGCCGGCGGGGAGCCGGTCGTGGTCCCTCGTCACGACGACGCATCCCTGCCGCTGCGAAGCAGCCGGCGCCGCGCGGGCTGAAACTGCAACGGCAGACGACGCGACCCCCGTCCAGCCCGGCCCGCCACTCGTTCACGTCGCGCGGCGTCGGCGCGGCCGATGCTGGCCGCAATCGCCTCGTTGAACACCGCCCCGG
>JAODNO010000473.1 GCA_025465235.1 Pseudonocardia sp.
CGATGCGACGCTGAACGGCCGTGAGCTCGCGGTGGCGAGCTACCTCGCAGACCACGTCAGCCCGCTGCTGATCGGGCGCGACGCGCACCGGATCGAGGACACCTGGCAGTACCTGCACCGCGGCGCCTACTGGCGGCGCGGCCCGGTGACCATGGCCGCGATCGCCGCGGTGGACGTGGCGCTCTGGGACCTCAAGGCCCAGGTGGCGGGGCTTCCGCTGTACCAGTTGCTGGGCGGGGCGAGCCGGAGCGGGATCCGCGCCTACGGGCACGCGAGCGGGCGCGACCTGCCGGAGCTGCTCGACTCGATCCGGGCACGCCAGGAGCAAGGCTTCCGATCCATCCGGGTGCAGTCCGGTGTGCCGGGACTGGAGACGATCTACGGCATCTCCGCCGCCCCCGACGCCGCGGGGGGCCCGGGCCGGGAGAACGGGCGCCACCCGCAGCCGTCGGAGGAAACCTGGGACACCCAGGCCTACCTGCGCCACCTGCCGACAGTCTTCGAAGCGGTGCGCAACGAGTTCGGCCCCGAGCTGCCGCTGCTGCACGACGTGCACCACCGGCTCACGCCGATCCAGGCGGCGAAGCTGGGTAAGGCGCTCGAGCCGTACGACCTCTTCTGGCTGGAGGACTGCACGCCCGCGGAGAACCAGGATGGCCTGCGGTTGGTCCGCCAGCACACCACCACCCCACTGGCGATCGGCGAGGTCTTCAACTCGGTGGTCGACTACCAGACGCTGATCCGCGAGCAGCTGATCGACTATGTCCGCTCGGCGGTCACGCACGCGGGCGGCGTCACCGCCATGCGCAAGCTGTTCGACCTCGCCGCGCAGTACCAGATCAAGTCCGGCATCCACGGCCCCACCGACATCTCCCCCGTCGGGATGGCCGCCGGGCTGCACCTCGACCTGGCGATCCACAACTTCGGCATCCAGGAGTTCATGCCGCACAGCGCGGAGACCTACGAGGTGTTCCGCCACTCCTACACGTTCCGGGACGGCTACCTGCACCCCGGCGAGACACCCGGCCTCGGCGTCACTGTGGACCGCGCGGCCGCGGCGCGCTTCGAGTACCGGCCCGCCTACCTCCCGGTCAACCGACTACGGGACGGCACCGTCCACGACTGGTGACGGGCCTGTGGGCGTGCCGAGAACCCTGTCGCGCGTCTGATCAGCACTTTCGCAACCAGCCACGCCGGTCACGGCCGCCTTCCGAGCTACGTGGTGTGGACAGCCTGAACGATGCTCCCCCAGGTACCTCAGGGTCCGATCGCCTGCGAGATCTCAGCGGCCGCGTCTCGCACGAGTTCGATCAGCTCGTGGCGGCGGGCTTCGTCGACCCGGAACGCAGGACACGGCGCAGAGACCGCGGCGACGACCTTGCCCTCTGAATACACAGCTGCCGCTGGCGCCCACACACCTTCGTCGATCTCCTGATTGCTGACCGCCCATCCGCGTTCGGTGTCGCGCTCGACCTCCCGCAGGAACCCATCCCGACCACTGATCGGCGGCCGCGCCCCGGACTGCAAGGCCTGGTCGACGTAACGCTCTCGCTCGTGCCGGCCGAGCCCCCCGAGGAGCAGCCGGGCGCTGGCCCCCCGCAGGGGCGGCAGCGGCTGGCCTGGTTCGAAGGAGAGGCGGAACCTGGTCACCGCCTCGACGCTGTGGATGCAGACCGGGTGCCCGTGCACCAGGCGCATCAGCAGGACCGACTCCCCGATCTGGTCCGAGAGCTTCCGCATGTACGGCTCGGCGATATCGACGAGCGGTGTGGCTTGCCGCGCAGCTCGAGCGAGCGCGGTGACCCGCATCGTCAGGTGGTAGCGGCCTCGGGAGCCCTCCTCGATCAACCCCATGTCGCGCAGCATCGCCACATAGCGGTGCACCGTGGGCATCGGGATGTCCAGGGCCTCGGCCAGGTCACGGACCGAGGCCACCGGCCGCTGCTCGGTGAACGCGAAGAGCAGATCCAGAGCCCTGCGGGCGCTGTCGGCGCCAGCCCGCGCGGTTGCCACGTCGTCCGCCCCCATTGACGTCCGTTCAGAACTCACCTTATTGTACCGTCATCACAGAGCGATAGTGACGCTATCACAGAATGATAAGAGGTGACGGTGACGCTCACTGGCACGGAAGGTCCTGGCGAGCACGGGGTCCTCCCCGCGACCGCACGGGCGTGCGTCGCGCTCCCGGGCAGCGGCTCCGAGATCCAGCGACTGCCCATCACGTCGGCCGGCGAGGACGACGGCTGGCTGCGGGTCACGTCGTCCGGGATCTGCGGCACGGACGTCGGCCTACACGCCGCGGGCGTCGCCGTTCCGACGGTCCTGGGCCACCACGTGGTCGGGGAGATCGCCGCCGTCGGGGCGGACGCCGCCCGACGCTGGGGAGCCGCGGCCGGGAGCCGGGTCGTCCTCGAGGAGTACCTGCCCTGCGGGACCTGCGCGACCTGCCGCACGGGGACCTACCGGCTCTGCGCCGAGACCGACCTCTGGGGCGGCGGCCGGCGGATCGGCACAATTCCCGTGTCCGAGGCCCCCGGTCTGTTCGGCGGCAACTCCGAGTACCTCTACCTTCCGCCCAACGCGGTCGTCCACCCGCTCCCGGAGACCCTTGACGAGGACCTGGCCGCCTGGGTGCTCCCCTACGCGAACGCGCTGGATTGGACGGCTGGCGCCGGCCGCCTCGCGCCCGGAGAGACCGTGGTCGTCCTCGGGCCCGGTTACCACGGACTCGCCGTCGTGGCCGCGGCGGTCGCGGGCGGCGCGGAACGCGTGGTCGTCGGCGGCCTCGAGCGCGACGCCGAACGACTCGCCATGGCGGAGGCGCTCGGGGCCCTACCGGTCGTGCTCGACCGATCCGACGTCGCCGGCCGCATCCGGGCCGCATCCGCCCGGGACGACGTCGCTCTCGTCGTCGACGCCGTCGGGTCCGACCCCGACGTCGTCGGGCCGGCGGTCGACCTGCTCGGGCACGGCGGACGACTGGTGCTCACCTCACCGAAGAAGCCCGCGCAAGTCGGCCTCGACACGAGCGTGATGATTCGCCGCAGCCTGACGGTGCGGGCGGTGCGCGGGCGCGCGCCAGAGGCCGTCGCCGCCGCCATCGCATCCCTGGCAGATGGCAGCTCCCACCTCGAGCGAGTTCCGACCGTCGAGATTCCCCTCGACGGTGTCGGCGACATGCTCTCCCGCCTCGCCGCGGGCGCGGGGCCGGAGTCCCCCCACGTCGTCGTCCGCCCCACCGCCTGACCGCCCCCACCACCCGATCAAGGAGCGAGCATCGTGTTGACCCGCGAGCAGAACGAGCGGCTGGTCCGGACCAATCGCGGTACCGACATGGGTACGCTGCTGCGCCGCTACTGGATCCCCGCACTGCTGGCCGAGGAGATTCCCGAGCCCGACTCCCCGCCGGTCAGGGTGCAGTTGCTCGGGGAGCGGCTCATCGCGTTCCGCGACACCGCCGGGCGCATCGGCCTGCTCGACGAGTTCTGCAGCCACCGCACCGCGTCGCTGTTCTTCGGGCGAAACGAGGAGTGCGGGCTGCGCTGCGGCTACCACGGCTGGAAGTACGACGTCGACGGCAACTGCGTCGACATGCCGTCCGAGCCTCCGGAGAGCCGCTTCCGTGAGAAGATCAGGCAGACCGCCTACCCGTGCGTCGAGCGGGGCGGGGTGATCTGGACCTACACGGGTCCGCCCGAGCTCCAGCCCGAGCTGCCCGAGCTCGAGTGGGCCACCCTGCCCGCGGCCCAGGTCTTCGTCTCCAAGCGTCTGCAGGAGACCAACTTCATGCAGGCGATGGAGGGCGGGATCGACTCCAGCCACGTATCGTTCGCCCACCGCTTCAACATGGACGACGACCCGATGCACGCCGGAACCGAGGGGCTGAGCTACCTCAAGGCGGACACCCGGCCGAAGTTCGAGGTCATCGAGTCCGACGGGGGCCTGCTCATCGGCGCCCGCCGCAACGTCGACGACGAGCAGTACTACTGGCGCATCACCCAGTGGATCATGCCCTGGTACACGATTATCCCGCCGTTCGGCACGCACAACCCGCTCGGTGCCCACGCCTGGGTCCCGATCGACGACGAGACCTGCTGGGCCTGGAGCATCAACTACCACCCCACCCGTGACCTGCGCGAGGACGAGCTCGAGTCGATGCGCCGGGGCGACGGCATCCACGCCAAGTACATCCCCGGCACCTACCGCACGCTGGCGAACAAGGAGAACGACTACCTCATCGACCGCGAAGCGCAGCGCGAGAAGCGGACCTTCAGCGGGGTCGAGGGAATCGCCGCACAGGACTTCTCCCTGCAGGAGAGCATGGGCCCGATCGTGGACCGGACCAAGGAGCGCCTCGGCACCAGCGACGCCGCGATCATCCTCGCCCGCCGCCGGCTGCTCGCCGCCGCCGATGACGCCACCGAGAACGCCGAGTCCGTCCCCGGTGACCAGGCCGCACACCACCGGGTGCGATCCGCCTCGGTCCTGCTGCCCAAGTCCGTCCCCTTCCAGGACGGGGCGCAGGCCGCCCTCGTCGTCCGGCCCGGCGAACAGTTCGTCTCCATCTGACCCGGCGTTCCTGATCCCCGAGAAAGGAGGGAGCGACACCATGGCGACGATCTCCTGGACCCGACGGTCCTACGAGGCCACCGTCCTGCTGATCCCGCTCGACCCCGCCGCCCGCACCTGGATCGACACCCGGGAAGCCGTGGCGCTGGAGGGGATCACGGTGGCCGACGCCGGCCTCCTCGCCCGTCAGGACGGCTTCCAGCCGGAGCCGGTCCCGGCGACCGGCGAGGGAACAGCGACCAGCAGCCCCCTCGACCTCGCCATCCAGGATGCCGACGTCATCGTCGTGCTCTGCCAGGACCTGACCGCGGTCGACATCGGCACCGTCGTGCATATCGGCGACGCCGCCCGCGCCACCGGCACCCTCCTCGGTGCCGTCATCGTCACGCCGGACGCCCGGTGGTCGGGCCACACCGCGCAACAGGTCGCCACCACGATCCGGGAAGCGGCGGACAACGTCATCCTCCTGAAGAACCCGGCCCTGGCCCTCGCGTTCCTGCAGGTGCTGCGGGGCGGGACGCGCGAGGCCGAGCCCGCCGGAGCGATCCGGTGAACGGCTCCCACGTCGTCACCGTCAGCCAGGTCCGCTGTGAGGCCGAGGGGACCGTGTCCCTGCGGCTGCGCGGCCACGCCGGGAGTCCGTTACCCGCCTGGACCCCAGGCGCGCACATCGACGTCGTGCTGCCCTCCGGGCTGGTCCGGCAGTACTCGCTCTGCGGCGAACCCGACGACCCCGAGTACATGATCGCAGTACTCCGCGAACCGGACGGACGCGGCGGCTCGGCCGAGATCCACGACACCGCCCTCGTCGGACGGCAGGTCCGGATCCACGGGCCCCACAACCGCTTCGAACTCGAACCGGCGCCCGCCTACGTCTTCCTCGCCGGCGGCATCGGAATCACCCCGCTGCTCCCAATGATCCGTGACACGGCCACACAGGGCCTGCCGTGGGAACTGCACTACGGCGGGCGGCGGCGCGACACCCTGGCCTTCACCGCCGAGTTGCGTGCGCTGGCCAACCGCCCGGATGGAGGGCTGACGCTGTACTCCGACGACATCGACGGCCCCCTCCCGCTCCCGGCGATCGTGGAGCGGGCCCCCGACCATGCAGCCCTCTTCGCCTGCGGCCCCGCCGGCATGCTGGCGGCGGTCCGCGACGCCGCCGAGCGCCACCGGCCTGGCCTGCAGGTCCGGTTCGAACGATTCTCCGCCGAACCTTCCGGAATCGACGATCCTGCCGAGCCTGCCACCGAAGACATGTCCTTCGAGGTCGAGCTCAGCCAGACCGGGGAGAAAGTCACCGTCCTGCCCGGACAGTCCATCCTCGATGCCGTTCGTCCCCTGCGCCCGCAAATCCTGTCCTCCTGCGAGGAAGGCTTCTGCGGCACCTGCGAGACCAAGGTGCTCGGCGGGACGCCGATCCACCGCGACACCATCCTCAACGAGAAAGAACGCGCGAGAAACACCTCGATGATGATCTGCGTCGGCGGCTGCGCGTCGGCGCGACTCGTGCTCGACCTCTGACCACCCCTAAGGGCGTGCCCTCGTGCCGCCCCGCGCAGCGTGCGATCCCGCGCCCCACGCTCCCTTCCCACCACGGAGGCTCACCGATGAGCACACGTTCCGCCGACGGCGACCCGGCCCTGTCGCCCTACCGCTGGGTCGTTCTCTTCGCCTGCTGGATGTCGTTCACCCTGACCTCGGTCGACCGGTCGACCTGGGGGCCCGCGTCAGTCTTCGTCGGCGAGAGCCTCGCCGTGCCCCTCGCCAGCCTGGGCGTCTTCGCCACGTCCTACTACATCGGATACGTGGTATCGAACGCGCTCGGCGGGATCGGCACCGACCGGCTCGGTGGGCGGTTGATGCTGTCGATCTCGCTCTTCGGCGCCGGCGCCCTGATGATGCTGTTCGGTTCCACCACCTCCGCCACGCTCGGAATCGTGGTGCAGGCTCTGGTCGGCCTGTTCGCCGGGGCCGACTACTCCGCCGGTGTGCGGCTCGTCGCCAGCTGGTTCCACCCGTCGAAGCTCGGCCTCCCGATGGGCATCTTCACCACCGCCACCTCCCTGGGTACGGCCATAGCGAACGCGGTGGTCCCGGCGCTGATCGCGTGGCACGGCTGGGGGACCTCGTACCACATCTTCGGCGGCATCTCGATGGCCCTCGCCGTGGCCTTGTTCTTCCTCCTCCGGCCCGGACCCATGCTCGACGCCGGCGCCGCCGCGCCCACCGCGGACAGTCCCTCGACCGGACTCGCGTCGCTCGTCCACAACCGGAACCTGGTCCTGACCTGCCTCGCCGGCTTCGGCGGCTTCTGGGGCCTCTACGGCTTCGTGACCTGGGCGAACGCCCTCATGATCAAGGGGCACGCGATCTCGCCGGCGACAGCGGGCGCCGTCGTCGCCATCTTCGCCGTGACCGCGGTGGCCATCAAACCCGTCGTCGGCTACATCAGCGACCGGTTCTTCGGAGGGGCTCGCCGGCTCCCCGCGGTACTCCTCCTCGCGCTGTTCGCCATCACGCTGGTCGCGTTCGGCAACCTCAGCTCCGCAACCGGCTTCCTCTGGCTCGCACCCCTGCTGGGCGCCGCAGCCTACGGATGGACCCCGCTGCTGGTCGCGCTCGTTCCACGGCTGGTTCCCGGCGCCATCACCGGCTCGGCATCAGGCTTCGCCAACGCGATCTGGCAGCTCGGCAGCGTCATCGTGCCCATGGCCGTCGGGGCGGCCTACTCCGCGACAGGATCATTCGCGGTCGGCTTCCTCACCCTGGCCGCGGGACCCGTGCTGGGCGCTCTGGTCATGCTGGCCGTCCGGGAAGGCACGACCTCGAGCACATCCGGCCCCCTCGCCGCCGCGACGAGGAGCCAAGACCCCGCCATCTGAGTCACCTCGTGGCTGCCAGCAGCCCGACTCCGAACTCACGGGCGTCGACGCGAGCACCGGGCACCCCATGACTGCACCCGACCATGAGCAGCCATCGATTCCGCGCAGCCTGCTTGAGCGGGTGCACCAGCGGTGGCGCGAACCCTCACCAGGACACAGCAGTAACCACACCGGCGTGGTGGCCGGCAACTGGACATGCAGATCCACCGAAGGTGGGGATCCACGTCGAGCATAGGAAATAACCCCTATCGTGGTCACTTCAATGCTGCGCCGTGTGTCGTCCTGTGATGGCACATGCCAGGGCTTGAACCGCGACACCTCCCGCGCACTCCCTGCATGCCGATTGAAGAGCCGGAAGCCCGTCTTGGGCGTGCGGAACCCCGGCCTCGGCGACGCAGGAGGCATTGGGCGACGGCCCGTGGCAGTAGCCTCCTGGCAGTGGACACCGCCGTGAGCCCCGAGATCACGTCCGTCAGCGAGCTGGAGGCGGTGATCGGCACGCCGTTGCCGCCCGTCGCCCAGAAGGAACGGCCCGTGCTCGACCCCATCGACGTGCAGTGGATCGGCCGCTCGCCATTCATCATGATGGCCACCAGCGCAGCCGACGGCAGCTGTGACGTGTCGCCGAAGGGCGATCCGGCCGGGTTCGTCCACGTGCTCGACGAGCGGACGCTCGCGGTGCCGGAGCGGCCCGGCAACCGCAGGGTCGATGGCTACCACAACATCCTCACCAACCCGCACGTCGGGTTGATCTTCATAGTGCCCGGCCGCACCGACACGCTGCGGGTCAACGGGCGGGCCCGGCTCGTCCGCGACGCCCCGTACTTCGACGCGATGGTGGTCAAGACCCACCGCCCGATACTGGCGCTCGAGGTCGCGGTGGAAGAGGTCTTCTACCACTGCGCCAAGGCGTTCATGCGCTCGCAGCTCTGGAAGCCCGAGACCTGGAACGCCGAGGCGCTACCCTCCCGCCCGGCGATCGCCGGCGCCCTCGAGCGGCCGGATATGACGCAGGAGGAGTTGGCGCAGTACTACGGCCCGACCTACGAGGAGCGGCTCTACAAAGGCTGAGCCGTGCTTGCTCGGTGGCCCGACGGGTACGGTACTGAAGGTGTCGTCGAGGCACTTCCCGTCGCTTGCCTGTGGCGACGTACCTGTGGGTTCCGTAAACGACGTCACGCCGCTACCTCGGCTTTCGCTGCCCGTGCCGGGCCCTCTCTGCCGGGGCCGCGGTCGGCGGGTGGCCCGTCGCCGCGTCCGTCGCGTCGTTCGTCAGTGCGGAGTACAGCGCCGGTCTGCGGAGGCGGCCGAGTTGGAACGACTCCGACCCCTCGGCACAGGTCGTCCTCCCATGGAATCGAAGGCTTTGTGCTGGTCAAGCCAAGATCCTGAATGGACTCAACTGCACCACGCTCGGAGACATACAAGCGAAAAACATCCTACCTGTGCGCGTCCGTGACCGAAACGTGTTTTCCCAGCGGAAATCCCCGCTTGGGTTAGTCTTCCGTTTCCCGTGTCCGGGCGGAGCAGCGGAAAGCGGCACCGGACGCGGTCCGCCGGTCATACCATGCAGTAGTCGGCGACGATATTCCCACCGCCGCTGCCTGGACTTCGCCCGTGCCGAGCACCACCCGGCTCGTCCTGGGCGCTAGCCCTCGCAGCCGGCCCAGTCGCTGACGGGACCGGCATCGGCACCACCGCCACCCGCCTGAGGGGAAGGGCGACCTTGACGTTGCATACATCGTCACCCACGAAGCCCGCCACTATCCGAGGACGGCTGCACGCGTTGTGCGCGGCGCTGTCCCCGCGGCGTCGGCTCGCCGGCGCGCTGGCCGGGCTGGTCATTCTTCCGCTGCTGACACTGGGTTTGGCCGAGCTTCGCGGCATCGTGACCCGGCCCAGCCAGATGCTGCTGTACCTGCTCGTGGTCGTGGTGGTGGCGCTGGTCGGGGGGCTGCTCCCGGCGCTGGCCGCCGCGGTCGCGGCCTCGGCGCTGCTGGCCTACTACTTCGTGCCACCGATACATGGCATCGGCGTCGCCGACCTCAACAACGTGGTGGCCGTGGTTGCGTTCCTCCTCGTCGCAGGCTCGGTCAGCTCGGTTGTCGGCCTGGCCGCGCGCCGCACCCGTGAGGCCGAAGCCCTCGCGGCCGCGAACGCCGTTCTCGCCGAGGAACAGGCCGCGTTGCGGCAGGTCGCCACGCTGGTCGCCCGCGGGCTGCCGCCGGCCGAGGTCTTCGCGGCCGCCGCAGAAGAGGCCGGCCACGTCCTGGCTACCGACGGCACGGTCATCGTCCGCCTCGATCCCGACAGCGCCGCGACTCTCGTCGCCGGCACCGGCGCATACGCCGACGTGCTGCCGGTGGGGAGCCGCTGGACCCTTGAACCACCGCTGGCCTTAGCGGGCGCCTTACGTACGGGCCGCCCGGCTCGCCTCGACGACACCAGCCAAGCGCCTGGCGCCTACGGCACCGCCATCCGCCGGCTGGGGATCCGGTCGGCGGTCGCGGCCCCAATCGTCGTCGAGGGGCGTCTGTGGGGCGCGATCGCCGTCGGGAGACGGCGCGGGCGTTTCCCGGCCGACACCGAGCAACGCATGGCTCGCTTCACCGAACTCGTCGGGGCCGCGATCGCGAACTCTGAGAGCCGCGCGGAGCTGCGCGTGCTCGCCGAGGAACAGGCCGCGCTGCGCCGCGTCGCCACGCTCATCGCCCACGGGCTGCCACCGGCCGAGGTCTTCACGGCCGTCGCGCGCGAGGTCGGCACCGTCCTCGGTGCCGACGTCACGCTCGTCGCCCGCCTCGATTCCGACGGCACGGCGACCGTCCTCGCCCGCGTCGGCGACCGCCCCGACGAGCTGGCGGTGGGAAGCCGCTGGAAGCCCGAGCCGCCCCTGGCCCTGGCGGAGGTCCTACGCACCGGCCGCTCAGCTCGCCTCGACGACTACAACCCACCCTCCGGCGCCTACGCCGACGCCGCCCGCCGCCTGGGGATCCTGTCGGGCGTCGCGACTCCGATCATCGTCGAGGGGCAGCTGTGGGGCGCGATCAGCCTCGGGGGGCGGCACGGGCCTCTCCCGGCCGACACGGAACAGCGCATGGTCGGCTTCACCGAGCTCATCGGCACCGCGATCGCGAACGCCGACAGCCGCGCCCAGCTCACCGCCTCCCG
>JAODNO010000496.1 GCA_025465235.1 Pseudonocardia sp.
GTGACCTCACCACCGCCACCCGCCAGCTCGTCGAGATCGCGAGGGTCGTCGGGTCCGGCACTGCTCTCGTCATCCTCGACGAGCCGACCACGGCCCTGTCCGAGCAGGAGGCTGCCGCGCTGCTCGACCGGATCCGTGCGTTGCGCGACGCCGGCACGGCGGTGCTGTACGTGACGCACCGGCTCGAGGAGATGTTCGCGATCGGCGACCGCGTCACGGTGCTCCGCGACGGTCACCACGTCGCCACCCGCAACCTCTCCGAGCTGGACGAGTCGAGCCTGATCGCCGCCATGGTCGGGCGGGAGATCGAGAAGCTCTATCCCGGCACCAGGGCCGAGCCTGGTCCGGTGCGGCTGGAGGTACGGCGGCTGCGGCCGGCAGGCTTCACCGAGCCGATCGACTTCACGGTCCGCCAGGGCGAGATCATCGGGCTGGCCGGGCTGCTCGGAGCCGGGCGCTCGGAGATCCTGCACGCCATCTTCGGGTCCGAGCCGGCGGAGGCCGGCACCGTCCTCGTCGACGGGGAGCAGGTACCGCTGCGCTCGCCTAGAACGTCGGTGCGCCACGGGATCGCGCTGCTCACCGAGGACCGCAAGGAGTCGGGGCTGCTACCGGAGCTGTCGATCCGCGAGAACGTCACGATCGCGACAATCGGGCACTCCGCCAGCGGCGGCGTGATCAGCTCCCGCAAGCAGCAGTCCTCAGCCGAGGCGTCCGTGGAAGGCCTCCGTCTCAAGCACGGCGGCTGGGACGACCCGATCACGTCGCTGTCCGGCGGCAACCAGCAGAAGGTGTTGCTGGGCCGCTGGCTGGGCACGGGCGCCAAGGTGCTGCTCCTCGACGAGCCCACGAAGGGTGTGGACGTCGGCGCCAAATCGGACCTGTACCGGATCATCACCCGCTTCGCCGAGCAGGGCCTCGCCGTGGTGGTCGTCTCCTCCTACCTGCCCGAGCTGATGGGCCTCTGCGACCGGATCATCGTGCTCCGCCAGCGGTCCGTCGCGGGCGAGATGAACGCCGACGACGCCACGGAACACGAGATCCTGCAGCTGGCGAGCCCGGCCGCCACCATCACAGACATGAAGGGCACAGCCTTGAAGGGCACAGCATGAGCACCTCCGACGTGCAGACGACGCGGGTCAGTACCGCCAAGGCGAAGAAGAAGCCGCCGCCCACGGACGAGGAGATCCTCACGCTGCGCGACCTGTTCGGGCGCAACGTCAGCGGGCTCCCCGTGCTCCTGCTGCTGGCCGTCGGCCTGACGCTGTCCACCGACACGTTCCTGACCGCCACCAACCTCGACAACCTCGGCCGCCAGGTGTCGATCTTCGCGATCATCGCGATCGGCCAGCTGCTCGTGATCCTGACCTCCGGCATCGACCTGTCCGTCGGGTCCGTGGTCGGGCTGTCGGGCGTCATCAGCGCGTCGATCGTCTTCGAGGCGACGTCGTCGGGGCAGGTGTTCGTCGGCGTGCTGCTCGGGCTCGTGGCGGGCGCGGCGGTCGGCGCCATCAACGGCGTGCTGGTCTCGATCCTCAAGATGCCGGCGTTCATCGTCACGCTGGCCGGTCTCGGCATGGCTCGCGGCGCCACCCTGCTGATCACCGACGGGCGCACCGTCCAGCCGCTGCCGCCGGCGTTCCAGGAGATCGCGGGCGGCACCACGCTCGGCATCGCGAACCTGATCTGGATCATGCTGATCATCGCAGCAGCCGTGGCCTTCGGCCTGCGCAGGACCGTCTGGGGCCGTTACATCTATGCGGTCGGCTCCAACGCCGAGTCGGCCCGCCTGTCCGGGGTGCCGGTGCAGCGCGTGCTCGTCAGCGTCTACGCGATCTCCGGGCTGCTGGCCGGACTGGGCGGCATACTGCTCGCGTCGCGCCTGGGCAACGGCGTGCCCACCTCGGGCACCGGCTACGAGCTGCAGGCGATAGCCGCATGCGTGATCGGCGGCGCGAGCCTGTTCGGGGCGCGTGGCACGGCGATCGGCGCCCTCATCGGCGCGGTCATCGTCGGGCTGCTCAACAATGGCGGCACGCTGCTGGGCATCGACCCGTTCTGGCTGCAGATCGCGGTCGGCGCGCTCATCCTCGTGGCTGTCGGCCTGGACCAGGTGAACAAACGACGCCCGGCCCGCGCGACAGCGGGCGGAGCGGGCGCCGAACGCGCCGACGCCTCGCCGCCGACGGCAGGAGCCGCCGCGAGTTGACGCGTTCGGGGGCCGTCAAGCCATGACGACGGTGATCACCCGCTTCGGCGCGGCCGCCCTGCTCGATCAAGCCCCGCTGCCGGCGAAGCCCGTCCGCTGCCAAGTGCGACGACCAGCCGGAACACGACCTCGACGCCTCAGCCGTCCGCTACTTGACGATCCTCAGGAGGCCCCGGTCGACGGTGAGCGCCACGGCCGCGATGATCACGACGCCGTAGACGATCTGTTCGTAGCTCGGGTCGACCCCCATCACGCTCATGCCGATGCGCAGGACGACGACGAGCAGGACACCCACCAGCGTGCGCAGGGGGCCACCGACACCGCCGGTGATCGCGGTCCCGCCGACTACCACCGCCGCGATCGTCGGCAGGAGCAGTGAGTCGGCCAACGTCGGCGCGCCGCTGAACTGCGACGCGGCGAGCACGACGGCCGCCAACCCGGCGCACAGACCCGACAGGGCGAAGGCCAGCACTCGCACCCGCTGCGTGCGGGTGCCC
Source organism: Pseudonocardia sp. (assembly GCA_025465235.1). Classification (GTDB taxonomy): domain Bacteria; phylum Actinomycetota; class Actinomycetes; order Mycobacteriales; family Pseudonocardiaceae; genus Pseudonocardia. Next base: position 2,707 of record JAODNO010000496.1, read on the forward strand.
GACATCAGCGCGGCACGCTCGGCGAGGCCCATGGCGTGCAAAGCGCGCCCGCCCGAGAGGGTCCGCATCAGGACCGCGGCGAGGAGTATCACGCCGATGGCGACCGCCGCCGAGGCGGGCACTCCCCCGATGCGCAGGTCGCGCAACCAGAAGATCGTGTCGTACCCCTCGGTGATCGAGATGGTGGAGGCACCGGACACGGTGAGGGCGACCCCCGACCAGAGGCCCATGGCCCCGAGCGTCACCACGAACGACGGGACCTGCGCGTACGCGCTCACGGCACCGTTGAGCGCGCCGGCCAGCGTGGTGGCGCCGAGCGTCGCGAGCACGCCGAGGACGCCCGCCGAGGGCAGCCACGTCGCCAACAGCACGGTGCCCAGAGAGGCCAGCACCGCCACGGAGAGATCGATGCCGCCGATGAGGATGACGAACATCTGCCCGAGGGCCAGGAGCAGCAGCGGCGCGGCCCCCTCCAGCAGGGCGCGCATGCTGGCCGCGCCGACGAAGGACGGCTGCCGGCTCGCGACGGCAAGGACGAGGACCACGAGGACCGCAGCCGGCACCGCGGAGACCAGGCGCCCGCGGAGGCGGTCGCGGCCCCGGGTCAACGCAGGGACGGAGAAAAAGCTCGACATGGCTACACCATCTGCTCGACGAGATCGACCTGAGTGGGCTTCGCCCCCGGGAGGGCGTCGAAGCGGGCGGCCACCCGCCCGTCGCGCATGACCACCACCTGATGGCTCAGCGCGATCGTCTCCTCGAGCGTGTCGGCCAGCAGGATGATGGCCAGCCCGCGCTCGCACATCTCGCGCACCAGCCGGTAGACGTCCTCCTTGGCGCCCACGTCGAGACCGCGCGTGGGGTGATCCAGAATCAGCACCCGCAGCCGCGGCGACAACAGCCACTTCGCCAGCGCCACCTTCTGCTGGTTACCGCCGCTCAGCGTGGCCACATCGGTGCCTGGCCCCGGCGTGCGGATGCGCAACCGCTCGATCCACTCGCTCACGAGCGCGCGTCGCCGCCGCGGGACCATGAACGGGCCTGCGGAGGCCGGCGAGCTGTCGGCGAGGAGGATGTTGTCGCCCACCGACAGCCCCATCGCTACGCCCTCGAACCGGCGCTCCGCGGGGATGTAGCCGATGCCGGCGCTCACCGCATCCGCAGGTGAGCGGAAGCGCACCGGCCGGCCGGCGAGCCGCACCTCCCCGCTGTCCACCGGCTCCGCGCCGAACAGCGCACGGCACAGGTCCTCCCGGCCCGACCCGATCACGCCGGCGATGCCGAGGACCTCGCCGCGCCGCACTGCGAGCGACACGTCCTCGAAGCTGCTGCGACGGGTGAGGTCGGTGACGCCGAGCATCTCCTCGGCGCCGCTGACGGACCCCTGCTCGTCCTCGCGGTAGTAGCCGCCGGTGCTCTCTCTGCCGACCATCAGCCGGTAGAGCTCCTGCACGTCCACCTCGGACGGGCTCCGCTCGGCCACGCAGCGCCCGTCTTTCAGCACGTAAACCCGGTCCGACACCCGCAGCACCTCATCGAGCCGGTGAGAGACGAAGACGACGGAGGCTCGGGTGCGCAGTCGCTCGATCTGGGCGAACAGCACCTCGGCGTCCTCGGCGTCGAGCACGGATGTCGGCTCGTCGAAGACGACGACGGGTGGGGTACGGACGTGGTCCTCGACCGACAGCGCCTTGGCCACCTCCACCATCTGCCGCTGCGCGAACGTCAGCGAGTCCACCCGCGCCGTGGGCGGGATCGAAGAGCCGATCTTGGACAGCTGCACCTGCGCCCGCGCGTTGAGCTCCGACCACCGGTAGACACCACCACGGACCGCGGACCCCTCCGCCCCCAGCAACAGGTTCTCCGCCACCGAGACCGACGCGACGAGGGACTGCTCCTGGTGCACGATGCCGACGCCGGCACGCGCCGCGTCGCGCGGGCCGGTGAAGCGCCGCGCCTCCCCGTGCACCAGCAACTCGCCGCTGTCGGGCTGATGGACTCCGGAGAGAATCTTCAGCAGCGTCGACTTCCCCGCTCCGTTCTCCCCGATCAACCCGACCACCTCGCAAGGCCGGATGGTGATGCTGACGTCGTCGAGCGCGACGACGCCGGGGAACCGCTTGGATACCCGGCGCAGTTCCAGGGCGGGCGCCTGGCCTTCCTCCCCGCAGTCGCCGTTCATTTGACCACCCTGGTCCGCCTGCGTTGGGTCCAGACGGTGGCGGCGATGGCCGCGACGATGACCACCCCCTGTACCGAGCGCTGGATGGCAGGGTCCACGCCGGCCAGGATCAGCCCGTTGGCCAGGACGCTGATCAGCAGCGCGCCGACGAGCGTGTGCAGCACCCCGCCCCGCCCGCCGGACAGCAGCGTGCCCCCCACGACGACCGCGGTGATTGTGGCGAAGAGCTGACCCGAGCCGATCTGGACATCGCCGACGCCGAGGCGGGTCGCGGCCAGCACCCCCGCCAGGCCGGCTGCCGCGCCGGCCAGCACGAACGCCCACACCTTGTACCGGCCGACGGGGAGCCCCGCCAGCCGGGCGATCTGCTCGTCGCCCCCGATGACCACGATGGAGCGCCCGACCCGCGTATAACGCTGGATCGCGTAGCCGATGAGCAGGACGATGATCGCGAGCAGCGCGAGGCGAGACACGCCGAGCCACCGGTCGGTGCCCCAGGCCCGCAGCCCCTCGTCGAGCATCCGCGGCGGTTGGCCGCCGAATAGGACGGTGGCGATCCCA
>JAODNO010000504.1 GCA_025465235.1 Pseudonocardia sp.
CGGCAGGTAGCGGTCCTGGGAGAGGATCGAGCCCAGCACCGGGAAGCCGTTGTATGCGGTGTTGGCGGCCAGCACGAGGATCAGGGCCGTGAAGATGACGACGAAGAAGAAGCCCGGCCGAAAGTTGTTGAACACCACCTCGGCGAGCTGCGCCACCAGCGTCTGCTGGACGTAGCCGGGGGGCGCGTCGACGATCTGGGTGGCAGGGAACTCGGCGACCTTCGCGCCGGTCAGCATCGCGAGCGCGATGATCCCGGAGAACATGAGCACCGAGATGCTGCCGAGCAGCAGGAGGGTGGTGGCGGCGTTGCGGGACTTCGGCTTGCGGAACGCGGGCACACCGTTGCTGATCGCCTCCACACCGGTGAGTGCCGCAGCGCCCTGGGTGAAGGAGCGGAGCACGAGCAGCACGAGCGCGAGGCCGGTGAACGCGTCGCCCTCGGCCAGCAGGTGCAGGTTCGCGCTCGGCGCGCGCAGGTCGTCACCCAGCACCAGGATTCGCGTCAACCCCCAGATGATCATCGTGCCGATGCCGAGGATGAACGCGTAGGTCGGGATCGCGAAGGCGATGCCGGACTCGCGGACGCCCCGCAGGTTGACGGCTGTGAGCGCCAGGATCGCCACCACGGCGAACTGCACCTTGTGCTCGGCAACGTACGGGACGAGGGCTCCGATGTTCGCCGCCGCCGACGAGATCGACACCGCGACGGTGAGGGTGTAATCCACGAGCAGCGCGCTGGCCACCGTGAGCCCGGCCTTCTGACCCAGGTTGACCGTGGCCACCTCGTAGTCACCGCCGCCGGACGGATAGGCGTGGACGTTCTGCCGGTAGCTGGTGACGACGGTCAGCAGGACGACCACGACGGCGAGGCCGACCCACGGTGCGAAGGCGTAGGCAGCGATACCGGCCGCCGACAGCGTCAGGAAGATCTCCTCGGGCGCGTACGCAACCGAGGACATGGCATCGGAGGCGAACACGGGCAGGGCGATGCGCTTGGGGAGCAGGGTATGGGCGAGGCGGTCGCTACGCTGCGGCCTTCCTACGAGCACGCGCTTGACAGCGACGCCGAGCTTGGACACCGAACCAGCCTATGCGGTGCAGCTTGCTCGCAAGCGATAGCGTTGCTCGCGATCCGGGGAGGCTTGCGGTGTACGTCGTGATCATGGGTTGCGGGCGGGTCGGATCGGCGCTGTCGGCGGGGTTGGAGCGGCTCGGGCACGAGGTCGCGGTGATCGACCGCGACCGCCAGGCGTTCCGCAGGCTCAGCCCGGACTTCCGGGGCCTGCAGGTAGTCGGCGAGGGGTACCACCGCGACGTCCTCATCGAGGCGGGCGTCGAGCGAGCGCACGCGTTCGCCGCGGTGTCCAGCGGCGACAACTCCAACATCATCGCGGCGCGGGTGGCCAGGGAGACGTTCGGGATCGAGCGAGTCGTGGCCCGCATCTACGACGCCAAGCGAGCCGCGGTCTACGAGCGGCTGGGAATCCCGACCGTCGCGACCGTTCCCTGGAGCACCGATCGGCTGATGCGGATGCTGCTGCCCGACGGCGTGGCATCGGCGTGGCGCGAGCCGACCGGCACCGTCGCGATCCTGCCGCTGCCCGTCCACGAGGAGTGGGTGGGCCGCCCGGTGAAGGAGCTCGAGGCCGCCACCGGCTCCCGGGTGGCCTTCATCGTGCGGTTCGGCACCGGGGTGCTCCCCAGGGGGGACACTGCAGTACAGGCCGACGACACGGTCTATGTCGCCGCGGTGTCCGGCACGGTCAGCGACGTCACGGCGGCGGCTGCCGGGCCGCCACAGGAGGGTTGAGGACGAATGCGCGTCGCGATCGCAGGAGCGGGTGCCGTCGGGCGCTCGATCGCCCTGGAGCTGGTGGAGAACAAGCACGAGGTGATGCTCATCGAGCGTGATCTCGCGAACATCGACCCGGAGTCGGTCGAGCGGGCCGAGTGGGTGCACGCCGATGCCTGCGAGCTCGCCTCCCTCGAGGATGCAGGCATCGAGAGCTGCGACGTCGTGATCGCAGCCACCGGTGACGACAAGGTCAACCTGGTGGTCTCGCTGCTCGCGAAGACCGAGTTCGCGGTGCGGCGCGTCGTCGCGAGGGTGAACGACCCGCGCAACGAGTGGTTGTTCGGCGAGAACTGGGGCGTCGACGTCGCGGTGTCCACCCCCCGTTTGCTGGCCGCGCTGGTGGAGGAGGCGGTGGCCGTCGGCGACCTCGTGCGGTTGCTCACGTTCCGCCAGGGGCAGGCCAACCTCGTCGAGGTCACGCTGACCCACGACACTCCGCTGGCGGGCAAGCCGGTGCGGGCGCTGCAGCTGCCGGCCGACTCCGCGCTCGTGGTGATCCTGCGCGGCGGGCGGGTGATCGTGCCGCAGGCCGACGACGCTCTGGAGGGCGGCGACGAGCTGCTGTTCGTGGCGACGTCCGCCGTCGAGGAGGACATCCGCGCAGCGCTGGGGTACTAGCGCCGGTCGGGTCTCCATTGGCGTGCTGGGGCCCCGAGGACGCTCAGGTTGTCGAGGGCGACGCCGCGCGGCGGGCGCGGCGCACCGCCCATACCGTGCCGAGCAGCGCGACCCCGACGAGCGGGTAGCCCATCGCCAGCCGGGCGATGCCGAGCCACGTCTCCTGGTCGGCGTTGTAGAGCAGGCCCTGCACCACGACGCGGGCGGCGAAGACGACGGTCCACAGGATGCTGGCCAGCGTGTAGGCCCGCAACATGCGAGGGTCCTGGCGCCACGACTGGCCGTCGCCGTTGATGCCGTGCCAGACCACTCCGGCCAGCGGCCAGCGCACCAGCACCGACACCAGGAACGCGAGCCCGAGCGCGCCACTGAACAACAGGCCGGGCAGGTAGAAGGCCCGTGCCTCCCCCGTGCGGTACGCGAGGAACGCAGCAACCCCGACGGCGAACAGGCCCGACACCGCTGGCTGGAGCTGCTGCCTGCGCACGATGCGCCACACCGCGACGGCCACGCCGGACGCGAGCGCCGCGATCAGGGCGGCCTGCAAGGCGAACACCACGTTCACGACGACGAACACCACGACGGGGATCGTCGACGCCACAACGCCCTGCACACCCCCCATCTGCTCGAGCATGGTGGGGAACTCGCGCTGCGGCCTGCCGTCGCCGGCCTGATGGTCAGGCGGTGGGCCTGCGATCACTGCGCTCCTACGGTCATCGGGCTCCTACGGTCATCGGGCTCCTACGGCTATGGCGTCTGGGCCTGACAGATCTCGTAGTACGGGTTGTAGAGCACCTTGCGCCCGTCGCGGACGGCGAGCCGGCCGCGCACCCGCATGGTGCGCCCTGGCTCGATCCCCGCGATACGCCGGCGGCCGAACCAGATCAGCGTGACGCCCTCGGTGCCGTCGAACAACTCTGCCTCGAGGGATGCCTCGGCGTCCTGTGGGCAGAACTCCACGCTCCGCAATCTGCCCAACACGGTGACCTCCTGGCCGCAGGCGCACTCAGACGCGCGCTGCGCCCCGGACTTCTCCGCATCCTCGGACAGATCGTCGGCGTCGAGGACCTCGACGTCGCTGGTCAGCCTGCGCAGCATGCGACGGAACGCTCCGCCATCGGTGCCGGCCATGTCTCCCCCAGCTCGGTCGGCGCCCATCGTCGGGCGCCGCTAACGTCATCAGGGTAACTCCTGCGAAACCTCCTCGGTGGTCGGCCTCCGGCGCCGATTCGCCCCATGGAGCCACAGACTCGGCACCGATCGCCGAACGGTCCATGCGGGCCGTTGTGCTGCCCGGATCGGGGTCGGACGAAGTGTTCGTCCGGTCGGTGTTCGCGGAGCCGTTGCGTGCCGTCGGCATCGCCCTGGAGGCGGTGGCGCCGCGCCACGCGCACGACGTGGTCGAGGGGTACCGCGCGGAACTGGACGCCGCCCTCGATACCCCTGGGCCCCTGCTCGTGGGCGGTATCTCGCTCGGCGCTCACGTCGCTGCGTCGTGGGCGGCGAGGCGGCGCACCGCCGCCGGGCCCCGGCTGGCCGGGCTGCTCCTCGCGCTACCGGCGTGGACCGGACCGGCGGGCGACGCCGCAGCCGCACTGGCCGCCCGCGCGACCTCGGCGCAGGCCCGGACGGACGGGGTGGCCGCGGCCGTGGCGGCAGCGGGAATGGGCTCGCCTCCGTGGCTGGCCGCGGAGCTGGCCAGGGCATGGCCGCGCTACGGCAGCGGGCTGGCCGCCGCGCTCGACGCTGCCGCGG
>JAODNO010000531.1 GCA_025465235.1 Pseudonocardia sp.
CCACCACGGCAAGTCCAAGGACTTCCGTGACGACCTGCCTCAGGTCGGCGTCGGCATGGCCGTGCCCGCGACGGGATCCCGGTGCGGGTGTGGTGCTGGCGGGCAGTCGCGATCATGCACCAGATCACACATCAGCTGCGGACTCCCAGTCGTGATCATCTAGAGCTCGATGCGCGAGCCCATGACGATGGTGCGGTCGACGGGCAGGTTGAAGTAGGTGGCGGGCGACGCGGCGTTGTGGGCCAGGCCGATGAACAGGCGTTTACGCCATGTGCTCATGCCGCGGTGGCGGCCACGTTCGATGGTGATGTGGGACAGGAAGTACAACGCCGTGTCCGGGTCGATGTCGAGCTCCGGGGTCTTGCCTTGGGCGTGGCGCAGCACCTCGGGCATGTCCTGCTCGTCCTGGAACCCGAAGCGGGCCGCGATGTGCACGATGGCGTCGGTCGCATTGCCGAGATCGTCGATGGTCAGGCGCTGTTCGGGTGGGATGTGCGGCACGTTCTCCGGGACCACGGAGATGATCACAACGTGCTCGTGCACGACGTGGTTGAACTCGACGTTGGCGCGCAACGCCAAGGGCGCGGTCTGCTTCGTGGGGTGCGGGAACACCGCGGTTCCCGTCACCCGGGCGATGCGGTGGGTCTGCAGCCGCTCGATGCAGGCGGGGAGCGGGCCTTCCCGTGCGACGCGGCGCGCGGTGATGATGTTGCGACCGCGTTGCCAGGTGGTCATCACGGTGATCACGACGACGGCGATGAGCAGCGGCAACCATCCGCCGGTGACGATCTTGGTGAGGTTGGCGCCGAGGTAGACCAGCTCGACGCCGCCGAAGGCGACCCCGACCAGCACCAGCTTCCACCGCTCCCATCGCCAGGCCGTGGCGGCGTAGATGAGGAACAGAATGGTGGTCAGAAGCAGGGTGCCGGTGACCGCGAGGCCGTAGGCGGTGGCCAGGCTTGCCGACGAGCGGAACACCAGGATGAGGACCAGCACGCCGGCGAACAGCAGCCAGTTGACCGCGGGCACGAAGATCTGGCCGCTTTCCTGGCTCGAGGTGTGGCGCACGGTCAGCGGTGGGAGGTATCCCAGCCGGACTGCCTGGCGCGACACGGAGAACGCTCCGGAGATCACGGCCTGGGAGGCGATGACGGTGGCGCAGGTGGCCAGCACGACCAGCGGGAGCCTGGCCCAGGCCGGGGCCAGGAAGTAGAAGGGATTCGCCACGGCGGATGGATCGCCGAGGATGAGCGCGGCCTGTCCCAGATAGTTGAGGATCAGGGCGGGGAACACGACGGTGAACCAGGACAGCCGGATCGGCCGCCGCCCGAAGTGGCCCATGTCCGCATAGAGGGCCTCCGCACCGGTGATCACCAGCACCACCGCGCCCATGGCGATGAACGCCGTGTAGGGATGGGCGGCGACGAACGTCACCACGTAGGTCGGCGACAACCCGAGCAGCACCCCGGGACGCGCCACGATGTGCGGCACCCCGAGTACGGCCAGCAGGACGAACCAGACAACCATCACCGGCCCGAACAGCCGCCCGACCCGGTGGGTTCCCCAGCGCTGGGCGAGGAAGAGCAGCGTGAGGATGGCGATACCGACCGGCAGCACCAATTGGGCAAGTTCGGGGCGCACCACCTCGAGTCCCTCGACGGCCGAGAGCACCGAGATCGCCGGCGTGATCAGCGAGTCGCCGTAGAACAGCGACGCCCCGAGCACGCCCAACGCCAACGCGATCCTCGCCCGCCGTGCCGTCGCGCTCGAGACCGTGCGGACCAGGGCGGCGAGCGCCATGATGCCGCCCTCGCCGTCGTTGTCGGCCCGCAGGATGAAGGTCACGTATTTCACCGTCACGATGAGGGTGACCGACCAGAAGATCAGCGAGACCACACCGTAGATGTCGTCGACGCTCGGGCTGACCGCGTTGTTGTCGATGGAGAACACTGTCTGCACCGCATATAGCGGGCTGGTGCCGATGTCCCCGAAAACGATGCCCAACGCCCCGAGCGCGAGCCCGAACACACCACTGCGGTGTGCTGCGGTTTGGGGGGGGTTCCCGCCCACGCCCGGTGGTGCCGAGCTTGGTCCCGGCGGCTCGCCCCAAGGTGCAGGCGCATGGTCAGCACGCTGAGCATCACTCACGCGGTAAGTCTGCACGGTGCCGCTGCTGTGTTCAGACCGGTGTCTAGCCGGTGTCTAGCCCGGGTTACATGCGGGTGCCCACCGTCGTGATCGTCAGGGAGCCGAATTCTCGAGCGGAACAACGCCGGCTGGCTCGGGCAACGGAGCCGGCATGATCTTCGTGTCGGCGATCGGGGCGGTTCAGCTCAACTGGTCGCGCGCGCTCGTGCTAGGCGTCAGGGCGAGGATCACGTCGTAGCGGGGTCGGCGGTTACCGGTTGGGGTGCACCGTGTGTGCCTGTCAGCTGGGCTAGTCCGAGTATTCGGTGGTCGCGGTCGAGGACCGTAGCCAGATGGGGACCGGGGTGGGCGATCCTGGGACCTTCCGCGGTGACGAGGTCGGCGACTCGCCGTTGACGGTCCAGATGAGTGCCGGGATGTACGGCCATCCGTTGAAGGAGACGGTGGCCATTACGCCTGGGGCTCCACGTTGTCGCAACGTTGGCCTGCGATCGTGTGGAACCTTCCCGTCTGCGCGGGCTTGTGCGGCCGCGTGAATGCTCGCTTCCTCCACGCGGGATATGCAAGGCTGCGCCTTCAGCGAGCGCTCAGGCGGGACAGGCATGCTGGAGTGGAAAGGGGTGGTGCCCAAATGACTCCGCTCGGCGCCTTTCTCGGATTCGTCCTATTTCTGTTCATGCTGGTCCTGATCGCCCGCGCGGTGCTGGACTGGACGGGGGTGCTCGCCCCCGGTGGGGGCGGGCGGGCTGTGAAGGCACGCAACATCTCGCACCGGCTGACCGAGCCGGTGATCGGCCCGGTGCGGCGCGTGCTCAAGCCGGTGCGGATCGGCAACGTGCAGCTCGACCTGGCGTTCACGGTGGTGTTCGTCGCGACGATGATCTTGCGCTCGCTCGTGTCGTTCCTCTGAGCCTCGGCCTCGGCGGTTCGGCCGGGTAGTCGGGGTGTCATCCGGCTCCGACGCGCGACGGCCGACCGTGTCCTGCTCGACGCGGCACCAAGGGGCGCCCTCCCGACGTTGTCGGCAGGGAGCTGACCGGCGCCGCCGCACGGTGTGAGCGCCAGCGCGGAGACCGACAGCATTTCCTCGAGCGGTGACCGACTCGTCCTCGGGTCGGCCGGCCGCTCTGAGCTTGACGCTGAGGTGTGAATCAGGGACCACGAGGGCGAAGCTCGGGCCGGAGGCCCGTTGTCAGGTGGCGGGTCCGATGGTGACGGTGTGGCCAAGCTGTTCGAGTTGGTGGAGCAGCCGTCGGGTGCGGTACTCGCTGGAGCGTCGGCGTTGGGCCCAGTCCGGGCCGAGGTCGGCGTAGTCGGCGTTGTCATGAACGACGTGCCAGTAGGCGATGAGAAGATCATGGCGGGTGGCGCCGATGGCTTTGGGCTGACCACGGCGGCCGCGGATGTGGGCATGGTGCGCGGCGAGGTAGGTGCCCTTCGTGCGGGCGGCGGCATGGGCCGCTTCGGTCAGCGCGGTTCGCAGCGCCACCGAGCCGTGCAGGGTCCGTCCCGTTCGGCTCTTCCCGCCGGAGGTGTTGTTGCCCGGACAGATGCCCGCCCAGCTCGCGAGGTGCGCGGCGGTGTGGAACACAGTCATATCCGCGCCGCACTCGGCGAGCAGCATGATCGCTGTCCGGACGGAGACTCCGGGGATCGTGCACACCCGCTTCAGCATGGCCTGAAACGGTGCTGTGGCCTTGTCGAGGCTCGTGTCCAGCTCGGCGATGGCAGTTTCGAGGAAGTCGATGTGGGCCAACATCTGGGCGACCAGCAGTCCGTGGTGCTCGGTGCGGAATCGGCCGGCCAAGGCCTCCCGCAACGCCGGGATCTTGCTGCGCAGCCGACCCCTCGCCAACTCGGCCAGGATGTCGGGGTCGGTCTGCCCAGCCAGAAGGGCCTCCAGCATCGCCCGCCCGGACTTGGTCAGCAACGCCGAGGCGACGCTGGTCAGTTTGATCCCGGCGTCCTGCATCACCTTCTCCAGCCGCTGCACTACCCGGGTGCGTTCCTCGACCAGGGTGCGGCGGTGGCGGGTCAGATCGCGCAGCGCCCGGATCGGTGGCGGTGGCACGAAACTGGGCCGGACCAGGCCGTGCTCGACCATCTGCGCGATCCACGCCGAGTCGGCCACGTCGGTCTTGCGGCCGGGCACGTTGTGCAGGTGCTCGGCGTTGATTAGCCACACCTCGAGCTGATCTTCGAGTAGGTAGTAGACGGGCTTCCAGTAGACCCCAGTGGACTCAATCCCGGCCCTCGGTCACCCGGTGTTCGGCCAGCCAGTCCCCCAGCGCGGTGGTTCCCGCCGTGGTCGTGGCGAAGGTCTGCGTGTGCTGGCCGCGGCGTTTCCGCCCCGACGTGTCCGGCGGGATCCGCACGGTGGCCACCACCGTGTCGCGGTGCACGTCCAGCCCCGCGCAGCGTTCCACCACGATATCCATCAAGACCTCCTCCCACATTTGGGTTTCCCTGGCGGGCCGCCGCCCCGGGGAGGCCTGTCCGGTAAAAGTCTGAGGTTATCGCCCGCGGCATCCATCCCGCCGCGCTCACCGAGGGCGGGCTGCGCCCGGCGTTGAAGGCGCTCGCCCGCCGCAGTCCCGTCCCGGTGCGCCTCGACGTCCGCGTCAGCGGGCGGCTGCCCGAGCCGATCGAACTGGCCGGCTACTACTTCGTTGCTGAGGCGCTGACAAACGCCGCAAAGCACGCGCACGCCTCGGTTGTCGACGTCGACGCGGCGGCCGGCGAGGGTGTGCTGCGGATCGAGGTGGGCGACGACGGCCGCGGCGGCGCCCATGCCGCGGACGGATCCGGTCTCGTGGGCCTCACCGACCGGATGGAGGCCCTCGGCGGCCGGCTCACGGTGCACAGCCCGCCCGGCGCGGGTACCACCCTGCAGGTGGCGCTCCCGCTGAACGTTCCCCCCGAGCCGGGACTGCTCACGGCCGGCACCGGCCCCCCGGATGGCACCCGTCCCGGCCATTCGGTCAAACCCGAGCATCCGCGAAACCGCTGATCGCCCGCCTGCGGCGGGGGCCGGTCGGCCCCTGAGAGCCCTAATCAGACTCGTCGGACCTGATCTTGCAAGATCAGGTCCGGTGGCCGTCGGGTGGTGAGCACTGTAGAGCCCTGAGCCCTGGACGTCGAGTCCTGGACACAGATCGTGCCCCTCGCAGTGGTCGGGAGGACTGGATCACTGCTGGGATGTCGTGCCCACCGGGTCGTGGTGGTGCGAGCACTGTTGATTAGGTCGCCGCTGGCTCGGCCCGTGCGGCGCCTGGCCGCGCTGAACGCCATCGCGAGCAGCGCCGGGTCCCCGACCGCGAACCCTGGCTGGCCACCCCCGCACCGGATCGTCAACGCCGCGAACACCGCCCGTGGTGGTGGGGGCGCTGATCGGGCTCGGGATCGAGGGTGAGGACGGCGCCGAGGCGGGCGCGCGCGGAGGCCGGAGCCATGGCGGCAGCGCGCCGCGGCCGGCCAGGAGTGAGAAAGCTAACCCCGATCCGGCGACGTAACCCTGCCGAGCTAACCGGTGATCATGTGTGCGGCGTGCGACGGGGCTACCGTGGGGCTGGTGCAGACCCGGGGCCGAGTCGCGCGGTGGATGCTTGTCCTCGCCGTGGCCGTCGGGCTGGTCGGGATGCACCATCTGCTCGCACACGATCCCGACGCCCCCGCCGGTGGGGCCGCGCTGGCCGAGTCCATGACATACGGAATGCCATCCGGGACTGCCGCGATGACCGCCGCGATGACCGCGGCGGGGCCGGTGGCCCCCGTGTCGACCCGCACCCGGCCGCACCTAGTTTCGGATGCGGACCGGGCGACGGTGATGATGCCCAGTCCTGGTCACGACCTGGCGATGGGCATGCTGATGCACCTGTGCCTTGCGGTGCTCGGTGGGTTGATCGTGCTGGGCCTGGCCGCGGTGGCGGTCACGATCCGGGTCCGCCAGCGTCTGGGCCCTACCCGGTTCTGCGGTGTCGTTACCGTGCGGCCGCGGTCACCGCCACGGATTGCGGTCCGGCTCGCCCAACTCTGTGTGTTGCGGAACTGATCGACCAGCTCGACCGCTGGCTTGATCCCTTTCGTAGACACAGAGGAGAACACGCACATGAACACCAAACCTGTCCTCGGCACACTTACCGCCGCGCTCGCCGCCGTCGTCCTCGCCGGTTGCGGCAACAGCGCGACCCCTGCCGCGCCCGGCGCGGCCACGACCACGGCACCGGCACCGGCGACGACAGCGGCACCGGCCGCGGCGCATAACAACGCCGACGTGGCCTTCGTGCAGGGCATGATCCCGCACCACGCCCAGGCCATTCAGATGTCGCAGCTCGCCCAGCAGCGCGCCACCAACCCGCAGGTCAAGCAGCTGGCCACCCAGATCGCCCAGGCCCAGGGCCCGGAGATCCAGCAGATGCAGGCCATGCTGCGGAGCTGGGGGCTCCCGGCCCAGCCGACCGCCGCCGCCGGCATGAGCGGGATGACCGGCGTGCCAGCGATGCCGGGCATGATGTCCAACCAGCAGTTGCAGCAGCTGGGCGCGCTCAACGGCGTTGCGTTCGACCGCATGTGGCTGCAAATGATGATCCAGCATCACACCGGCGCGGTCCAGATGTCGCAGACCGAGGTCCGCGACGGGCAGAACGCCAACGCGAAGGCGCTTGCGCAGAAGATCGTCAAGGAGCAGCAGGCCCAGATCGCCCAGATGCAAAACCTGCTCAAGACCATCTGAGTAGGCGGGTGGCCCGGCTCCGGCTGGGCCACCACGCCGGGCAGGGAGGCGGTCAGCGGGGCCGGGGCTGCATCACCCCTTCGGCGGCCGGTGCGCAGGCCGGGGTTCAGGCCACGGCCTCGTGATCGGCTCGGACCGGCCGTATGGTTTGTGAACTCATAGGTCGAGCCCAGCGACGCCTGGTGCCCGTGGTTCCTGACAGCGCCGCCGGGATATCGGCCTCTTACCGGGCGTATTCGGGCGATTCGGCGGTGTCGTCAGGGTTGGGCCGACTATCGCGGAGGAAGAGTCGCCGGACACTCCCTGGTCGCCCCGGCAGGTCGGTTCGCCACGAACACGATCCCCGTGTCGCGCTCACCGGCCCCGGGCCGTGCTGCCCGAGTCGCTTCGGTCGCCGCGCCAGGGCCATTCCATCGCCGCGCGACGTGCGCGGGCCGCCCAGGTCCCCATCAGCTCGGGCCACACACCTGACTGCAGCACCGGCTCGCTGGCGGGGCGGAGCCTTTCCAGTGGGACCGGGTGCGGGCCTGCCTGGCGGTGTTCGACATCTTCGCCGTCGCCGGTAGGACCTGCGGTTCCTGCCCTACGAGGACCGCCGTCACCGCCTCACCAAGCGGCTGCGGCGGGTCGACGAGCCGCTCGCCCTGATGCCGCCACCGACAGCCCCGGTGCACGCCGCCGTGTGGCTGCGTAGCACCAGGCCGCCGGCGTTGAGGGTGTGGTCGCCAAAGCCGCTCGCGCACGCTTACCTGCCGGCCGCCGTTAGGTCAAGGTTCGCGCCCCGACACCGCCGAAGCCGTCATCGGCGGTGTGACCGGCCCGCTGGATGCCCCAACCGGGCTCATCGTCCGGGGGATTGTCTATTTGTCCCTAATGATCTGCCTTGAGTCGACTTCGTCGGAGCGAAGCCCTTCAGATCATGTTAACAGGGTGTAGCGGACTAGTAACGCGTACGGCTCCCCGACCGAGTCCGGTATCTGTGAGCGTCTTTCAGAGACCTTCCAGGCATCTCGTCCCTAAGAGGGCAGCGACCACGGCCGTCTTGCCGCCGGATGCGGCGACGCTCGGTGCCGTGCCGTGCCGTCCGTCTGGTTTGAGAAGATTGCACCAGTTCTTTGAGGTGAGTGCTGACCGCATGCCGGACAACGTCGCGCTGGACGATGGGCAGTGTTGTGTGACGTATCGGGAGTTGGACGAGCGAGCGAATCAGCTGGCGCACTTTCTGCGCGGTCGCGGGGTTGAGCGTGGGTCGCGGGTTGGCATCCTGCTGCACCGGTCGTCGCAGACGTATGTGGCGCTGCTGGCGGTGTTGAAGGCCGGCGCCGCTTTCGTACCCATCGATCCAGGATCTCCGCGAGACCGTGTCGCGTTCATCGCGGACGACTCCGCCCTCAAATTGTTGATCACTTCGGCGGCCCTTGCCGGGGTGGCCCAGGACGCAGGTTGTTCGGTCGTCGAGCTGGACACGGAGGTTGCGGCGTTGGCGGCGAGCCAGGCCTCCCGGCTGATCGTTGATGAGGACGGCGATCCACCGTGCTATGTGATCTACACCTCGGGTACCAGTGGGCGCCCCAAGGGTGTGGAGGTCGCACAGTCGAGCATCTGCAATTTCATCGGCGTGGTGCCCGATGTGTATGACGTGCGGCCGACTGACCGGGTCTATCAAGGTATGACCATCGCGTTCGACTTCTCGATCGAGGAGATTTGGCCGAGCTTCGCGGTCGGTGCGACCCTGGTGGTGGGGCCGAATGACTCACGGCGCCTCGGCGCGGAGCTGGGTGGCTTCCTTGACGACGCGGGCGTGACCGTCTTCTATTGCGTGCCCACGTTGCTGGCGACCATCGGCACCGACCTCCCAGGGCTGCGCAGTTTGATCGTCGGAGGTGAGGCCTGCCCCGCCGAGCTCGTTGAGCGCTGGAGCGCGCCGGGTCGACGCATTCTCAACACCTACGGTCCGACTGAGGCCACCGTGACCGCGACCTGCGGAGAGCTGCGGCCGGGTCGTCCGGTGACGATTGGCCGGGCACTGCCTACCTACGAGGTCGTGCTGCTCGACAGCGCGCTACGACCGGTGCGCGCGGGCGACCTGGGCGAGATCTGTATCGGCGGTCCCGGGGTGGCCTGCGGCTACGTTGGCCGCCCTGACCTGACCGCCGAGCGGTTTATCCACCATCCGCTGGTCCCGAGCGGGGGTCGGCTGTATCGCACCGGTGACCTCGGCCGACTGCTCGCCAACGGTGAGATCGAGTATTGCGGTCGGGCTGATACGCAGGTCAAGATCCGGGGTTACCGCGTCGAGCTGACCGAGATCGAATCCGTTCTGGATGAGATCCCGGGAATCGCGCAGGCGGTGGTGGACACCTACGAGCCCGTGCCCGGCCTC
Organism: Pseudonocardia sp.; assembly: GCA_025465235.1. Classification (GTDB taxonomy): domain Bacteria; phylum Actinomycetota; class Actinomycetes; order Mycobacteriales; family Pseudonocardiaceae; genus Pseudonocardia. The sequence goes on from JAODNO010000531.1 coordinate 9,264, forward strand.
GCGGAGCTGGTTGGCTACTACACCCTCGAGCAGGACGCCTCGCGTGTCGACCAGCAGCATGTCTATGAACGGTTACGCGGGCGCTTGCCCGCCTACATGGTCCCGGCTTACCTGGAGCAGCTCGATACGATCCCGACGCTGCCCAGCGATAAGGCGGACCGGGAGAGGCTCCCGCCGCCGACGGGTCCGCGAAGTATCGCCATCCAGCAAACGTACGTGTGCCCGGGAACAGACCTTGAGCGGATCCTCGCCGACGCCCTTGCCCAAGTTGTGCGCGTCGAGCGGGTCTCGGTCGACAGTCACTTCTTCGACGACCTGGGTGCCAACTCACTGCTGATGGCACACTTCTGCACGCTTGTCAGGAAACGCGACGACGTGCCATCAGTGTCGATGAGAGATGTTTACCTGCACCCGACGATCCGGAGCCTTGGCGCTGCCCTCGCAGGCACGGCGCCGACGCGCCCGGCAGCGGACGATGTCGAACGATCCCTCGACGAAATAGCCCGAGCCAGCACATCGCAGTACGTCCTGTGCGGAGCCCTCCAGTTGCTGGTGTTCCTCGGGTCCACGTGCCTGGTAGGGATCATGGCAGGGGCTGGCCTCGGGTGGGTAGCCGCGGGTACCGGCGTCGTGGACACCTACCTACGCTCGCTCGCGTTTGGTTTCGGAGGCTTTGCGGGTCTATGCATCGCTCCGATCCTGGCGAAGTGGGTACTTGTTGGTCGTTGGAAGCGGCAGGAAATTCGAGTCTGGAGCGTGGCTTATGTCCGCTTCTGGATGGTCAAGACGCTGATTCGGACGAATCCGCTGGTGATGTTCGCCGGTTCCCCGCTGTACGTGCTCTACCTGCGGGCGCTCGGGGCACGGATCGGTCACGGCGTCGTCATCTTCTCACGGAACGTACCCGTCTGCACGGATCTGCTCACCATCGGTGATCACACGATCATCCGCAAGGACTCCTTCGTCAACTGCTACAGGGCTCATGCCGGGCTAATCCAGACGGGCGTGGTCACGCTTGGGAAAGATGTGCTAGTCGGTGAGAAATCGGTCATCGACATCGATACTTCAATGAGCGATGGAGCCCAGCTCGGCCACGTGTCGTGCCTGCACTCCTCGCAGATGGTCCCCAAGGGTGAACGCTGGCACGGCTCTCCGGCGCAACGAACAGAGGTCGACTACCGCGCGGTCACCCCAGCGCGCTGCAGCACTCTGCGGAGATTAGTTTTCGGTTCCACACAGCTCCTGAACGCGTCAATGTTCCTTTCCGTGGGGATCCTTCTGATCACCTATCTTCCCCGTATTCTCAGCGACTTCAATCTTCCATACTTCGCTGGGATCCTCAAACCCGGACAAGCCGACCTTACGGTTTGGGTGTTCTACAGCGAGACGGTAACCGGGTCCTTCGTGTTGTTCTTCGGCGGCTTAGTTGCCGGGTTGGTATTCGTGCTGACCGTTCCTCGTGTACTGAACCTGGCGTTGACAACCGATCGAGTCTATCCTCTGTATGGCTTCCACTACTGGGTTCAGCGGACAATCTCCCGCATTACCAACACGCGTAGCTACATGAATATATTTGGCGACAGCTCCTATATCGTGCACTATCTGCGGGCGCTGGGCTGGGACTTGTCCGGCGTCCAGCAGACGGGGTCGAACTTCGGCATCGAACAGAAGCACGAGTCGCCGTTCTTGAGTAGGGTGTCCCCAGGGACGATGGTCTCCGACGGATTATCCATGATGACCGCAAATTTCTCGAGCACGTCCTTCCGGGTGACGCATGTGTCGATCGGCCCGAACAGTTTTTTCGGCAACGACATCGTCTATCCGTCCGGGGCCAGGATGGGTGATAACTGCCTCCTCGGGACGAAGACCATGGTCCCGGTCGATGGTCCTATCAGAGAGGGCGTAGGCCTGCTGGGCTCGCCGTGCTTTGAGATTCCGCGATCGGTCCAGCGCGACGCCCAGTTCGACCACCTGAAAAGCGGGGAGGAGTTCCGTCGCCGGCTCGCCGCCAAGAACCGGCATAATCTCATCACGATGGGGTTGTACCTGCTCGCACAGTGGGTCCGGTTTTATATTGTCACCCTGATCGCGCTGGTCGACCTGCACTTCTACAGCCGCCTCGGCGCGTTCGCGTTCCCGGCCTCCGCGTTGCTCATCCTTACGGTGACTATCGCGTACTCGGTTTTGCTCGAACGTGCCGCTGGTGGGTTCCAGTCCTTAAGGCCGCGGTTCTGTTCGATTTACGATCCCTACTTCTGGTGGCACGAGCGGTACTGGAAAATGTTTTCCCCCTACCCATTTAGCGGTACCCCGTTCAAGAACCTGATATGGCGGCTGCTGGGCGTCAGAGTTGGGCGAAGGGTCTTCGACGACGGCTGTGCGATCACGGAGAAGAGCCTGCTCACGATCGGTGATGACTGCACACTTAACGCAGGGTCAGTGGTTCAGTGCCATTCGTTGGAGGACGGCACCTTCAAGTCCGACCACACGATGATCGGTGGTCGTTGCACCATCGGAGTCGGTGCCTTCGTGCACTACGGCGTGTCGATCGGCGAGGGCGCCGTGCTAGGACCGGACTCGTTCCTCATGAAAGGCGAAGAGATCCCAGCGCAAGCACGGTGGGGCGGAAACCCGGCCCGAGAACTACCCCTTCCGGCAGCATCCGCCAAACCTCCGACGAGGAGGGCGGTCGATTACTGAGGAGCGCGAGGGTCCGCAAGCTGATCCGCGCCACCGTTGCCGGGGGCCGGAGAAGCGGGTCCTGCTGATGATGACACGGACGGCGTGTCGCGGTCGGCGTTCACTTTCCGATCGGTCTCACGCTCCCGGCGCGGGCGGGCGAGATACACGAGCACGCCGAGCGGGATCGTGGCGAGGACCACGGCGGCGCCGCCAAGGATCCACCCAAGATCCCTCACCGGATCTCCCGGACAACTCGCCGATGCTCACCGTTACCCGATCCCCTGTAGAGAGGTCGAGGTGTCGCCTCCGGCGGCGCGTGGCCGGCCACGCTCGGCTCGCGCTGCCGTGGACACCTCCGGGCCGCGCGCGGCGGGGGGTCCGCCTACGCGGCCTCGCGCTGCCACACCGTTCAGCTGGCGGAGCACCGGGGTCCGGGGCACGCGTGGGCAGCGACAGTAGTAACGCTAGCGACACGCTATCTGTCGTGCGTCGGTGACGCCGTGGTCTCGGCCGTAAGCAACTCTCAGCGCACCTTCTCGGGGATGTGATCGAGCGCATCCAGGGCGTGCCCGGCGAGCGTGACGGCCGCCTCGTCCTCGAGCTCGCAGTTCCGCATCAAGGCATCGGCGACGAGCCTCACCCTCTGGTCGTGCAGCGAGATGTATGGAGCGGCCGTGGTCATGACTGGTTCTCTTTCGTCAGGTTGTGCGGCCGCGCGGGATCCGCGTCGACCGTTGGATCGTCGGGGTGGTTGCGGCGGCTACGGCTTCCCGCCTGTGCCCCGCCGTCACGCTCCCAGCGCTGCACCGCCGTGTCCGCGTCGTCCGGCTCGACGGGGGAGGTGAGCAGCTCCGGGATGCCGTCGGTATTCCCCCGGGTGTCCGGCCGCCTTCAACGCGCGCTGTGCGATCTCGGAGGCGTCGCCCGGTGGAACGACGAGGAGGGTGATCCGCTGCACGGAAGCGATCAGGTCCACGGTGTCGGCACGCTGCGAGCGGTAGCCGCCCGTGCGGACGACGGTGTACTCGACATCGATCGTGGGCCGACCGGATCCCAGTTCGACGTGGTAGCTCCGGCGCTCGACGCCGCCCGAGCCGTCAGCGCGGCCAGGAGCGCAGGGAGTTCGGCGGATAGGTCGCGGGATCGCGGCCACCACCCGCCATCGACGAACCCGCAGAGGGGCCTCCCGGCGTCGCACAGGTCAGCCCCCCTGGCTCGGTCGCCAGGGCGGGCGGGCTCGCCGATCTTGTTTTAATCTGTGCGTCATATCACGTCGGTTATCCCCTGTAACTGGAGGCGTAGTGATCATTCTAGGGTTGATCTTGCTGGTGCTCGGTTACCTTCTTGGCATCCAGCTGCTGTACTACCTGGGCGGTCTGTTGCTCGTGGTGGGTGTCGTGCTGGTGATTCTGGGCAGCGCCGGTCGGGCGGTCGGCGGCC
>JAODNO010000559.1 GCA_025465235.1 Pseudonocardia sp.
ATTCCGGGTTGTTCGTGGTGATCGCGTTGGCGATCGCCTGCATGATCATGGTCTTACCGGCCTTGGGCGGCGACACGATCAGCGCGCGCTGCCCCTTGCCGATCGGCATGACCAGGTCGATCACCCGGGGGGTGAGCTTGCTGGGCTCGGTCTCCAGGCGCAGCCGCTCGTTCGGGTAGAGCGGCGTGAGCTTGGTGAACTCCGGTCGGTTGCGGGAGTTCTCCGGGTCCTGGCCGTTGATCGAGTCGACCCGAACCAGCGGGTTGAACTTCTGCCGCGACTGCTCGCCCTCGCGAGCCTCCCGCACGGCGCCGGTGATCGCGTCGCCGCGGCGCAGCCCGTACTTGCGAACCATCGACAGCGACACGTAGACGTCCGTGGGTCCGGACAGGTAGCCGGTGGTACGGACGAACGCGTAGTTGTCCAGCACGTCGATGATGCCGGCGACCGGCAGCAGCACGTCGCCGTCGCGCACCTCGGTGTCGACGTTGCCCTGACCGCCGCTCTGGCCACCACCACTGGGGCGCTCACGGTCACGGCCCCGGCGGCGGTCCCGGAACCGGCGCCCACGACGCCCACGGCCGTCGCCGTCGTCGTCATCGTCGTCGGGCCGGTTGTCCCGAGGGCCGCGGTTGTCGGAGCGGTTGTCGGAGCGGTTGTCCGAGCGGTTGTCGGAACGCCCGCCGGACCGGTTCCCGTCCGCACGGTTGTCGGTGCGGTCGGTGCGGTCGGTGCGGTCGGTGCGGTTCTCCCCGCGGTCGCCGCGCTCGGCGCGGGTCTCGCTGCGGTTGTCCCCGCGGTCGTCGCGGCCGTCGCCGCGGTTGCGGCCCCGCTGCCGCTCCTCGGCAGGGCTGTCGCCTGCGGCGGAGTCGGCCGCGCTGTCGGTCTGCTGCTCGCTGCGGTTGCGGCGGCTCTGCCGCGTGCGACGGCTGCCGGTGTCGGCCTCGGTGTCGGCAGCAGGGGCCTCCGCCGAGTCGGTGCTCGCGGCAGGCGCGGTCTCGGCCCGGGGCGCGACACCGTTCATCGGGGCGACCTCGACTGCCGGAGCCGCCTCGACGGTCGGCGTGCTCGTCGCCGCCGGGCTGGTGGTCGCTGCCGGAGCGCTGGTCGCCTCCGAAGCGCCGGTCGGCGCGGACCCATCACCGGCAGGGGTGACGGCGGGCGCACCGGCAGGTCGCGACGCGGTACGGCGGCGTCGTGTGGGCGCTGCGGCGGCCGGAGCGGCCTCAGCAGCCGGTGTGGTGCCGTTGGTGGCGTGCCCGTCGGCGGCTGCGGACGGGGTGGCGCTGGTGGCTGCGGCAGGAGTGCCGTTCTCCGGCAGCGAGAGCTGCGCGGCAGCCGGCTTGCGGGCGGGCGCGCCGCCCTGCTTCTCCTTGATCGCGGCGATCAGATCGCCCTTACGCATTCCGGAGGTGTCCGGGATGTTCAGCTCCCCGGCGAGCTGGCGGAGCTCCGCCAGCACCATGCCGGTCAGGCCGCCGCGCTTGCGCGGCGCAGGGGCTGCCTCGGTGCTGACGAGATCGGTCTCGCTCACTGATGTCCTTCCTGACCAACCGGGGTTTAACCCTGGTCAGCTGGATTCACACACTCGCCCGGACGGTGTGCCGGACGACTTGTCGGTCAACGGGTCGCGGGAAGAGCGGCCGCCCCGACAGGCAAGGGCGGCGATCGGCGCGATGATCGCGATTGAGGCCGCTCGGGTCGGAACCAGATCTGATCCAACGGATACGCAGATTCCGGCTCGAGTGGCCACGCGGATGCCGCGTGGATCGCCGTTGCGGTGCCGAGCGTAGACGTTCACCCCACACTGCGGCAACAACCCCCCTGTTCGACTCGCCGGACGGCGAGTCGTCGGGAGGGTCTAGCCCATCTCCACCCTGGCTCCGTCGGAGTCGACGGGCAGGGCGACGGCCGTGAACCCGTGCAGGTCCAGGTCATCGGGCAGGGTTCCGTCCGCGGTCAGGGCCAGCACCGAAGGGCCTGCGCCGGATATGGCGGCCGGGATCCCCCGGCTCCTCAACGCGTCCATCAGGCCGGCCGACTCCGGGTATGCCGGACGCCGGTAGCCCTGGTGCAGACGATCCTCCGTGGCGGGCAACAGCAGATCGGGTCGCTCGGTGAAGGCCAGTACCGCCAATGCGGCACGGCTGCCCGTGAAGGCCGCGTCCCGCAGGGGGACGCGCTCGGGCAACAGCCCACGGGTGGTACTGGTCAGCGATTCGACTCCCGCGACGAGCGCAACCGGGCGAATCCCCGGATGCACGTCAAGTCGTACAGCGCGGAATCGTTCCGACATATTCCCGGCCGTCTCCCAGGCGACCACGAAGCCGCCGAACAGGCTGGCAGCGGCGTTGTCCGCGTGCCCCTCCATGGCCGCCGTGACCTGCAGGACCGTGTCGCGCTCCAGCTCCGGGTCGCGTCCGGAGAGCACCACGGCCGCCACGGCGCCCGCGACCGCAGCCGCGGCCGAGCTGCCCAGCCCGCGCGAGTGCGGGATCGCGTTGCGGCAGCGCATCCGGATGCCGGGCGGCGGGTCCCCGACGACGGCCCAGGCCGCGCGCATGGCACGCACCACCAGGTGGGCCTCGTCGCAGGGCACCCGTCCGGCGCCCTCCCCGACGACCTCGACCTCGATCCCCTCGGCGGCGACCGACACCTCGACGTCGTCATAGAGCCCGAGAGCGAGACCGAGCGAGTCGAACCCGGGCCCGAGGTTCGCCGAGGAACCCGGCACCCGGACACGCACCTCGCTGGGACGACCCATCAGCACATCCTCGATATCAGCGGCCTGCTGAGGTCGGCGGCCCTCATCGCAGCTCCAGCGCGTCGGCAACCGCCCCCGGATCGATCGGCACGATGGTCGGGGCCGGTGCCGTGAGCAGGGCCGTGTCGGGGTCCTTCAGCCCGTGCCCGGTGACGGTGCACACCACGAGCGAACCGCGCGGGAGCGTTCCGTCGGCCGCCGACTGGAGGAGTCCGGCCACGCTCGCCGCCGACGCCGGCTCCACGAACACAGCCTCCTGCACGGAGAGCAGGCGATAGGCCGCAAGGATCTCGTCGTCGGTGACCGCGGCGAACTTCCCACCGGACTCGTCTCGAGCAGTGATGGCGGACGCCCAGGACGCGGGCGCCCCGATGCGGATGGCTGTGGCGATCGTCTCGGGATGCCGGACGGGTGCACCGTGCACCAGCGGAGCCGCGCCCGCCGCCTGGTAGCCGAACATCCGCGGTGCCGTGCCGATCAGCCCGTCGGCGCGGTAGGCGCGGTAGCCCGCCCAGTAGGCGGTGATGTTGCCCGCGTTGCCGACGGGCAGGCAGTGCACGTCGGGCGCCCGGCCCAGCTCGTCGCAGATCTCGTAGGCAGCGCTCGCCTGTCCCGCGATGCGGGTGGGGTTCACCGAGTTGACGAGCGCGGCCACCGGGTAGTCGTTCGCGGTCTTGCGGGCCAGCTCCAGGCAGTCGTCGAAGTTGCCGTCGATCTGCAGGATGCGGGCGCCGTGCGCCACGGCCTGGGCCAGCTTGCCGAGCGCGATCTTGCCCTGCGGAACGAGGACGGCGCAGGTCAAACCCGCCCGGGCGGCGTAGGCGGCAGCCGAAGCCGACGTGTTGCCCGTGGACGCGCAGAGCACGCCCTTCTTGCCCTGCGCGAGCGCGTCGGTGACCGCCACCGTCATCCCGCGGTCCTTGAACGAGCCCGTCGGGTTGGCGCCGTCGACCTTCAGGAAGACCTCGCACCCGGTGCGGCGCGACAGGTGCGGCGCGGCCAGCAGCGGGGTGCCGCCCTCACCGAGGGTGACGATCGTCCAGCCCGGCTCGACGGGCATCCGATCCCGGTACGCCTCGATCACGCCCGGCCAGCGGGTGGTCCACCGTGGACGAGCGGTGTCGATGCTCGTGGTCCCGATGCGCGCTCCGGTATCGCTCCGCGCGGTCATCCCGCCACACCCTTCCGACCCAGGTCCTCGACCCGTAGCACGCTGTCGACGCCGCGCACGACGTCCAGCCCGGCGAGCACGTCCACCGTGGCGGCCAGGGCCGCCTCCGGCGCGGCATGGGTGACGACGACCAGGCGCGCCGCCTCTCCGCCATTGCCGCCACCGGTCTGCCGGACCGCCGCGATGCTCACGCCGCGGTGGGCGAACTCGCCCGCGATCGCCGCGAGCACGCCTGCGCGATCGTTGACGTCGAGGCTGACGTGGTAGCGCGTCCGCACCGTACCGATCGGCCGCACGGGCAGGCTGGCGTAGGCCGACTCGCGCGGAGCACGCCCGCCGCCCACGCGGTTGCGCGCCACCGCCACGAGGTCGCCGAGCACTGCGCTGGCTGTGGGAGCGCCGCCGGCACCCTGCCCGTAGAACATCATCTGGCCCGCCGCCTCGGCCTCCACGAACACCGCGTTGAATGCGCCGTCGACCGACGCGAGCGGGTGGGCGGCCGGGATCATTGCCGGGTACACGCGGGCGGAGACCGACTCGGGGGAGGTCCCGTCGGGCGGGGTCCGCTCGCAGATCGCCACCAGCTTGATCACACAGCCCATCCCGGCCGCAGCGACGATGTCGGCCGAGGTGACCGAGCGGATTCCCTCGCAGTGCACGTCGTTGGCCGTGACCCGCGTGTGGAACGCGAGAGACGCGAGGATCGCGGCCTTGGACGCCGCGTCGTAGCCGTCGACGTCGGCACTGGGATCGGCCTCGGCGTAGCCGAGCCGCGTGGCCTCCTCGAGCGCGTCGGCGTAGCTCGACCCGGACGCGGTCATCGCGGAGAGGATGAAGTTCGTGGTGCCGTTGACGATGCCGGCCACACGGGTGATCCGGTCGCCGGCCAGCGACTCGCGCAAGGAGCGCAGCAACGGGATCGCCCCGGCCACGGCCGCCTCGTAGTAGAGGTCGACGCCGGACGCGTCGGCCGCCTCGGCCAGCGTGGGGCCGTCCTCCGCGAGCAGGGCCTTGTTGGCCGTCACCACCGACTTGCCGGCCTTGAGCGCCTCCAGCAGCAGCGAGCGCGCAGGTTCGATGCCCCCGATCACCTCGACGACGACGTCCACGTCGTCGCGGGTGACCAGACCAGACGCATCCTGGGTGAGGAGATCAGCCAGGTCGGCATGCTTGTGGGGGCGGCGCACGGCCACCCCGGCCAGCTCGACGGGCGCCCCTGCGCGCGCCGCCAGCTCGTCGGCGTGGTCACGCAGCAGCCGCACGACCTCACGGCCCACAGTGCCGCAGCCCAGTAGCGCGACGCGGATCGGTGTCACAGTCCAGTTCCCGTCACGGCCTTGTTCCTGTCACAGCTCTGTTCCCATCATCACAGCCCCGATCATCGCTGGTCACGCGGCGCGGACGAAGCGCGGGTGGGCGGCCTCACCCGGTGACCTCGAGCCGGAACTGGTCCTCGAGGGTCTCGCGGCGCAGCAGGACGCGCGCGACACCGTCCCGCACGGCGACGACCGCGGGCCGCGGCAGCCGGTTGTAGGAGCTCGCCATCGAGTAGCAGTACGCCCCGGTCGCGGCCACCGCGAGCAGGTCGCCGGGCGCGACGTCCGCGGGCAGCCAGCAGTCACGCACCACGATGTCGCCGCTCTCGCAGTGCTTGCCGACCACCCGGGACAGCACCGCCTCGCCGGTGCCGTCCCGCTCTGAAGAGCGCGAGACGAGCCGGCAGTCGTACACCGCGTCGTAGAGGGCGGTGCGGATGTTGTCGCTCATCCCGCCGTCGACGCTCACATAGCGACGCTCCGCGTGGCCGCCGAGCGGCACGTCCTTGAGCGTGCCCACCTCGTAGAGCGTCACGGTGCCGGGGCCGGCGATGCTCCGGCCCGGTTCGACGGCGATCTCCGGGACGTCCAGCTCGGCCGCGTGGCACTCGTCCTTGACGATCGCGCGCAGCTCCTCGGCCAGCTCAGCGACGTCCAGCGGCTGCTCCGCCGCGCGATAGGCGATGCCGAAGCCGCCACCGAGGTCGAGCGTGGTGACCGGCTCCAGGGCCGCTCCTCCGTGCTCCTTGTGCAGCTGCGTGAGGAACCGCACCACGCGGTGCGCGGCGACCCGGAAGCCCTCGGTGTCGAAGATCTGACTCCCGATGTGGCTGTGCAGCCCGACGAGCCGCAGCCCCTGGGACGCGAACACCCGCCGCGCGGCCTCGGCCCCGGCGCTCGCCTCGCCGCCCGCGATGGAGAACCCGAACTTCTGGTCCTCGTGAGCCGTGGCGATGAACTCGTGCGTGTGCGCCTCGACGCCCACCGTCAGCCGGATCATCACCGGCGCGACGACACCCCGCTCCCGCGCGATGGCGTCCAGCCGCGCGATCTCGTGGAACGAGTCGAGCACCACACGGCCGACCCCCGCCTCGACGGCGGCGATTAGCTCGGCGACGGACTTGTTGTTGCCGTGCATCGCGATCCGCTCGACGGGGAAGCCGGCACGCAACGCGACGGCGAGCTCTCCGCCGCTGGCCACGTCCAGGCTGAGCCCCTCCTCGGCCACCCAACGGGCCACCTCGGTGCACAGGAACGCCTTGGCCGCGTAGTGCACGGACTCCGCCCCGAAGGCGTGGGCGAACTCGGAGGCGCGGGACCGGAAGTCGTCCTCGTCCATGACGAAGAGCGGTGTGCCGTACGTCTCGGCCAACTCCCGCACGTCGACACCGGCGATCTCCAGTGCGCCGTCGGCGCCGCGCGACGCGTTGCGCGGCCACACCAGCGGCGCGAGCTCGTCGAGGCCGGTGGCGTCGCGCGGCCGGGACCCTGCCGTCTCCGGGGGGACCTGGATACCGGCGTGCAGCGGGCCGGCGGGATGAGCCCTCACATCCGCTCCGGTGCCGACACGCCGAGCAGCCCGAGGCCGTTGGCGAACACCTGGCGGGCGGCGACGCACAGCGCGAGCCGGGTGCGGTGCAGGTCGGAGATCTCCTCGTCGCCCATCGGCAGCACGCGGCAGGCGTCGTAGAACTTGTGGTAAGCGCTGGCCAACTGCTCCAGGTAGCGCGCCACCCGGTGCGGTTCGCGCAGCTCGGCGGCCGACGCGACGACCGCGGGGAACTCACCGATCGTCCGGATCAGGTCGCCCTCACGCGGGTGCTCGAGCAGCCCGAAGTCCGGTTCGTCCGGCACCGTGACGCCCAGGTCGGCCGCGTTACGCGCGAGCGACGCGAGCCGCGCGTGGGCGTACTGCACGTAGAAGACGGGGTTGTCGTTGCTGCGCCTGGCGATCAGGTCGAGGTCGACGTCGAGGGTGGAGTCGACGGAGGACCGGATCAGCGTGTAGCGCGCGGCGTCGACGCCGACGGCATCCACGAGGTCGTCCATGCTCACCGCGGTGCCGGCCCGCTTGCTCATCTTCACCGGCTGGCCGTCGCGGAACAGGTTGACCATCTGGCCGATCAGGACCTCGACGGTGTCGGGGTCGTCGCCGAACGCGGCCGCTGCGGCCCGCAGCCGCGCGATGTAGCCGTGGTGGTCGGCGCCGAGCATGTAGATGCACAGGTCGAAGCCACGCTTGCGCTTGTCGAGGTAGTAGGCGAGGTCGCCGGCGATGTACGCCGGGGTGCCGTCGCTCTTGATGACCGGACGGTCCTTGTCGTCGCCCTGGTCGGTGGAGCGCAGCCACCATGCGCCGTCTGCGAAGTAGAGGTTGCCGGAGTCCTTGAGCCGCTGCACCGCAGCCTCGACCGCGCCCGAGTCGTGCAGCGACTTCTCGTGGAACCACACGTCGAAGTCGGTGCCGAAGGAGTGCAGCGCGCGCTTGATCTCGTCGAACATCAGGTTCACGCCGATCCGGCGGAACACCTCGCGCTGCTCGGGTTCGGGCAGGTCGAGCGCCCCCGGCTCGGCGGCCACGATCTGCGCCGCGATCTCGCCGATGTACGCGCCGCCGTAACCGTTCTCCGGGGTCGGCTCACCCTTCGCCGCGGCGATCAGCGAGTCGACGAACCGGTCGATCTGGCCGCCTGCGTCGTTGAAGTAGTACTCGCGCGTGACCTTCGCCCCCCGCGCGGCGAGCACCCTTCCGAGCGCGTCGCCCACGGCGGCCCAGCGGGTATGGCCGAGGTGTAGCGGCCCCGTGGGGTTCGCGGAGACGAACTCCAGGTTGACCGTCTGCCCGGCGACGTCGTCGCCCGTGCCGTAAGCAACGCCCGCGTGCAGCACGTCGCCGACGATCGCGCCCTGCGCGTCGGCAGCGAGCCGGAGGTTGATGAAGCCCGGTCCGGCGATCTCCGCGCTGGCGATGCCCTCGCGGGTGGCGAGAGCGTCGGCCAGCCACCCGGCGAGCTCCCGCGGCGGGACGCCGGCCCTCTTGGCGGTGCGCAGAGCCACGTTGGTGGCGTAGTCGCCGTGCTCGGGGTTGCGCGGGCGCTCGACGCCGACGTCGTCGGGCAGCGCAGCGAGGTCCAGACCGCGGTCCTTCAGCACGTCGGACGCCGCGGCACGAACCAGGTCGGCGAGCAGGGCGGGATTCACCCGACCAAGTCTAGGAGGTGCTGCTCACCGGCTTCTTTGGCATCGCATTTACACTTGGTATAGGCAAGGGCCGTCCGGGTGACGGCCGCACTGTCTTCCCGAGGTCTGGACGGTTCATGGTCAGCGGCAACAAGAGCAAGGTGGCACGCAGCTCACGCACGGCTGTCGTCAGCCAGAAGTCCACACCGTGGGGACTCATCGCCGCCGTACTCGTGGTGGTGCTGTTCGCCGGTGCGGTGTTCGGCTACGCGTTCCTGCGCAACCAGCAGAACCAGGCCAAGTCCGAAGCCCTCGCGCCGTTCACGCCGACTGCGCAGAACCAGGACCCGTCGGCGCAGATCCCCGGCGTCGTGGTGCAGAAGTACCCGGGCGGCCAGCACATCGCCCCGAATGTGCACGTCGCCTACACCCACAGCCCGCCCTTCGGCGGCGCCCACGACAACAGCTGGGCGGCGTGCAACGGGGTCGTCTACCCCAACCCGGTGCGCAGCGAGAACCTCGTGCACTCGCTCGAACACGGCGCGGTGTGGATGGCCTACAACCCCGAGCAGGTCACCGGCGACGCGCTCGCGTCGCTCCGCAGCAAGGTCGAGAACCAGCCGTACACCGTCATGTCGCCCTACCCTGGCCTCGACCAGCCGATCTCGTTGCAGTCCTGGGGCCACCAGCTCAAGGTGTCGGACGCCTCCGACCCGCGGATCGACCAGTTCATCGCCGCACTACGCCTGAACCAGTACATGTATCCGGAGCCGGGCGCGAGCTGCAACGAGATCGGTCCGGGCGGCTTCTCCCAGGACAACCCGCCCCCGTTCGCCCCCGCTCCCGCACCCGGCACGCCCGGCACACAGCCAGAGACGTCGGCGGGAGCAGGTGTCACGCCCGACGGAGGTTCATGATGGATCGGGAGACCACCCCGACTCTCCCCCCCGACGCCGGTGGCCGCCTGCCCACCGACCCTGACGGGACGCGAGGCGTGGTAACCCGTGAGGCCCACTGGGTGCGCCCGTTGCTCACCATCGCCGCCGCGGTGGCCCTGCTCCTGCTCGGCGCAGCGGGCGGCCTCCTGATCGGGCTACCCGGCTCGTCGTCCACCCCGGCCGCACCCGCCGCCGACTCCGTGGACGTCGGGTTCGCCCAGGACATGAGCGTGCACCACCAGCAGGCCGTGGAGATGGCGTCCTGGGAACGCGACCACACCACCGACCCCGCGCTCGCCCAGCTCGCGTCCGACATCGAAGCCACCCAGACCTCCCAGATCGGCCGCATGCAGGGCTGGCTCGAGCTCTGGGGCGCCGGAGCGCTCCCGGTCGGGGGCCACATGGCCTGGATGGCGGCCCCCGAAGGGCAGGACCACATGAGCATGGGCATGCCGACCGGCGCATTCGTCACCATGCCGGGGATGGCCAGCACGCAGGACCTGAACGCCCTGCGCACCGCCACCGGCCGCCCGCTCGACGTGCTGTTTCTGCAGCTGATGCTGCGCCACCACGAGGGCGGGGCCTCGATGCTGCAGTACGGCGCCGACCACGCCGCCGTGCCGCAGGTCCGCAACCTCGCCGCGCAGATGCTCAGCTCCCAGACCACCGAAGCCGGCTACCTGCGCCAGCTCCTCGCCGAGCGCGGGGGGCAGCCGCTTCCGGCGTAGATCCGGGTGTGCGCTAGGGTTTCCCTGGAGCACGGCCCCCGTAGCTCAGGGGATAGAGCACCGCCCTCCGGAGGCGGTGGCGCAGGTTCGAATCCTGCCGGGGGCACCATGTTTGACCTGGAGCCGACCGGCTCCTTCCCCGTCCATCGTCTACGCGGGCACCGACCCGCTGACCGGCGAGCCGCGCCGGCTGCGCGAGACCTGGCCGCGACGTACGACGAGGCCGAGCAGGCGCTCACGCAGCTGCAACGCCAGGTCGACGATATCGCGCGGAGACACGCCGCGCGCTCCTACGCTCGAAGGCCTCACGGGTTGAAGTCCTGCCGGCCCGCCTAACCTGACGATCCTGGGGGCCTCGGCCTGCCCTCGCTGAAAGTCCCGCTGCGCGCCGCCGTCTTCCACCGCGCCTCCCGAGCTCGTCCGAGCGCCGTCGCCGGGCCGGCGCGTTCAGCTGGGCGGCCATCCCTCGGCCACGATCGGCTTGTTCGGCGGGTACTCCGGCGCTGAGCCGATCGTTCCGGGCCGCTCAGATCAAGCAGCCGGCGACGAGGATGGCCAGCGAGGCGGCGAAAACGAGCAGGTCCCGCCGTCCCGGCTTGTGGTCGATCTTGGCGATTTGGCCGAGGCCGCCCCGGGCGGTGATCGCCTCCCCCATCTCGGTGGCCCGGCGCAGCGCGGTGGCGCAGCACAGCAGGATCGCCCGGTTCGCCTTCCGTTGCCGGTCCCGCCAGATCCGCTTCCGGTCCGGTGCCGAAGTGGCGCGCTGGGTGGCGGTGAGCAGGACGGTGCGGCATTCCGCCTGGAGGATGGGCAGGAGCCGCAGGCCGAGGCTGACCGCCGAGGCCCACTCGATCACGGGCAACCTGGTCCGGCGGCCCAGTTGGGCGAGCTGCTGCAGCAGCGGTGGGATGTCGGCCAGCGGGGTCGTCCAGATCAACAGCAGCGCGCCGAACAGCGACAGCGCGGTGATCCCGGTGAACAGTACCCAGTGGAGCAGCCCGTCGACGCCGCCACCGAGCGCCACGAGCACCCCGCTGGCCGCGGTGGCCAGGGCGAACCACAGCGGCACCCGCGGCAGGGCGCACCGGGGCAGCCGCGCCAGCCCGGCCCAGGCGCCGAGCACGACCACGGCGGCCCCCAGGTCGGCCCAGGTGGGGCGCGCGGCCAGGGCCAGCACCACGGAACCCAGCACGGCGATCTTCGTGCCGGCCCAGAGCCGGTGGGCGGGGGTGGACCCGGGCAGCGTCCGAGGGATGAGGCCGGCCGAGGGCTGCCGTCGCCCCCGCACGGTCCCTGGTGGGGACTCCGCCGGCGGCGACGGGGGCTCCCGAGTCAGCGGCGGGGGCGGCGCGGCCGCGGTTGACCGGGCCACCGGGCGCACCCGGCCGTCCGCGACCAGCACGGCGGCGTCCACCAGTCCGTCCAGGCCCTCGGTGTCGTGCGCAGTCAGCACCATGGTGGTGCCGGTGTCGCGGACCGCGCGTAGCGCCCGTAGCAGCGCGACGCACCCGGGTTGGTCCAGCCAGGCCAGTGGTTCGTCGAGCACCAGCACGCGTGGGTGGCAGGCGAGCAGGCCGCCCAGCGCCACCCGCCGTTGCTCGCCCACGCTCAGCTCGTCGATCCGTCGGTGTCGATAGCGCTCCGGACTGAGCCCGAGCGCCGCCAGAGCCGCGTCCGCCTCCTCCGGCCCCACGCCGGCGGCGTCCTGGATGTCCTGACCTACGGTCGGGCGGACGAGCTGCAGACGGGGATGCTGCAGCCCGAGCAGCGCGCCGTCCGGACCGTTGCGCACCGGCCGCCCGTCCACCAGCGCGGCACCCTCGGTTGGCGCGGCGAGCCCGGCCAGGATCGCGGCCAACGTGGACTTGCCCGACCCGTTCGCGCCGGTGACCAGCAGGCCACCACCGGCGGGCAGGTCCAGATCCACGCTGTCGAGTACCCGATGTTCCCACGGGGTCCCGGGCGCGTAGACGAACCCCAGCCCCCGGGCCAGGAGCACTCCTCCGCCCGAGGAGCGCGCCGCGCTCACACTCTCGGGCGGCTGCGGTTGGTCCGCGTCGGCCAGTATGGGGCCCACCGCCACCGTCCGGTCACTGCCGAGCAGCTCCTCCCGGCGATGGGTGATGTGCAGGACTGCGCGGCCCTCCTCGGCGGCGAGCGAGCGCAGGAGCGCGAGCATCCGGGCCCGTCCCTCCGAGTCGAGCATGGCCGTGCTCTCGTCACTGATGACCAGCGAAGGCCGGCGGGCCAGTAGCGCGGCGACGGCGAGACGTTGCAGCTGGCCGCCCGACAGAGTCGCGGTCTCCCGCTGGGCCAGCCCAGCGAGCCCCACCCGCTCCAGCAGCGCGTCGACGTCCACCGACGTGGTCGACGGCACGCCCCACAGCAGATCGTCGACCACCCGGACTCCCAGCACCTGGCTGTCCGGGCGCTGGAAGATCATGCCCGTCCCGCCGGGGACGCCGAGGCCGGCCGCGCCGGGCCGGACCACCTCACCCTCGTCGGCCGGCGCCCCGGCGAGCAACCGGCCCAGGGTCGACTTGCCCGCCCCGTTCGGGCCGACGAGAGTGACGAACTCCCCGCCGGCGAGGTCGAGATCGATTCGGGACAAAACCGGATGCGCCGAGCCGGGGTAGCGGAAGCTCACCTGGCGCAGCCGCACCGGCAGCGGCGCGACCCGGTCACCCGTCGGGCCAGCGGCCGGCAGGGTGGACAGCGAGGTCGGGAGCAGCCGATCGAGCGCGCGCAGCGAGGCGGAGAGCAGCAACCGGACGAAGCCCACTCCCGTCCCGGCAGCGCCCACGATGACCGCCGGGATCCAGATCGCCCAGTACGCCACCGCCCAGCCCACCGTGAGGTCAACGAGCCGCGCGAGCGCCGGTAGGCCGATGCCGGCGAGGAGTCGCGTCACCCCTCGCGAGGCGCTCACCAACTGGGCGAACGCCAGCTCCCGGTAGGCGTCGAACAGCCATAACCCGCCTAGCGCCAGGGCCGCCGCCGGGAGGCCGAGCCCGGCCGCTGCCACTACGGCCGTCCGCGAGTACCCCCACCCGCGCCGACGGGCGATGCCCACCACCGAGCCAACACCCGCCGCGACCAACACGGTGTTCGCACAGCTCAGCCCGCCTAGCAGGAATCCCACCGCGCAGCCGCTCAGCCCGGCGGCCAGGCATGCCCGTAGCCGGCACCGCTCGCCCACCAGCGCGAACGGGACAGCCGCCAACACCGCGGCCAACCGACCCAACGGCACGAACCGCAGCAGCACACAGGTCACCGCCGCAAGATCCGCCATCGCTGCAGCCATGCAGACCTCAGCCGCGCTCAACCCTCGCCCGCGCGGCCGGGTCGCCTCGGCCTCGCCCGAACCGGCTCGGGCGGCACGGCGCGCGCCCAACTGCTCGCCCAACCCCGGCACTCCCGCGAGGCTACCGCGACCGAACCCAGGCAGGCCGGTGTTGTGTCCGGCTGTCACCGGCGGGGCGGGCTCCGCTGCATTTCGAGCGATCGCTGTGGTCCTCGTCGCCTTCCGGCTGTCGCCGCTCCCGCTACCCGGCCCCAACCAGGTCCTGTCGGAGGTCCCCTCGGTAGTCGTCTTCCTCGACCGGGCCGGCCGGGTCCGCCCCGGTCCGCCGCCGACGCCCACGGACCTGCGCCTGATTGCCGACGCCGTCCGCTGTCTCGACGGAATGCCGCCGGCCATCGAGCTGGCCGCCGGCCGGTTGTCCACCTTCTCCCTGACCGACCCGCACCATCGGCTCGACCGCTCGCTCGACCTGCTCGGGGCGCCTACGTCACCGGGGAGATCGAGAGCTCCACCGGGCAGGCCGAGCCGGCCGAGCAGCACCATCGCAGAGCCACCGACCTTGCGCGCAGCTCGGAGGCGACGTTTCTCGTCGGCGTCGCGACCGTGGGCCTGCTGACCGTGCTCGCCGACGCGGGCCGCGTCCACGATGCGCTGCGCGGCTACCGCGAGGTCGTCGACTACTTCGCCCGCACGGGCAACTGGACCGGGACCACCCTGCGCAAGCTCGCCGACGTGCTGCGCCGGCTCGGCGACAACGAAGCCGGCCACGGTCCTCGACGCCGCCGCCGAGCAGGCCTGGTCGAACGCCGCGGTGGCCCCACGCGGAAACCGCCTGGTGGTCCGGGGGGCCGGTAATGCCGTCGGCGAGCCGGTCGGGCGCCGGCCCTGTGCGCGGGCCGCCCGAACCACCACCGCTGTACTGGCCGCGTCGTCGTGCATCTCGTCCTCCGGGCTCGTCGTCGGGCCCGATCCTCCGAGAGCGTGCTCGCAGCGCACTGTCGCCACGCTGACGCGGCGCATCGCCCGCCGACGGCAGGTGTCGTCCTGGCCGTCGAGGCACAGGCACACACCGTCGAGATGGCTGCCGAGTCAGCAGCCCTGCCGTATCACTTGCACATCTTCCTCGGTGATTCGGACCAGAGAGGTCGTCGTATTGTTGTCCCTCGGCGCCTCGGCGAAAAAGTGGAGCGGGTCGGCCGTCGCAGCCACGCAAAAATCACCCGGAAGAGCCAGACCATCGAGCTCGATGAACTGGCCCCACAGGTCCCAGTCGTAACGATCTGCCCAACCGTTGGAAATTCCCTCGGCCACGTTCAATGCGTCCGACCGGCCGGGTTCGCAATTATTGGGGAACGACCTGGGAGCGTTCCCCTCGATGTGGACGGTATCCCTGGCGCAGAATCCCTCTTTGTGGGCCCCCCGCCAGGTGGTCGAGCCCGCGGGACGAAGCTTGTACTCCGCGAAATTGGACACGTGCCAGTGGTCATGGCCATCGGCAACGGCGAAGTGCAGGGTGGCGTTGGTTCGAATACTGCGAACTCCTCCGCCCGTTAGGTGCATATTCTGGACAACTGCCAGGCTCGCCGTGCTCGTGTTGGGCCGGGACGCGGTAAGATCAAGAGTGCCGCCCTTGTTCTCGGTGTACACCGTGAACCGCACGACCTTGCGTCCATTCTCTCTACTGAGACGAAAGTCCGCGAGAGGCATCATGACCAGGTCTGGTACCTGGTCGGTCGGGCCAACGGTCGGGGAGGACGAGGGGTCAGCCACGGCGCCTCTTATGCCATAGGCAAGAATGAGTACGGAGGCAAACGCGACACTAAAGGCTGCGACCAACCACCTTGGATAGTTCAGAGTCTGGGACATCCCGACCCCCTCCCTGTTCCGGCTGCGCTGGCGGGAACGCGCATTCCATCGTGGTGTTGGCGAGCAGTTCAACGTGGACAGTTCAGCCCGACCACCTGATTGCACGATCACGCTTGAGTCAACTGGGTCGGTAGGTACCTCGGAGTGTCGTGATCGGACGTTACGTGGAAGATCATCAGCGACTAGATCCTCGATCACAACCAGCAGGGTCGCGAACCCTGGCGTGAGCCCACAGCAGATATTCAGAGATCATTCTTTGATGATCTCTGAGTAGGAGTTGGAAGCACTTGATGTGAGCTCGTGAGCCGCGGCCCGCCAATCTTGGCCGCGTACATCATCTTTTGGGCACTCGATCTGGCGCCGCCAGTGGGTTTACCTGCGACACGTTCTGTTACATCTTGATGAATCCCGCATGCACTCAACTCCGCCGACGTAGATCCATGCCACCCGTCATCAACGGCCCCGCGGCCACGGCCACTCGGTTGGCGGCGCGCCACCGCCGAGCCAGTCGGACACGCGCGCGTGCCGAGCGCATACGAGGGCGCGGCGAGCGACGAGGGCGCCGCTTCCGCACGGCGCTCGCCGGCCAGCGGCGCGCCACGTGCGCGGGTGTGTCAGGTTGGGCAGCTCGTCCGCCCGGTCCCCCGAACAGCCGTCCGCCGGCGCCGGTCCGAACTCGGCCGGGCGCTCGCGGAGAAGAGCGGTCCTCGGGGCGTAGGTGCGCGAAGTACCTGAGGGCGAAGAGGGCGACGGGCCGCGACCACTGCGCTGCGTCTCCCTGACGGCTTCAGCAGCGGGCGGGATGCCAGCGCGCGCCGATCCCGGAGATCGGGGTTCTGCCCTGTAACTCAAGCCATTGGAGGACCAGAGCGACGTCGAATGCGGTAAAAGAAGGGGATTTGCGTTCCAAGAGGATTCCGGTTCATAGCTTCGAGGCCAGCACCTCGAGCTGCTGGATCTCGGGTTGCTTCTCGAACAGCTCGTCGGCGCGAGCACCGAGAGCCTGAGCGACCTTGCCCTGCAGGTGCGCGGTCCGTCCGGCCTCGTCCGGGAACACGTCGAAGATGCCATAGGTGGTCGGGCCGAACTTGATCGCGAACCAGGCGATGGTGTCGCGCTCTTCATCGACCAGCGCGCGACCCGCGTTGAGAAACTCCTCGACGTCAGCCTCCTTGCCGGGTTTGGCCTCCAGGGTCACCAGGAGTCCCACCGTCACATTCATTTCCTACCCACCTCTCGATCGCGGTGATCGTGCGGTCCATATACGAGCTTTGGCCCGCCCCGACGGCGACACATCCGTCAGACGGGTCGGACTCAGCACGACCCGATGGACCTGCAAGGCCGACACCGTTGCCTGGTCACTGCCAGGTGCCGGGTCGGCCGTAAACATCAACTCTCTACCGCAACAGTTGGGTCAAGGTCTACGCGCCTTGATCTGATCACCGGCAGGAAGCTGCAGTAGCCATGAGCAGCCCCTCGCTCGCTGCGCAGCTGGTCGAGGACGACCTCGTCGAGGAGTACCGACTGATGATCGAGCCGATCCTGGTCGGCGGCGGCAAGACCAGTGAGGGCCGGTCGGGCGATCAACCCGGACCGGCCCTCCCGGCCTCGATGGGCTCGTGCGGATACCGCGTCCCTCCGGCCGCTACTCGCCTGTGAGCCCGTCCACCGACTCCCGGAGGAGGTCGGCATGGCCGACATGCCGCGCGTACTCCTCGACCAGGTGGAACAGGATCCATCGCAGGCTGGGCGCCTCCCCGCTGGAGTTGGTGCCCCGGCGCAGCTGCTCGAGGCCGCCGACGGCCAACGCCTCCGTGACCAGGTCGCGGGAGCAGGTCACGGCGTCCCGCCAGAGCGTATGGAGCTGCTCGGGTGTGTCCTCGGCGGCCGAGTGCCAGTCCCAGTCGGGGTCGGCGGCCCAGTCCACCGTGTCCCACGGGGGCTCCGGGTCTCGCCCGTGCAGGCACCGGGAGCACCACAGGTCTTCGACGTAGGCCAGGTGCTTGAGCATTCCGCCCAGGGTCATCGACGAAGGGGCGAGCGTCGCCCCCAGGCCGGCCGCGTCCAGTCCTGTGCACTTCCACGCGAGGGTCGCGCGCTGGAACTCGAGGAAACCCAGGAGGGTGGCGGTCTCGTCAGCCGCGTCGGGAGGGTGCGGGCGACCCTGCTCATCAAGATGGATCATGGACGGTGAACCTACCGACGCACATCGGCGAATGCGCCACCAAGTATTCCGCGCTCGCACCTCGGTGCTGATCACGCCGGTGGGACCATCCGGCAGGGATCCAGCGGTGGACACCCGGTCCTGCACGTAACGCAGGCCGTGCCACCGACCGTGGCGCCGAGATCGCCGAACACCGCCGCATCAGACGCGCCACGGATTCGCCGCGTGCTGGTGTCGATTGTCGGTGGCCTCATTCGCCGTAGTGGGTGAGGGCGTCACCACCCGATGCCCGACGGCAGGTACGAGCGAAGGAACGACATGCGAAAACTGATGGTGACCACGTTCGTATCGCTGGACGGCGTCATGCAGGCACCGGGCGGCTGCGATGAGGACCGCGACGCCGGGTTCGAGCACGGTGGCTGGGCCGTCCCGCACATGGACCGGCAGATCATCCAGTTGATGACCGTGCTGACCAGCCGCGCAGGCGCGCTCCTGCTCGGCCGCAGGACGTACGAGATATTCGCCGCCACCTGGCCGCTGGCCGACGTCGACGACCCGATCGGGGTGAAGTTGAACAGCATGCGGAAGTACGTCGCGTCGCGGACGCTGGACACCGTGTCGTGGCAGAACTCGACGCTGCTCACCGGCGACGTCACCGAGGCGGTCAGCAAGCTCAAGCGGGGCGTCGGCGGCGAGATCCAGGTCCACGGCAGTGGCAACCTGATCCAGACGCTCATCGAACATGACCTCGTCGACGAGTTCCACCTGCTGGTCTTCCCGGTGCTCATCGGCTCCGGCAAGCGTCTCTTCGCCGAAGGAACCATCCCGTCCGGCCTCGAGTTGGTCGACACCACGACCTCGAGCACCGGCGTCCTCGTCAGCACCTACACGCGGGACGGCAAGGTCGAATACGGTGCGATGGGCCCGGAGACCGGGAACTGGTGATCGAGGGAATCGAGCGGACAGGACCAGCCATGCCCCAGTACGCGATTCTGATCTACGAGAAGGAACTTCCCGGAGGCGTGGCCGACATCCCGCCCGACGTCATGGAAGCCAACATGCGCGTCGGTGAGCAGATCGCCGCGATGGGCGCGAAAGTCGTCAACGAGCAGGCGCTGCAGCCCAGCGCGACCACGCGGACGATCCACAAGAACGGCCTGGTCACCGACGGTCCATTCATCGAGAGCAAGGAGGTGATCGCCGGGTTCTTCGTGGTCGAGGCCAGAGACCTCGACACGGCGATCGCCATTGGCAAGATTCTCCCGATCATGGATGGCGCCGTCGAGGTGCGACCGCTGCTCCCCGAGTGACCTCGGCCCAGCAGGCGGTCCAGCAGGCGGTCGCCGACGCGCACCGTCGCGAGTGGGCCACGGTGCTCGCCGCGACGGTACGTGTGACCCGCGACCTCGACCTGGCTGAGGAATGCGTCCAGGACGCGTACGTCGCCGCGCTCGACTCCTGGACGCGAGGCGGGGTGCCGGTCAGGCCGGGAGGCTGGCTGACCACCGCGTCCCGGCACAACGCACTCGATGCCCTACGCAGGGCGAGAACGTTGCAGTCGAGGCTTCACCTGCTGGTGGAGCCGGCAGAAGCTGGCTCCGATCTCCCGGTCGATCCGGTCGTTCACGACGACAGGCTGCGGCTGGTCTTCCTGTGCTGTCATCCGGCGCTGGCCACAGAGGCTCAGGTTGCGCTCACGCTGCGGTTGGTCTGCGGCGTGACGACGCAGGACATCGCGAAGGCCTTCCTTGTCCCGGAGACGACCATGGCAGCCCGGATCACCCGGGCGAAGAAGAAGATCACAGCGGTGCGGATCCCCTTCCGAATGCCCTCCCCCGGCGAGCTGCCGGACCGGTTGGACGGCGCCCTCACCGTGATCCACCTGCTCTTCACCACCGGCCACACCGCACCGGCTGGACCCGCGCTCACCAGGAACGACATCGCCGAGCGCGCGCTCGACCTGGCACGTCTGCTGCGCGACCTGATGCCGGACGAGCGCGAGGTCCGGGGACTACTCGCCCTGCTTCTGGCCAACCATGCCCGCCGGGCCACCCGCACCACCGCCGACGGCGAGCGCCTGCTGCTGTTGGAGGAACAGGACCGTTCGGCCTGGGACCGGGAGGCGATCGCCGAGGCGCACGAACTGGTCCTGGGAGCTCTCCGCGGTGGCAAACCCGGTCGATTCGCCTTGCAAGCCGCCATCGCGGCGCTGCATGCAACCGCACCGACGTACGGCGACACGGACTGGGACCAGATCCTGGTGGTCTACGACGAGCTGTTGAAAGCGTGGCCGTCACCGGTCGTGGCACTCAACCGGGCCGTGGCGGTCGCGATGGTCCGCGGGCCGGCAACTGCGCTGGCCGAGGTGGAGGCGCTCGAACAGGACGAGCGGCTCAGCGGCTACCGCTACCTGCCGGCGATCAAGGCCGACCTGCTGCGTCGACTGGACCGGAAGGCTGATGCCGCCGCGGCGTACGAAAGAGCGATCACGCTGACCGACAACGACGCCGAACGCGCCTTCCTCGCCGGCCGTCTCGCCGAGACCGGCGTGAATCAGGGCGCGCGGGGTGTGCACGCGCCCTGAGGAGTGCGGGACCGCTGCTGGACCGGATCCTGCCGATACCCTCGGGCGGTGGACGGGGCGGCCCACAGGCAGTGGACCGGCGATCCTCCGCCCGATCCGCCGCGTCTGACCGGAGCCGCCGACAGGCCGCGGGAGTGGCGGCGGGGGACGCTGGAGAGCCAGCACACTGCCCACGAGCGGCCTGACAACCCGGCAGCTACCTCGCCACGCCGGGGCGGGCGCTGGACGTCGACGGTGGGGCGACGGTGCTCGCCGGCTGGGACCCCGATGCCACATTCTGGCTCGCCGACGTCCTCGAGCCGGCCCCGTGTGCATGCGGCCGGCGTGGATCGGGGCCTGTGGCATCTCGTGGCCGGCCTGCCCTACCCGGTGCGCCTCATGAGCTACGGGGTACGTGCCCCACGAACCGCGTGCGAGGCCGGGAGGTCGCCGGGCGCGTCGAGGCGGTCGGCAAGGACGTGGCCACGCTGCAGGGCGTTCGCGACTGTGGACAGGTGGCTCGACGGCATGGACCGCGTTCTCGGGGCGTCCCTGCTGTCCCCGTTCGTGGGCCAGAAGCTCCGCATGCCCGTCAACTCGGAGAACGCGAAGGACCTGATCGTTCTCACCGAACTGATCGAGTCCGGCTCGGTCACACCGGCCATCGACAGAACGTACCCGTTGAGCGAGACCCCAGCGGCCATCCGGTACATGCAGGACGGTCACGCCCGGGGAAAGGTCGTCATCACCGTGTGAGTGCCGGCCAGACCATCACTTCCGATCAGCGAATGCCACATTTGGCCGTCTTCCTGGCGACTTCGCCGGCTGCGGCCGCGGTCGCGACGCCGACAAGAGAGGAACGATCATGGGCGCGACCACCCCGTTGACCAGCCAGGTCCCACGCCCGAGCACAGGCCGTGCCCGATCCGGGTGCATGCCGGGCTGACCGCCCCCCGTCCCGGGGCTGTGGATGGTGACATGGCTGCTGATCGTGCCGCACGCGCTGATTCTGCTCCCGTTGTGGATCGGCTTCTGGCTGCTCAGCCTGGTCGCGCTGGTCGCGATCATGGTCACCGGGTGGTATCCCCGGTGGATCTTCGACCTCACGTGGCCCGGGCCTGCTCGGGTAGCGGCGGACAAGGTCCCCGTGCACCACCTGCCAGGGATCCGACGTGTCCGGCAGCGCCCGCCGACGCACGGGGGTCCCGCATGATGCCGGGATTGCACCCGCCGTAACCTGAGGCTGCGTTGCACGCGCTCGTCACCTGAAAGCCGGGAGGCGGGCTTTTGTCGTTCATTGTCT
>JAODNO010000572.1 GCA_025465235.1 Pseudonocardia sp.
GGCCGCCCTCCTCGTAGCCCACGTACCCGGGAGGGGCACCGAAGAGCCGCGAGGCGGTGTAGCGGTCGTGGAACTCACCCATGTCGATCTGGATGAGTGCGTCGTCCTCGCCGAACAGGAAGTTCGCCAGCGCCATGGACAGCTCGGTCTTACCGACACCAGAGGGGCCGGCGAAGATGAACGAGCCGGATGGGCGCTTCGGGTCCTTCAGACCGGCCCGCGTACGGCGGATGGCCTGCGAGACCGACTTGACGGCCTCCTCCTGACCGATGATCCGCTTGTGCAGCTCGTCCTCCATGCGGAGCAGACGGGTGGTCTCCTCCTCGGTGAGCTTGAAGACGGGGATACCGGTCCAGTTGGCGAGCACCTCGGCGATCTGCTCGTCGTCGACCTCGGCGATGACGTCGAGGTCGCCGGACTTCCACTGCTTCTCCCGCTCGCCCTTCTGCGCGAGCAGCTGCTTCTCGGAGTCGCGCAGGTGCGCGGCCCGTTCGAAGTCCTGCGCGTCGATCGCCGACTCCTTGTCGCGGCGGACGGCCGCGATCTTCTCGTCGAACTCGCGCAGGTCCGGCGGCGCGGTCATCCGGCGGATCCGCATCCTGGCCCCGGCCTCGTCGATCAGGTCGATCGCCTTGTCGGGCAGGAAACGGTCACTGATGTACCGGTCGGCCAGCGTGGCCGCAGCCACCAGTGCCGGGTCGGTGATGGTGACCCGGTGGTGGGCCTCGTACCGGTCGCGCAGACCCTTGAGGATCTCGATGGTGTGGCCGACGCTCGGCTCGCCCTCCTGGATCGGCTTGAAGCGGCGCTCCAGAGCCGGGTCCTTCTCGACGTACTTGCGGTACTCGTCGAGCGTGGTGGCACCGATCGTCTGCAGCTCGCCACGGGCCAGCATCGGCTTGAGGATGCTGGCGGCGTCGATCGCGCCCTCCGCGGCACCCGCACCCACAAGGGTGTGGAGCTCGTCGATGAACAGGATGATGTCGCCGCGCGTGCGGATCTCCTTGAGCACCTTCGTGAGGCGCTCCTCGAAGTCACCGCGGTAGCGGGAACCGGCGACCAATGAGCCCAGGTCGAGCGTGTAGAGCTGCTTGTCCTTGAGAGTCTCGGGCACCTCGCCCTTGACGATCCCCTGGGCCAGCCCCTCGACGACGGCGGTCTTGCCGACGCCGGGCTCGCCGATGAGGACGGGGTTGTTCTTGGTCCTCCGGGAAAGGACCTGCATGACCCGCTCGATCTCCTTCTCCCGGCCGATGACCGGGTCCAGCTTGCCCTCCCGGGCCGACTGGGTGAGGTTGCGACCGAACTGGTCGAGAACCAGCGAGGACGACGGGGTGCCCTCGCCGCGGCCACCGGAGGTGCCCTCGGCGGGCTCCTTGCCCTGGTAGCCGGACAGCAGCTGCAGGACCTGCTGGCGGACGCGGTTCAGGTCCGCGCCCAGCTTGACCAGCACCTGCGCCGCGACACCCTCACCCTCACGGATCAGGCCGAGCAGGATGTGCTCCGTGCCGATGTAGTTGTGGCCGAGCTGCAGTGCCTCGCGCAGAGACAGCTCCAGCACCTTCTTGGCCCGCGGCGTGAACGGGATGTGCCCGCTCGGCGCCTGCTGGCCTTGGCCGATGATCTCCTCGACCTGCTGACGGACGCCCTCCAGGGCGATCCCGAGGGACTCCAGGGCCTTCGCGGCCACTCCCTCGCCCTCGTGGATGAGGCCAAGGAGGATGTGCTCGGTGCCGATGTAGTTGTGGTTGAGCATCCTGGCCTCTTCTTGGGCCAGAACGACAACACGCCTCGCTCGGTCGGTGAACCTCTCGAACATTTACACTCCTAGCCTGGCTGCGCCATGCACCGGCGCTCGCTGCGCCGTGTACACCCCGGGTACCACTGTATCGGCCCGGGGGCGATGGTCGCCTGGGTCGTTCGCAGTGGAAACAACGCTGCAACCCGCGGGCAGATTCCCCGTCGGGCCGTTGCGCCGGTGAACTCGCTGCTCAGTCGCCTGCAGCCGCCGCACGTTCGACGGCCTTGTCCTCCCGCCATCCGTCCTCGTCGCGGCCTCGACGCCAATACCCCGAGACCGACAGCAGCTCGCGCGCCACCTCGCGCTCGGCCAGGAGATGGGTCCTGACGCCGCGCACCAGTCCGGCCTCGCCGTGTACGAAGGCGTGCACGCGCCCGGGCGGGAAGTCCAGGGCTCGGACGGCTTCGACAAGCTGGTCGGGCGCATTCGGTTCGCGGTGGAGCCAGGAGATCCGCAGGTCGCCGGGTGAGCTCAGCTCCTGCTGCTCGGCGGCGTCGGCCACCTCGATTACGGCGAGCGCCGGCACTCCAGCCGGAATGCGCTCGCACGCCGCGGAAATGGCGGGAAGCGCGCTCTCGTCGCCCACCAGCAGGTGCCAGTCCGCGTCGCGGTCAGGGGCGTACGCGCCGCCTGGGCCGAGCAGTCGCAGCACGTCGCCCGGACGGGCGGCCGCTGCCCACGGCCCCGCGATGCCCGCTTCGCCGTGATGCACGAAGTCGATCGTCAGCTCCCCACCGACCGGGTCGAAGGACCGGATGGTGTAGGTCCGGGTGGCCGGCCACTGCTCACGCGGCAGCCGCGCCCGGATCTCGTCCATGTCGAACGGCTCGGGGTAAGCCACTCCACGACGCGGGAAGACGATCTTCACATAGCGATCCGTGTGGGACGTGTCGGGGAACGCGGCGAGCTGGTCGCCACCAGCCACTACTCGGATCATGTGCGGGGTCAGCCGCTCCGTGCGGCGGACCGCCAGGACGGTCGTCCTGCGGGCCACGGGACCTCCTCTGCCGGCGCTAGCGGTGAGGTCACCCTAACAAACGAGGAGGACCGGCCGGCGCACCCCACCGGCCCTCATCCGTCCCGTCATTCAGTTCTCCTGGTGGTACGCGTCCAATACCTCGGCCGGAATGCGACCGCGGTCGGACACCTTCATGCCCCGCTTGCGGGCCCAGTCCCGGATCGCCTGGTTCTGCTCACGGTCGATCGACGGACGGCGCACCGGGGCGCTCGCCGCCGAGTTGCTACGGCGACGACCGCCTCCGGCGCCCGAACGCCGGGCGGCCGCCACGAACGCCGCAAGTGCGTCCCGCAGCTTCTCCGCATTGTCCTTCGACAGGTCGATCTCATAGTTCTTGCCGTCGACGCCGAACTCAACCGTCTCGTCGGCGGCATCTCCGTCCAGGTCGTCGATCAGTCGGATCTCACGGATCTGCGCCACCGTCGCAGCCCTCCATACTTCATCGTTGTTGTCTGCGGCGACGCCGCATAGGGCGCACGATATAACTAATTCGCGGTGACTGTCGAGTCGCCCTGCCCCGCACTCACAGTTTGTTACTCAGAACGCACGATCGGGTACAGAATGGTCTCCCGGATTCCGAGCCCCGTCAGCGTCATGAGCAGCCGGTCGATGCCCATTCCCAGACCACCCGACGGTGGCATTCCGTACTCCATCGCACGGAGGAAGTCCTCGTCGACCTGCATCGCCTCGACATCTCCCGCCGCGGCCAGCAGAGACTGGGCGTAGAGCCTTTCCCGCTGCTCGACAGGATCCACGAGTTCCGAGTAGGCGGTGGCGAGCTCGGTGCCGAACACGATCAGGTCCCAGGCCTCGGCGAGTCGCGGCTCGCTGCGGTGCTGCCTGGTCAGCGGCCGGACCTCGATCGGGTAGTCCCGGACGAACGTCGGCTCGACGAGTGTGTGCTCGACGAGCTTCTCGAACAGTTCCAGCACGATCTCGCCTGCCGACAGTGAATCGCGCAGTTCGACATCGTGCGCCGCTGCGAGCTTCCGCAGATCCTCCACTGTGGTGTCCAGCGTCACCTCGTGCCCGACTGCCTCCGAGACCGCGTCATGGAGCGTCACCGAACGCCACGGCGTACCCAGATCGTGTTCGGACCCGTCTGCGTGCCGGACGACGGTGGAACCGAAGACGGCGCGGGCGCAGTCCAGCACCAACTCCCGCGTCAGATCGGCCATGTCATCGTACGTAGCGTAGGCCTGGTAGGCCTCGAGCATCGCGAACTCCGGCGAGTGCGTCGAGTCGATGCCCTCGTTCCGAAAGTTCCGATTGATCTCGAAGACGCGCTCGATACCGCCCACCACGCTGCGCTTGAGGAACAGTTCCGGGGCGATGCGCAGGTACAGATCGGTGTCGAGCGCGTTGGCGTGGGTGACAAACGGACGCGCGGTGGCACCGCCGTGCTGCAGCTGCAGCATCGGTGTCTCCACCTCGACGAAGTCGCGTTCGTGGAGTACCGACCGCAGAGTACGCACGACCTCGGAGCGATTGCGGACCATCTCGCGCGCCTGGGGCCGGACGATGAGGTCGACGTAGCGCTGGCGCACCCGCGTCTCCTCGGACAGCTCTCGGTGCGCCACCGGCAGCGGGCGCACGGCCTTCGCCGCCATCTCCCAGCGGTCGGCCATCACCGACAGCTCGCCCCGGCGGGAGGTGGCCACCTCACCGTGCACGAAGACGTGGTCGCCGAGGTCCACAGTGGTCTTCCAGCGGGCCAGCTCCTCCTCGCCCACCAGCGCGAGACTCAGCATCGCCTGCAGCTCCGTACCGTCGCCCTCCCGCAGCGTGGCGAAGCAGAGCTTGCCGGTGTTGCGCAGGAAGATCACCCGTCCGGTGACTCCGACCTTCTCGCCGGTGCCCGTATCCGCGGGCAGGTCGCCATGAGCGGCGCGCACCTCACGGAGGCTGTGCGTGCGCTCGACGGCGACGGGATAGGGATCCCGGCCCTGGGCCAGCATCTCCGCCCGCTTGGCCCGGCGCACCCGCATCTGCTCGGGAAGCTCGTTGTCGGGGCCGTCCAGGGGCTCGGTGCTCACGCCTCCAGGTTAGTGACGTCTGCATTCGTGTTTCCCGCCGGTTGCCCCGGCGGGGAACGGGGCTGACGTACGGTCGCGTAGGTGACTGCTTCCCGGGCTCGTTCCTTCGGCGCTGCGGCCGCCGAATACGCTCGTTATCGTCCCGAGTACGCCGAGGCCGCCATCGACCGGGCCCTGGAGCCCGTGATCGCACGTCCCGCACTCCGGCTGCTGGACCTCGCAGCCGGCACCGGCAAACTCACGAGCGCGCTTCTCCGTCGCGGCTCGGTCATCGCCGTCGAGCCCGACCCGGCGATGCTCGCCGAGCTGCGGGCCCGGTTTCCGGAGGGCGACGCGCGCGAGGGCAGCGCCGAGGCGATCCCGGTGCCGGCCGGATCCGTCGACGCGGTGCTGGTGGGGCAGGCCTGGCACTGGTTCGACGCGCAGCGCGCGCTGCCGGAGATCGGTCGTGTGCTGCGGCCCGGCGGGGTGTTGGCTGCCCTCTGGAACGGCGACGACCCGGACGTGGAGTGGGTGGCCGGCTACCGCGAGGCGGCCGGCATCGCGTCGCGGATGCGGGCCGACGACGGGCTCCGGCTGCCCGAGCACCCGGACTTCGGGCGGAGCGAGCACAGCGCCCATCCCAACCCGGTGCGCACCACCGTGGAGAGCCTGATCGCGATGCTCGCCACGCATTCGTGGTCGCTGGTCGCCGAACCGGCCGAGCGTGAGGCCGCCTTCGCCAGGGTCCGGGCCTACCTCGCCACGCGACCGGAGACGTCGGCAGGCGAGTTCGAACTGCCGCTCGTCACGGACGTGGTGCGCGTGTTGCGCAGATAGGTCAGCCGTAGCCCCAGCAGAGTCAGGTCGGGCACGAACTCGGTGATCGTCTCGGCCACGCCTGCCATCAGGGGCGCGAGGCCACCGGTGCCGATGACGGTGACCGGGCCTGCCTTCGGGCCGAGCTCGGCGAGGATGCGCGTGACGAGGCCGTCCACCTGCCCCGCGAAGCCGTAGAGCACGCCGGACTGCAGGCACTCCACCGTGTTCTTGCCGATCACCGAGCGGGGCCGAACCAGCTCGACTGTGCGCAGCGCGGCCGCGCGGGCGGCCAGTGCCTCCAGCGAGACCTCGATTCCGGGGGCGAGGGCCCCCCCGAGGAACTCTCCCTTCGCGGACACGACGTCGATGTTGGTGGACGTCCCGAAGTCGACGACCACGCACGCGGTGTCGAACAGCCGGTGCGCGGCGAGCGTGTTCATCACGCGGTCGGCACCCACCTCGCGTGGATTGTCGACCAGCAACGGAACGCCCGTGCGCACCCCGGGTCCGACGACGACGTTCGGGTCACTGCGGCGGTCGATGAGCAGCCGCAACTCCCGGAGCAGACTGGGCACCGTGGACAGCGCCGCGGTTCCGGTGACCTGCGCCGCGTAGCGCCCGAGCAGAGCCTCGACGGCCACCTCGAGCTCGTCGGCGGTCATGCGCGGATCGGTGCGCATCCGCCAGTCGCGCACCAGAGGCGGGTGGACCTCGGGGTCGTGGGCGTCGGTGTCCGCGTAGAGGCCGAGCGCGATCTGGGTGTTGCCGACGTCCACGCAGAGCAGCACGGTGTGTTCCTCCTACAGCTGCACGGCGATGTTGTCGATCAACCGGGTCCGGCCGAGCCGGGCCGCGACCAGCAGCCGTGCCCGACCGGTTTGGGGGTGCGCTCCGAGGTCGCCGTCGCGGAGCTCGAGGTACTGCACGTGCAGCGCCGGCTCGTCGGCCAGCACCGCGCGGGCCGCGTCCAGTACGGCTTCCGGCCCGCGGGCCGATACCGCAGCCCCGGCGACCAGCGCGCGCTGGAGCATGGCGGCCATGGAGCGCTCCTCGGGTGCGAGGTAGACGTTGCGGCTCGAAAGGGCCAGGCCGTCGGGCTCGCGGACCGTCGGGACCCCGACCACCGACACCGGGAAGTCCAGGTCGCGCACCATCTTCTTGATCATCACCAGCTGCTGGTAGTCCTTCTCACCGAAGAACGCGACCTCTGGCGCGACGATGTGGAAGAGCTTCGCGACGACGGTGAGCACGCCGGCGAAGTGACCGGGTCGCACGGCGCCCTCGAGCTCGTCGCCGAGCCGCCCTGGGGCGATCGTGGTGTCGGCCCCGTCGGGGTACATGTCCGTCACACCCGGGAGGAACAGCAGCTCGACGCCCTCCTCGCGGCACACCTCCAGATCGGCCTCGAGCGGCCTGGGATAGCGGTCGAGATCCTCGCCCGCCCCGAACTGCAGCGGGTTCACGAAGATCGACACAGCCGTGACGGTGGCGCCGGGCGTCCGACGGGCATGCCGGATCAGCTCCCGGTGGCCATCGTGCAGAGCGCCCATCGTCGGCACGAGCGCCACCTTGCGGCCCGCGCCGCGCAGCGCGCGCGTCACCGGCGCGATCTCGGCGGGCGACCGGTGCATCGTCAGCTGTCCGGCGGCGTATCCGCCCTGTGTTCGGACCGTCACGGTGAACCTTCCAGGATGGCGAGCACGTCCTTCACGGCGTACTCGGACAGCAGGCCTGCTGCGGACGCCCGCCGTGCCGTCCGGGCGGCGAGCACGCGGTAGGTCTCGGCGAGGTCGGGGTCGGCGGCGGCGAGCTCGCGCAGGTGTGTGCGCACCGTCTCGACGTCGCCCCGCGCCACCGGACCCGTCAGCGCGCGGTCACCGTGGCGCAGCACGTTGTCCAGCGCGGCCGACAGCAGCGGTGCGACGAGCCGTTCGGCCGAGCTGACGCCGGCGCGCTCCAGGGTCTCGACGCAGTCGCGGACGAGCGTGACGAGGTGGTTGGCCCCGTGTGCGAGCGCAGCGTGGTACAGCGGTCGGACCTCCTCCGGGATCCGCACCGGCTCGGCACCCATCTCCACGACCAGAGCCTCGCCGACGCTCCACGCGGCCTCGTCGTCTGCCGTGGCTGTGACGCCGACGCTGCAGCCCCGGAGCCGCGCGACGTCCTCGGTGCGACCGGTGAACGTCATCACGGGGTGTAGAGCGAGCGGCAG
This sequence comes from Pseudonocardia sp., assembly GCA_025465235.1. GTDB lineage: Bacteria > Actinomycetota > Actinomycetes > Mycobacteriales > Pseudonocardiaceae > Pseudonocardia. The sequence continues at coordinate 7,869 of JAODNO010000572.1, forward strand.
CACACCGTGCTCGGCGGCAGGAAGGAGAGCACCGACGCCATGGGCACCGGAGGTGTGCACGACGATCTGGCCCGGACGGAAGCTGCCGGCGGCAGCCAGCCCCCGGACCAGGCCGGGCAGCACGTCGTCCGGAACGGCGAGGAGCACGAGGTTGGCGGCTGTGACGACCTCGTCGGGCGCCCGGAGCGGCACGCCGGGCAGCAGTGCGGCAGCACGCTGGACCGACGCCCGGGACACCCCGCAGGTGGCGACCACATGGTGTCCGGCAGCGGCCCAGGCCGCCCCCACGACGGCCCCGACGCGACCAGCCGAGACGACCCCGACGGCGAGCCGCGCCGGCCTGTCTGCACCCATCACTTCTCCTCGTTCGTTCGGCGTCCCCGCGCGGGTACCGGACGATGAGTCGCCGCCGTCGCTGTCACTGCCGCAGTGGCTACTGCGAGCACAGGTTACGCGGCTGCGCGCAACGGACGAGGACACCAGGCCGGCTTCACCACGACGGTGGCGCAACCGGTGCGACGCGCTCGCCGAGCCCCGTCAGTAGCGAGGTGGGGGCCAGCTCTGTGGCGGCGCATCGGGAGGCACCGCAGCGCGCGGCGGTGGCCCGGGGGGCGGCGGCGTCCAGTTCTGCGGACCCCGGTGCCGCATCGCCACCGTCAGCGCCTCCGGATGCCCGACCGCCCGCGCCCGCGCCCGCAGGAGCCCGGCGAGCGCCTCGTCGTGCCAGTGCGCTCCCGACGCACCGACAGCACCGCGCTCCATCCTCGAGCGGAGGAACGCGAGCTCGGTGACGCTGTCCTGGTAGTCCGAGACGGCCTTCGCCACCTGCCTACCCGATCTGCGCCGCACGGCCGCCCGCCATCCTCGCCGTCCGGCCAGGCTGGACAGCAGCGGCACCTCGCTCGGCGCGATCCACCCGGCCCTCGCGAAACCCGGCAGCTGGTGGGTCACGATGCGCTGCTCCCGCCTGCGCTGCCAGACGACGACACCGGCCACGGCCAGGAACATCGGCACCATGATGAACCCGTACACCAGGAAGAAGGCGGCGCCGCCGAACAGCGACGCCGAACCGTTCCACAGGGCGTGCAGCGTCACCGCCAGGAGATAGCCGATGAGCACCGTGACCACGCGGAGGGGGATGCTACGGCTCCGCGAAGCGATGCCGGCGGCGATACCGGTCATCACGGTGAACAGTGGATGGGCGAACGGTGAGAGCACGCCCCGCAGCAGGAGGACAGCGACCACACCGCTGCCCTGCCCAACCATCGCGTTGTCGGCGAACGCGCGGCCGATGTAGAGGATGTTCTCGGTGAAGGCGAAACCCCCACCCACCAGCCCGGCGTAGACGATCCCGTCGACGATCCCGTCGAACTCGCGCCTGCGGAAGACCAGCAGGCCGACGAGGAAGGCGCCCTTGACCGCCTCCTCCACCACCGGCGCCACCGCGACGGTCCCGATGAGGTCGCCGCTGCCCTGGCCGAGCACCTGGTCGGCCACCAGCACCGCGCTCGAGTTGACCAGCAGCGCCGAGAGAGCGGCGAAGCACGCGCCCCATAGGAACGCCACCAGCAGCAGCCGTGGCGGCTCCGGCTCCCAGCGGTCGATCCACAGGAACGTCGCGACGACGGGGCCGACCGGCAGCAGCGCGCAGAGCGCACCGACGAGGACCCCACCCAGACCGACGGTGCTGCCCACCACGCCGAGTACGACGAGCCCGCAGATGGCCAGCCCGACCAGCCCGAGCACCGGGGCGAGCACGCCGCGGCGCTGCCTTTTCGGAGTGGGCATGGGAACGCCCATGGTCGCCTGGGCCATCATGCGCCGAGCCTACGGGCGGCCGCTGCGGTACCTGCACGCATCACTCACCGGGCTTCTCGTCGGATTCGTCGTCGGGCGTGCGGCAGCACCACTCGAGCCACAGCGCGCCGCCGATGAGTACGAGTGCGCAGGCCAGCCCGACCCCAGCGGCCAGTGAGTCGTTCGCCGCCGCCGCGACGTCCGCAGCCCGGGGCAGCACGTGGAGGAGCAGCCCGCCCCACACGCCGGCCATGACGGCACCCGCCAGCGACGACGCCTTCGCGACGAGCACCGCCCTCGCCGCCACCAGCGGACGCACCGGCTGCGTGCCGGGACGGTGCCGGATGCGTGCGCGCAGGAGGTTGCCGGCCACCACCTCGGCCAGCCCGAGCACGCCCAACGTCGCGCCGGCCGGTAGCGGGAACGGCGGCAGCGAGTTGTAGGTGAGCCGCACCGCCAGGTTCACGACCAACGCCGTCACGAGCGCGACGGCGAGCAGATGACGCGGGCGGGTGAGGGTCATCGCATAAGGACCAGGTCGTCGCGCCGCCGCATCCCGCTCCCGGCGCCGGACCCGAGGGCTGCGAGCAGCGCGGCGACCGGACCATGACCGGGCAGTTCAGCGCTCGCATCGATGTCGAGCCATGGGCGGAGCACGGTGGCCCGCTCCGGCGTGCCGGGATGCGGGAGCAGCAGTTCGGGCTCGCTGCTGCGGACCGCACCGTCGGGCCCTTCGACGGTGACGACGTCGACGTCGAGCGTCCGCGGTCCCCACCGCACATCACGGACCCGACCGGCCGCGTTCTCCAGGTCCTGCCCCCGGCGCAGCCAGCCCCACGCGTCGGTGCCGGGGTCGTCGACGACGATCACGGCGTTGAGGAAGTCGTCCTGCTCGACACCCCCCCACGGCGCCGTCTCGTACACGGGCGAAGCCGCGATCAATACGTCGGCGAACCCACTGACGGCCGCCCGCAGGTGTGCGATCCGATCGCCGAGGTTGGACCCGAGCGACAGCACGGCGCGGGTCACGCCGGGATGATCCGCGCCCCCGGCGCATCGCGACGCGAGCGGCGGGCGACGACAGAGACGTCGGCGAACTCCAGCGGGATCGGGGCCTGCGGCTTGTGCAGCACGACCTCGACGGCCTGCACACGTTCGTCGGCCATCACGTTCTCGGCGACGCGTCCCGCCACCGTCTCGATCAGATCGCACGGCTCTCCCCCGACGATCGCGGCCACCCGCTGGGCGAGCATCCCGTAGTCGAGCGTGTCTGTCAGGTCGTCGGACGCCGCCGCGGGCGCCAGGTCCATCCACACGGTCACGTCCACGACGAAGTCCTGCCCGTCGCGGCGCTCGTGCGCGAACACCCCGTGGTTCCCGCGGACCCTCAGCCCACGCAACTCGATGCGGTCGGTCATGAGTGGTCCCCCGGACCTGTCCGTGCCTTCGACGCGCCCAGCTGCCACGCGGTGGCCACCGCGACCGCGTCCAACGTGCCGTGCACGTCGTGCACCCGCACTCCCCATGCGCCGTTGTAGGCCGCCAGCGCACTGATCGCCGCCGTGGCCCCGTCCCGGTAGTCGAACGGCCGCAGGGAGCCGTCGGGGCCGGCGAGCAGCTGGCCGAGGAAGCGCTTGCGCGAGGCGCCCACGAGCACCGGGAAGCCGAGCGAGGTCAGCACGTCGAGTCTGCGCAGGAGCGTCCAGTTGTGCGCCGCGGTCTTCGCGAAGCCCAGGCCCGGATCGAGCACCAGCCGCGAGGGCTCGACGCCGGCCAGCACCGCGGCGTCCACCCTCGACACCAGCTCGTCGCGCACCTCGCCGAGCACGTCCTCGTAGGTGGCGAGGGTGTTCATCCGGTCGCTGTGCCCCCGCCAGTGCATCAGGATCCACGGCACGCGCGCCTGAGCCACAGTGGCTGCCATCGCCCGGTCGGCCAGCCCGCCCGACACGTCGTTGACGATGCTGGCCCCGGCCTCGACGGCAGCCTCGGCCACCGCGGCCCTGGTCGTGTCGATGCTGACCCGCACACCCTCCGCCACCAGCTCCCGGATCACCGGCAGAACGCGGGCCTTCTCCACACCGGCCTCGACGCGACCGGCTCCGGGGCGCGTCGACTCCCCACCGACGTCGACAAGATCGGCGCCTGCCTCGTGCATCGCGACGCCGTGCGCCACAGCGTGCTCGCGGTCGAGGTAGCGCCCCCCGTCCGAGAACGAGTCGGGCGTGACGTTCAGGACGCCCATCACCACGCACCGCCCCGGCTGGGGCAGGCAGGGCGGGTCCGTGCGGGGACCCACTCGTCTCACCCGCTCCGGATGAGGGCGAGTGCCTCGGCACGTGACGTCGACGAGGACTGGAGCATGCCCCGTACTGCCGAGGTCACGGTGCGTGAGCCGGGCTTACGGATGCCTCGCATGCCCATGCAGAGGTGTTCGGCCTCGATCACGACGATCACGCCGCGCGGCGCCAGCTTGCGCACCAGCGCGTCCGCGACCTGCCCGGTGAGCCGCTCCTGGACCTGGGGGCGCCGGGCGTAGAGGTCGACCAGACGCGCGATCTTCGACAGCCCGGTGACCCGCCCGTCCTTGTTCGGGATGTAGCCGACGTGCGCCATACCGTGGAAGGGAACCAGATGATGCTCGCAGGTGCTGAAGATCGGGATGTCCTTGACGAGGATGAGCTCCTGGTGGTGCTCGTCGAACGTCCGCTCCAGCACCGTGTCGGGCTCGGTGTAGAGCCCGGCGAACATTTCCTCGTAGGCCCTCGCCACGCGCGCGGGTGTGTCACGCAGCCCGTCGCGCTCGGGATCCTCGCCGATCGCGATCAGCAACTCGCGCACCGCCGCCTCGGCGCGAGCACGGTCCATGGCCGGCCTGCCGTTCGCCGCCCCTCTTGCGAACGCCGCATCCGCGGAGGCCCCGGTGTCGCCCAACGCTCCCGGACTCAGCGCGACCCGTCCTCGTCCGGGGCCTTGCCGTTCTCGTGCGTCTGCTCGGGGGACGGCGCTGCGGCGGACCCATCGCCGCCGTGGCCGTTGCCGGCCGCCGGCGGCCACTGCTGCGGC
>JAODNO010000705.1 GCA_025465235.1 Pseudonocardia sp.
TCGGCGGCATGGGACGGTGCCGTGGCCGGTGGCAAGCCGCGCACCTCAGCCGGGTCGGCGACCTGCGCAGCGGGCACCGCTGCCTGCCGGGCCGAGGCCAGTTCGGTGGCTCTGACCGCGCCCGGCGCCGTCGAGGCCCTGCCCGGTGCGACCCAGGCCGGCGCGGACCAGGCCCACGGGAACCAGCCCGGTGCGGACCAGGCGAGTGCGAACCCGGCTGTAAACCCCGCTCGACGGCCCGCGGGCCCTTCGGCTGCCTCTGCGGCGGGGGCCGTGCTGGACTGCGACGGGCAGAACGTCTGCGACGGCAAGGTCAGCAGTGCCGCGACCGCCACCGACCCCTCGACCTCCCCGGACCCACGTGGCTCGCGCGGTGAGGGCTCGTGCGCCGGCGTGTCGGCTGGTCGGTGCCAGGCTGTCACGAACTCCGGGGCCTCCAGTGGGCCGGACGCGAGCAGCATCAGGCCGCTCGTCCGGGCCACCTCGACAGCGAACGCCACCGTCAGTAGCGCCACGACGGGCGACGACGGCCAGGACCAGGCTCCGGCCGACGCGCCGCAGGGTCGGCCGGGCCAGGACCAGCCCGCGACGCCGCCGGCTCCGACGGCGCCCGGCTCGTCCGCCAGTTCCGGTGCACCGACGGTGCCCGGTGCGTCGAGCTGGTCGAGCGCATCGGCCACGCTGGACTGCTCCGGTTCCTCGGGCGGCTGCTCGGGCATCGCACGCAGCTCTGCTGCAGGCAGCGACGGGCCGAGCACCACCACCGGTGGGGCGGGCGCGCGTGGCCCGCCGGCCGGGGAGTCGTCCTCCAGCGGCAGCTGCACCACCAGCGACAGCAACTGCCAGGCCACCACCAGCTCGACCGCCGGGTCGGGCCAGGTCGTGGCCGACGTGATCAGCGAGGCCCGGAAGGGCACCGCCGAGCAGGCCGCACAGCAGGCCGAGCGGGCACAGCACGACGCGGAACAGGCTCGGGCGACCGCCGCGCGACCCGGGGCGACCGCCGAGAAGAAGAAGGCGGCCACCGAGGCCGCGACGGCAGCCGGGCAGGCGAAGAAGGCGGCCACCGACGCCGCGAAGCTGGCTGCCAAGCCGGTCGAGAACGCGCCGGCCACGCTGTCCGAGTCCAGTTCCTCCGCGCAGTGCGCGGGCGGGGGCAGCTCGTGCGCGGCGGCCACCACCGGTGCCGCGACCGTGACGGCGGCCCTCGGCGCCGCGAAGGACCCGGCCGGCACCAGCACCTCGGGCAGCAGCGGGGAGTGCCGCAGCAGCGGGTCCGGCTGCACGGTCGGCAGTAGCGCGACGGCCACCACCGACCGCCACACCGGGATGCGTTCCGGTGCCAAGGCGAGCTCGCCGATGATCCCCGGCCGGTCCGGGTCGACCCAGGCCAGCTCCTCGGTCGTGTGCCGCGACAGCGACTGCACGGGGAGCGTCACCGGTGACTCGGCCGCTGCGGCCAGCCCCGACGGCGGCAGCGCCGGCGCCATCCGCACCGCGCAGGCCGGGGCGAAGAAGACAGCGACGAGCAACGGGGCCGGCACCGACCCGGTCAGCCTCTCCACCTCGCGTGGCGCGGCGAGGTGCACTGGGCAGGAAGGCGGCTGTCAGGCAGGCATCACCACCGGCTCGAGCGTCGTTGTCCACCCCGGGAAGGGCGTCAACGCGGCCGGGCGCTTCGGCACCACCGCGGCCTCCGTGTCCGCCGACTGCCAGAGCCCTTCCGGTGGCTGCCCTACCACCACCCGCTCCACCAGCACGGGCACGGACGACCCGGCCGTGCTGGCGGCCACGCACCAGAGCGGCAAGGCCGGCGCGCGGGCCCTCACCACCGCGGCGGTGGCGACCTCCACCTGCTCAGCGAACGGGCCGTGCGAGTCGGCGACCAACGGGTTCGCCTCCGACCACGTCGCCGAGGTCTCCGCAGGCTGTGCCGGCACCAGCTGTCGCACCTCGATCCAGGGCGAGGCCCGCTACGGTGGCAACAGCGCCACCGCGCGCTCGGCCTGCACCGCGGGCGCCGACGGCGCCTGCCTGGGCACCGGCCGGGTGGGCGCCACCCCCACCGGCGCCGAGGCGTCCGCATCCTGCGCCGGCAGCACGGGCGCGGACTGCACCTACCGCTACCGTGCGCACAGCAGCGCCGCCGACAGCGGCCCCGGTAGCAGCGCTCGCGCCACCGCGACCGGCTCGGGCTCCGGCGGCTTCGGCGGCGGCCGGGCGGCCACCACCGCGACCGCGGTCGCCGGCGCGGGCGGTGCTCAGGCCTCGGCGTCCTGCCAGGGCACCGGGGGCACCCGTTGCAGCCACTCCTACTCGGCGCGCGCCGCCGCGTCCGCAGGTGGCGGCGCCGCGCGGGCCAGCGCAAGCGGGTCCGGCGGTGGCGGTATGGGTGGTGGCGGCGTTGCCGTCACCGCACGGGCGCAGGTCGGTCCGGGGTTCGCAAGTGCGTCGGCGTCCTGCACGGGCAGTGCGGGTGTGAGTTGCCGGCACTCGTACTCGGCGAGCGTGTCGGCGTCGGCCGGTAGCGGTGGGTCGTCGGCGCGGGCGTCGGCCAGTGGTTCCGGTGGCGGCGGTATCGGCGGCGGCGGCGTCGCCGTCACCGCGTCGGCCGCGGCCGGGCCGGGCTGGGCGCAGGCGTCGGCTTCGTGCACAGGCAGCCCTGGCGCCCGGTGCAGCCACTCCTACGAGGCGACGTCGTCGGCTTCGGCTCGAGACCCGAGGACGGGTTCGCACGCGGAGGCGTACGCGCACGGCTCAGGTGGCGGTGGCATGGGCGGCGGCGGTGTCTCGGTGTCCGCGCAGGCGTTCGCCAAGGGGAACCAGGCGTATGCGTCGGCGTCGTGCTCGGGCGCGACGAACTGCACGGCCACCTACTCGGCCTACGCCCACGACACCGCCCACAAGGAGACCAAGGACGGCTCGTGGGACGCGGCCTACTGGGCCAGCTGCTCGGGCAGCGGCAACGGCGGCTGCGGCGTCACGGCGGTCGCCGTGGCCGGCCCCGAGGGCGGCAAGCAGGGCGGGTACGGCACCTGCAGCGGGAACTGCGCGAACTTCGACGAGGGTGGGAGCAACGTCCTCACCCGCAAGGTCGCCCCGCCGGACGCGAAGGCCTCGAAAGACCCGAACAAGGGCGTTGCCGAGCTGGGTAAGGGCGAAACCGGCGTCGGCTGGGAGCGAAACCCCGACGGCAGCCTCACGAGCACCATCAAGGACGCGGACGGCAAGCCGGTCGAGACGACCTGTGCGGCCCCGTGTGAGCCGGGTTCGCCCGGCTCGAAGGTGGAAGGCGGGGACGGGCAGCGTTTCGAGGTCACCGACAACGGCGTCAAGACGTCGAACCCGTCGGCCAAGGGCAAGCCGGACGACACCTGCACCGGCTCGAACGGGTGCGCCCTGGCCCGCGACGATGCCGGTAACGGCGAGTACTGGGTCCGGGGCAATGGCGAGGTCACCGACGGGGTCAGCGGTTCGAGCATCGAGTACAAGAACTCGAAGGCCACACGTACGGGTTCCGGCCCGGCGCTGAACCAGGGTGCCTTCGCGAACCCGGACGGTTCGCGGTTCACCACCACCTGCAACGGTGGATGTAAGGGCAACATCAGCAACGTCGACACCGGCAAGGGCACCTGGACCGACCACATCGACCTCGCGGGAACCCCGAACGTCCTCGTCGGCCGCGACGGAGTGGGCCGCGCGGCCACCTTGGACTTCCAGGGCAAGGGCAAGATCACCACGGCTGAGGGCGACGTCATCTCCGCCAACGGTGACGGCCTGAGGCTCGAGAAGGAATGGACCTACGTCACCACCCGGGACGCCTTCGGAAGCTCCGGCCGCTTCCAGATCAGCGGCGGCCAGACAGGCTACGTCAAGCTCATCGAGGGCTGGCGGATCGACCAGACCCGCGCCGGAGCCGTCTACACCTTCTCCGAGAAGGAGAAGGTCGAGATGCTGAAGGCCGGCGGCCATCTGCCGGACTCCATCACCACCGGCACGAACAACGGAGTCACCGTCGTCACGCCGGACGGTAAGGGCAAGGGTGGCTCGATCACCTGCGTCGGCGACTGCGACCTCGAGCGGCCTGCGGGGATGGCGCAGACCCCGGTGTGTCCGAACTGCGAGATCTTCGAGCCGCTGGCCAAGAAGGGTGAGATGCCGAGCGAGCTCGGCCAGATGACCTACAAGGGCATCGACAACAAGAAGCGCGAGTGGGTCGACCCATACGGCAACAGGCACGAGTGCAAGGCGGACGGCGCCGATGGCTGCCGCATCACCATGAACTACGGCCCCGGTGGGGGGGCCGTTTGCCACGGCAAGGACTGCTACGGCACGAATGTCGAAGGCCAGTACCTCGAGGGCGAGGGTGTGCTGCTGTACCCGACAAAGGACGGCAAGGACAACGTCGGCGTGGCCTGCCGTGGCGCGTGCCAGAGCAATGTCCAGAACCTGGGCTGGCTCGGCGACCCGGATGAGTCCTGGATGACCGGGATCGACGAGAACTACCTGCGTCCGTCGCAGAACACCGCAGTGGACAAGGAGCTTGCGAAAGCACTCGGGCTGAAGCCGGGTGACCCGCTGCCGCCGCTGAGCCGCGCCGCGCTCGCCGACCTGGAGGAGCAGGACAAGAAGCAGGGTACGGACCTTGCCGACCAGTACCGGGCGGCGCTGCCGGAGCTGTCGACATCGCAGCGCGACGGCGCTTCGCTCAAGGTGACCAGCACGCTGAGCATGCTGCAGAAGCGCAGCGACAAGCTGGAGGAGAAGCTCCCGGGTCTGCAGGACGCGGTCGGGGACTACCAGGCTGCCGTCAAGGGCGGGCTCACGCCCGGTGAGATCAAGGCCTTGAAGCCGCAGCAGAAGGTGATCGATGAGGCGATCGCCATGGACGAGGACTTCCGCAACGGCCGCGCTCTCATCGACGGCATCACCGGGATCGCCTACACAGGGCCGCACGTGGGCGCCGCGCAGCAGAAGATGGGCGCCGACCCCACCCTGCCCGGTTACCAGGCGGGCTTCGGTGCGTACGGCCAGAACGACAAGGGCGAGCCCCTCGCAGAGCTGAGCGCCGCGGAGAAGGCGAAGGTGAACGCCGCGCAGATCGCCGGCCTGAGCCTGGTCCCGCGCATCGAGACACTCCAGGAGCAGAAGGCCGGCTACGAACGGGACAAGGCGGCGCTGGAGAAGAGCGGGAACGTCACACCACTGGACGTCGCGCGCATGGACGCACGCATGGCCGACATCAACGCCGAGGTCACATCGATCGGGGGGGTGGAGAAGCGGATCAATGCCATGGAACTGCCGAAGAGCGTTGCTCCGGCCTCGAAGACCCAACGGAAGTGGGACGTCCTCTTCGCCGAGGCGGGGAAGGACCCGGTGCTGGCTGAGCGCCTGACGGACTGGAACGTCCTCCAGAACGACGCCGCGGCGCTGGCCCGGCAGATGAAACAGTCCGGTGACCCGATGCAGAAGCCGTTCGTGGAGACGTTCGAGCAGCTGAGCGGGGTCAGCGGGCTGAACTACAACACGATCGCGCGGGATCAGGGCTCGCGCGCCGAGGGCAGCAACCTGGGGGCGTTCCCGCTGCCCTCGAGCGGGCGGCCCGACATCTTCTTCACGGTCAAGTCGGCGGCCAACAAGCACCTCTACGACGCCATCACCGATCCGGTGCAGAAGAAGTTCTTCGACGAGGGCGTCAAGGCCTACGACAGCTATGACGGCGACCCCTTCATGGGCGCGACCGCGGCAGATCGGCGCGCGGAGTTCGCCGCGAGGGGCACCCCGCAAGAGGCGCTGAACTCCATGTCGGCCCGTCTCACTGCCGAACAGCTCGCCGGACTCGACGCCTCGATCAAGGACTCCATCGGCAAGTTCGCCGACAAGGGCGCGAAGAGCGACGAGATCATGACCATCTTCCAGGACCCGGAGTCGAAGGAACTCCGGTACATGCCGCTGTACAAGGTGACGAACCCCGACGGCCACACCCGGTACATCGACGTCAAGGGTGCCGACTACGGCGACCTGAAGGACTTCCGCGAACACAACGAGCTCTTCAACGAGGAGACGAGGCTCCTCGCGCCGGACGACCTGAACAAGGACGTCGGCAACTTCGACATGAAGACGACGTCGGGCAAGTACGTCTCCACCACGAAGAAGTGGATGGACCGCGGTGCGGGCGTTGCCACCTTCGTGGGCGTCGGGGCGATGTTCGTGGCCGGCGTCTTCGTCCCCCCGGCTGCCCCGGCCCTCTGGACGGGGGGCGCGATCGCAGCCGGCGCCGGGGCCGCGTACTTCGCCGGCAATGCGATCAACAATATCTACCAGCGCAGCGCACACGGTCAGTCCAACAGCTGGTCCAACCCGGCCGCCCGTTCCGACTACCTCGTTCTCGGCGCCTCCGTGCTGCCGTTCGCCGGTGGCGCGGTGGCGAAGCTGGGGAGTCGTGTCGGCACGGGGATCTTGGGCGCGGCCGCCCGGCGAGCCGCGGCTGTGCCCGCCGGGGCCGGAAGAGCCGCGGCCATACGCGCCGGCATCGACAGGGCCGCGGCTGTGCGCGTCGGCACCGGAAGGGCCGCGACGGCTGCGAACATCGGCTCGGTCGGAGCCTTCGGCTATGAGAACCTCGAGGCCACCCAACAGATGGTCCGGGACTGGAACATCATGGGCGGCGAGAAGAAGGCCTGGACCGCTGCCGGTGTGACCATGGGCTGGTTGGGGCTCGGTATGGGTGGCGCCATCGCAACCGGCGGCGTCTCACGGCCACCGAGCAGTTCGATGCCGCGTGGGTCCGGTCGCGGGAACACCGACGTGGCCCTGCGGCCGGAGGTGAGGACGGGCGTCGAGCGCCCGCTGATCGACCGCATCGACGACGTGACGGTGCGCAACCAATCAGTCGACATCGGCACCCTCGCCGGCCACCTGGACACGAGCCCGGCAGCGGTACGCGACGCGCTGAGCACTGCGTCTCCCGATGCCTACGGGCAGGGGCGCTACCGGCTGGCGCAGGATCCGGCCACCGGCGCCGAGGTTGTCGTGCGGGCGCCCGCGGCGACTCCCGCCCGCGGAGCCGGAGCCGTCCGCGCCGCCCCGGCTGGGTCGAGCCGGCCCGGGCGTGGCGCCGAAAGCGAGGCGCCGTCGCGTTCCGCGGTCACCGCCGTGCGCAACCCGGATGGGGCCATCAGCCTTCGGACACCCGAGCGGCCGGTCGAGACGGCGCCGGACGGGCCGCCCGTGGACTACATCATCACGGCCGGGCCCGACGGCGGTTGGAACGTCACGACGAGGCCCGTCAGTGAGCGCCCGGCATGGCAGTACTCGGCCGGGCACGAGATTCCTGCCCCCAAGGACGTCGAGGCCTACCGGCCGAAGCCCGCGTCGCCCTTGGCCGAGGTGGCGCTGGGCCACCTGACCCGACGCGGCGGCGAGACCCGGCAGGCGATCGGGGCCACGGTGCTGCTCGCCACCCACATGCTGTCGCCCGACGTCGTCGGAGCGGTCGCTCCCGCTGCCCACCAGCCGGCACCGGCGGTCTCCCACGCCGCGAAGCAGTCAGGGTTCGAGCTCGGCTCGTTCGGCGTGTCTGCCGAAGGCTCGGCGCGCGGCGGGGCCGCCCCTTCGGGTCGGACGACGACGGCCGCCGGCCCGGTGATCGCGATCACCCCGGGTCTGGAGCGAGACATCGCGAGCGGACGGCTGAGCGGGATGCGGACGGTGCCGGTGACGAATCGGGCGCTGAGCCGGTTGGGCGCCCCGCGTGGGGTGTCGGCACGTGAGTGGGAAGCGGCCGGCCCGGTCGAAAAGGCCACGTTCTGGCACGACCTCGGCGAGTCCTTCACGTGGAAGGCCAAGGAGGTCACGCGCGGGTCGTTGCTGTACGAGCTCGCCGCCGAGGCGGCAGGCCGCCGGGCGATGTTCTCCACGGTCGCCGCCGCAGAGGCGTACCTGCCCCTCGCGCCCCGAACCGAGCGCAGGGTGATCGACGACCTGTTCCGGCGGCTCGGCACGGGCGTGATGACGCCGCCCGAGGTTGAGACGTTGCTGAAGAGCGGATGGTTGCCCTCGCCGGCTCAGTCGCGGGCGGCCGTCGATCTGTTCGCCGGTCGGCACCAGCTGGGCTGGACGCCCGACGAGCGAGGCGAGGTGGCCAACGCGCTGCGCGTCGTGGCGGCGCTCGAGTGGCGGATACCGAGCGACCGTGTGCTGGGTGCCGGTGGCGACTCCCGGGTGGCCTCAGGCGGTCGCGACCAGCAGGGTGCGAGCCTCGACCACGGGCTGCAGAACGCCGACCAGATCAGCCGGCTGGCCGACCGCACCGGTCTCACGGTCGGGCAGGTGGTGGACGTGGTGCGCGTGGCGCTGCAGCGGCCGCAGGCCGGCGCAGCCGTCCCGCGGGCCGGCCCGGATCCGGTGGACGGTCCGCGGCTTGACCGGCTGCAGCCGCAGGAACTGCAGGTACTCGCTTCCTACGGAAGCGGGCGGTCGCTGGAGCGCATCGCGGCCGACCTCGGGCTGAGCCCGGCCGAGGTGAAGGGGTCGCTCGACGGGGCTGTCGAGAAGCTCGGCCGCGATGGTGGGCGGCTGCCGGCGACGGAGGCCGGCACCAGAGCCGAGGTGGTCGAGAGGTTCGCGAGCGGTACGCGGAGCGGTCTGTGGCAGGTGCGCAACCGGCTCCGGGAGATCGAGGCCGGGCTCGACCCCGCCGAGCGGGACGCGCTGTGGAACACCGCGGACCGTATCGAGGAATGGCTCGACCGGCTGTCGCCGCCGCGACGGGCCCAGGCATACCGCGAGCTGCTCGCAGCCGGGATCGTCTCCGTGCGCGAACTGGCGATAACCGGCGATTCCCGGCTCGCCGAAGCCGGCGTGAGCGAGGCGACGGTGGCGGCGCTGCGCTCGGTGCTCCCGCAGGGCGCGCTGTCGGCGGTGGCCGGAGCATTGGCGCCCGCTCGAGGCGGCGAGCTCGGGCGGGACGAGCTGGAGCCGCTGATCCGGCAGGCGCTCGGGGTCGGCCTGTCGGACGGGGCCGACCGCAGGCGGGCAATGGCCGTGCTCCACGGGCAGCTCCGCGCGCGGAACGGGCCACTGGCGGCCGTCGGCTGGCGCCGTCCCGGACGGGGGCCCGGAGCGCGCCTCGGGGTGGCCGTTCCTGCCGCGGCTGCCGCAGGCGGTGGAGCTCTCGGAGTGCTCCTCAGTGCGCCGGTACCCCTCGTGGTCGGTGTCGCGGGCTTGGCCATGGCCGCTGCAGCCGCAGCGATGACCGCATTCGGACCGGTCCGGGCACGCGGGCCTCCGGCCCTGCTCAGGGTCTACCTCCTCATAGGTGGGTTGGCCCTGCTGGGTGGCGGCTTCGTCACCCTTGGCGCCGAAGGCAGCGTCGCACTGGTCGCAGGGGCGATCACCGCGGTCGTTGGCTCGGCGATGTTCGGTACGCCGCGCGGTGCCCACCAGGGCAGCGCAGCGCTCCGGACGAGGATCGCTGGCGCAGGACCGGCGGGAACGCTGCTCGCTCTGCTGGCGATGGCTGACGCCTCGGTCCCGTCGATCGTGGCGGCCGGTGCGGGTGTACTGACCGGTGTCGTTGCGATGGCGGCGTTGCGCGGGGCGGCCAGCTCGTCGGGTCGGCCGGGCACGTTGCGCCGGGCGGTGACGGCGGGAGTACTGCTGGCGGTGCTCGCTGTGCCTGCGGTGGTCGGTGGGACGGCCACGTCGGATGGCTCGGCGGCGTCGAATCTGGACACGGGCCTGGTCGAGCTCTGGCAGCGAGGACTGGACGTCGGTTGGGGCCACGGGACGTTGGTCGTGGCGGGCGGGCTGCTCGGGTTGCACACGGTCGGGGCTCTGGCGCTCCGGCTTCGCGATCGGGTGAACAGGACGATGTCGGAGGCGCGTGAGCGCCCGGTGGCCGGTACTGCGCGGGTGGTCGTGGCCCGGATCGTGAACGGGTTCGGGGCCGGACCGGGGGAAGACGCGCTGACTGCGCTGGTCGGTGCTGAGCGGGCGTGGCGTGAGGCGCGGTCGGTGGCCGAGCGGAACCCCGCGGACACGGCGGCGGCTGTGGCGTTGCGGGCGAGCGAGCGAGCCCGTGTGGAGGCGCGGCAGGCCGTCGAGATCGTGGCGGGCTGGGCGGTGTGGGATGCGGTCCGGCTGGGCGTGTCGGATCGTCGGATTGCGGGCGCACTGGGGCGCAGCCCGGCCGATGTGCGGATCCTGACCGGCGACGTCCGGGCTGCTCTGGTGGCTCCGACTGGGCTGGCGCCGCGGCGAGGCGGTCTGCAGGGGTTGCTGAGCCCGGTACTACCTGTCCTTCGCAACGCGGTCGCCGGCATGAACGCGCCGGTGGAAGCGGCTCGCAACCGGGTGGCCAGAGCCGAGCGGTCGGTGACCGACCGCCGCACAGAGGTCCGGGAGACAGTGCGGTCCGGGGTCCGGTGGTTGCTGAACCCGCCGGAGGCGGCGCGGCGCGGCGCGGTGCGTGGCGAGACGCACCGGGCGCGGGTCGCGGAGGAGCTCGAGGCCCTGTGGCTGCCCCGGGAGTGGGTGGACTCGATTGCGGACGACCCCGCCATCCCGGCGTACCCGAACGGGCTGGGAGGCGACGCGGGTCGGCACCGGGGGTTCGAGATCGACCTGGCGCTGGTGCTCACGACGATCAACAAGGCGCGCGAGACGCTGGCGCGGGCCGAGCGCAACCGGGACCAGGCGATCCTGGAGTGGCACGACGCGCTCGCCGCACACCGGGATGCGCTGGACGTCGCCGTGTATGCGGCGGTCGGTGCGGGTGCTCCGGTGGCCGCTGTTGCCGGGGCGACGGGCTTGAGTGCCGTGGACGTGCGAGCGATCGGCGGTGGTGCCGGCCTGGAGGGGCTGGTGACCGTCAGCGGTAGCAGCGGGGGTGACCTTCCTGCGCCGGTGGCACCGCAGCCGCGGACCGGTCTCGTGCGCGGCGGCTCGGTCGCGCGTCCGGACACCGCAGCCCGAGGCGGCGTCTACCGGACCGGGGACCCGATCCGGGGCCCGCCGACGATGGGTTGGGCCGGTCGGTACGGCGCCGGCCGGAAACTGCAGAAGGCCGTGGGAGAGCAGGCCGAGACGTGGCGGAATTGGAAGGCAGCGGACGCGGCGGCGCAGGCGGCGTTGGTGCAGCGCCGGGCGTTGCGTACGGAGTACGAGCAGCGTGCGGGCGGCCTACTGGCGATCATGGACGGGGGTGGGGCCCGGACGGCCTTCGCCGGGTTGGCACGGTCGAACGGGCAAGTGGCAGCTGCGGTTGCGGCTCGGGACGCCGCCCGTGCTGCCTTCGTCGAGGCGGCCACCCCAGCGGTGCGGAAGGCAGCGCAGGCCGGGTTGCCGCATCGGCTCATCGAACGCGCCGTCGGCCTGACGTGGGCGGAGGTCGCCGAGCTGCTCCGGCGTTGGCAGCCGGATTCGGGCGAGCGGCTGCAGCGGGTGGACGCACTCCGGGAGTGGGGGGTGCGGCTGTGGGGGGTTCAGCACCCGGCGAACGAGATGACCCTGTCCGACGGGCGGCGGGTCACCTCGGCCTGGCTGGCCGAGCAGTTCGGGACCGGGGGCGAGGCGGCGCTGGCGCTGTTGGCGGACGGCCGGGTCGAGGCGTTGATCGGCCGGGACCGGATCGCGGTGTTCGATCTGTCGGACGGGCATTTTCATCACATCGGCTACGACGACCCGCGGGCCGCCTACATCGAGGGGCACCTGCGGCGACTGGCCGATTCGGGGCACCAGGGCGTGATCACGTTCCACCCCATTCCCCAGCGCGGTAAGGGCCTGGCCGCTGCGGGTGGGGCCTTCTACTACGCGATCGTCAACGCGCTCACGCTCGGGCTGGTGTTCAACGTCCCGATGCTGGAGATGTGGGGCCAGTTCCCCGATGTGCGGCTGATGGACACGATCCGCCGGCTGCCGCCGGACCTGCGGTGGCGGGCGGTGATGGGGTCGGTCGGTGCCCGGATGGACATCCCGGGCGCGCTGAACTACGTGCGCACGCTGGCCGTGATGAACCCGGATCTGGCGCAGCTGATCGGGGAGACCACGATCGCGAAGGAGGCGGTCACCGATCTGCTGGGTGACCAGGCGATCCGCACGATCAACCCGACGTGGGTGGCGCAGATCGAGCGGTTGGTCACCGCAGCAGGCCTGCTGCGCACCGCGGTCGCGAACCCTGCGGTGGAGCTGACCGCGGCGGATCTGCCGGCCGGACTGGCCGAGGTGGTGGCGGGTTCGCACGCCGACCCGGAGCGGGTCGCCGTTGAGCTGCTGCCGGCGTTGCTGCGTCACGTCGACGAGATCCAGGCGCTGCTGTACCGGGCAGAGCACGGTCCCGCGGCCGCGCATCTGCTGTCGGGCGACCAGCAGCACGAACTCGACATCTACAACCCGCACCTGCGGGAGCTGCTGGCGGCGTCGGAGGAGATCGGTTTCCTCGTGGTGCTGCACAACGACTTCGGGCTGGCCCGGATCCTGGCCAACGCCCGGTTCACCGAGGCGACGCCGGACGAGCGGTTCGGCATGCCGTTGCTGAACCTGCTGGCCGGGCACCCGCAGGCGAAGATCGTCATCGCGCACCTGGGTGTGGGCAAGTGGACCAGGCTGTCGGTGCAGCACCTGGACCTGATCGGCGAGATCCTCGGTTATCCGCGGTACGACCACGTCAACTTCGACATCTCCTGGAACGACGTGGCGCGGCACCTGCTGGCTGATCCGGCGATCACCGACCGGTTCATCCAGCTGGTTCGCGATCATCAGGGCCGGTTCGACTTCGGCTCCGACGGGGTGTTCCCGGCCAGCAACGGCCAGTACTTCCGGCACGCCCACGACATGGAGCCGATCTTCGTCCGCATTCGCGACGAGATCGGCCACGACGCCTACCACGACGTGCGTCACTCCAACCTGGAGCGGTGGCTGGCAGCGGCGAAGCAGGACGTGCAGGCGTGGGCGTATGCGCAGCAGAGCGTCCCGGAGCTGGACGAATGGCGCAGGAAGGCGTTCTCCGCGGACCGCAACCGGATCGTGGACGACTGGCGCGAGCGCTACGAGCTGGAACAGGGCGACCGGCTGCGACGCACCTTCGCCGATCTCGGAGTGGCCGACCCGGGCCGGTGGTGGGACACGACCGGTCCGGTTGCACGGCAGATGCGCAGCCTGGTCCGCTGGCACAACGCGGTGACCCCGGGGGTGGTTGACGGGCGCAGGCTGGTCCCCGGGATGATCACGGCATCCATGCGCGCGATGTGGGCGGACCACCGCGCCGAGCGCGCCGAGCGGCGTGCCGCACGGCGGACTGCCCGCGCCGAACACGAGGGTCTGGCCCGCGCCACCGACACCGCCGGTCTGGACCTCCGTGACGCCGGCGGCAACGCCTACACGATCGAGGCGCTGATCGCCGCCCACCAGGCCAGCAGCGCGGTGCCCGACCAGGCCAGGGCCTCGTGGGTGCTGGGCGAGGTGCAGCGCACGCAGCTCGAACAGGCAAGGGACAAGCACGGGCGCACGAAGCTGCGCACGAGCTACCTGATCAAGGGAGGCATCGTCGCCGCGGCGACCGCCGGGTTGGTCGCAGTCGGCGCGTGGGCACTGCTGCCCGCGTCCGTGACAGCGCACTACGCCGCGTTCGCCGTCCGTGGCGCGCTGGGCCTGCACCGCACCGCGTACAGCCAGGAGCTGCGCGTCCTGGTCGAATCGATCATCGAGCGCGGTCAGTTCGACCTGGTCACGATCCGCGTGCTGATCGGCGTGATGCGCAAGTACGCCGCACTCGACGGCGCCACCCCGCAGCAGGTGACGGATTTCGAGCAGGTCGCCAACACGTTCCTGGTGATCGCGCACGCCCTGGTCCACGCCCCGCTCGGACCGGGCGAGGCGCCTCAGAGCCGCCACCATGCCGCACTGAAAGAATTCTCGATCTTCCTCGACAAGGCGGCCGTCGCACTGGGCACCCAGGCGCAGTCCTTCCAGGGCCTCGCCCCGAACGCCGGGCTGTTGGGCCGGGGGGTCAACTCCGTGCTGGCCGGCACTTACCTGATCAACCTGGCCGTGCAGGCGACGGGGATGATGACCGGCACCGGGCTCGACGCCTGGGTCAACGGCGCGTTCGCGCTCTCGTCCGCGCTGTTCCTGGTCCAGGCGCTGCCCATGACGATCATGGGGTGGGCCGGCGCGGACTTCAGCAGCCACCCGGCTCTGCGCAAGGTCGTGCACCTGGGCGCGTTCCCTGCGGTGACGCTGGGGAGCCTCCTGCTGGCGATCCAGAGCGGCGTGATCGACAACAGCATCATGGTGGTCCCGGCGCTCGCATTGACCGCCGCAGGTGGTTACCTGTCCGCCCTCGGCGCCACCATCGAGCTGGGACACGGTCGCCCCGCACCTCGCCGGGGCGCCGCCGCGAACGCGATCCTCGGCGGCAGTCTGGTGGCGATCGGTGTGATGAACCTGCCCGGTCAGTGGTTCGGGCTCACCGTCGGCGCCGTGGCCGGCATTGCCGGAATCCGGGCGCTGTCGAAGATCGACGGCTGGCGCAGCCGACGCACGCGAGGCCCCCCACCCGATGGTCCCGCGAATCCGACATCGGGCAGCTCCGACCCAGCAGGCGAGCCGACGTCCGACGGTACCGGCGGGTCCGGGACGCCGACCGGCACCCGGACCGCCAAGCGGCTGCTTGCGCTGGCCAGGTCCTGGGTCGGCAACCGCACCACGGCGCTCCGCAACGCCGGCGCGCGGCCCGTGCCCAACGCCGTCGTCCGGCGCCACGGCCCACCGGTCGTCGCCGCGCGCCCGTCCCGCCCGGCGACCGCCCAGGACATGCGCCGCGTGGCGGCCGAGATGACCGTCCACCCCGACGGCCACGGCGCGATCCTCGTGCCGCGCGCCGACCCGCTGCGCGGCTACGCGCTCGAGCTGCGAGTCGACCCGCGCGACTTCACCCTGGTCGCCCACGCCGATCGGGACGGTCTCCGCTACCCGGCGCCCGGGGCCGACCTCCGCATCGGCCACGACCAGCTTGCGCAACTGCTGGCGCACACCCCCGAGTTCACAGCCTGGCGCAGCGCGCGGACGGACGGGACGGGACGGCTGGTCGTCTGCGGGTGCGAGATCGCCGCGGATACCGAGGTGGCGCTGCGCAGCCTCTCCGATGCCCTGGACGTGCCGGTGGCCGGAGCCGACGCCGTGCTGTTCGTCCACCCGCCGACGGGCGCTGCGCCGGCACGGGTTTCCCTCGGCAAGCGCGCGGAGGGGGCCGCAGGCCGCTGGTACCTGGTGGAGCGGGGCCGGGCAGCGTCGGAGATCCCGCCGCCCACAGACACGACCGCCCCGGGGGCCGTCCGCCTCGGTCCGCCCGGCGTCACCGCGTCGATCCCGCCGGGCGCCGGTCCGGTCCGCGTGGGCGCGGACGACGCCGACACGACCCGTCCCCTGACCGCACAGCAGCAGGAGATCATCGACCGCGAGGTACGCAAGCACGGTCATCAGCTCGTGAAGACACCGCAGACCCGCGCCAAGTTCAGGCGGGACCCCCAGCAGTACGCGCGCGAGGTGAGCTGGGTGGCGGCCGTCGTCGGCGACGTGCTGGAGGCCCTTGCCGCGCCGGTCATGCAGCGGCTGGCCGCGGAGCGCGGCGAGCAGGTGCTGAAGAACGTGGTGGCGCGGCCGGTGACCGCGTCCGGCGGCAGCGCGGGCGACCTGGTCGAGTTCGACTTCCTGTTCTTCGACGACGCCGGACCCGTCCGGTACGTGAGCGCGAAGGCCAACCCGAAGAAGTTCACGCCTGCCGAGGACCGGGCGAAGCTCGCGCGACTGTTCTCCGAGATCCCCACGGAGTCCCCGGAGGCGCTGCGGGCGTACCTGGCCTACCTGCGGCAGAACCCGGCGACGCTGGCGAAGATCGTCGACGTCCGGGTCTCCTGGGACGGCTCCGACGGCGCGGTCCCGCTGGCCGAGTTCCGCCGTCTCCTGGTTTGTGGCGCCGACGCGGGCGACATCACGATCGAGATGATGACCCCTGCCGGACCGAACGCCAGAGGTCATCACATCGACCTGACGCGCGACGAGCTGGTCGACGCGATCATCGCGGGTATCCGTCGTCGCATCGCCGCCATCGAGGCGGGGGACCGGTAAACCAGGGGAAAGCGGAAGAATGCTGATCAACGGGGAGGTGCGCGATGGCCGGCGTGTCGCAGGTGTTCGTGGCTCCTGGGCCGGACGATGAGCTACTGACCGCCACAGATCTGCCGTGGCTTGCGGGTCGCGCCGTCGTCCTCCCGGCGCCACAGTGGCAGCTGGTCGTGATGGAGGGTGCCCTGCTCCACCCCCGGGCGGCAGCCGAGCTCGAGCGGGTGTCCGGGGACTTCGCCTACGACTCCGACCCCGAATTCCAGCTCCGTGACGAGGAGCTGGCCGCCCTTGTCCGGTTCCTCACCGACCTCGGCGCGCACCTCGCCGAGCGCCGCGCGTTCACCGCGGAACCGCCCCAGGACCTGGAATTCCTCCTCGATATCGACGACTACGTGGGCATGGTCGAGCTGGTGCGCCTGGTGTTCGAGGAGTCGCTCCGTACCGGCCTGCCCTTCCGGGCCTGGGTGGAGGTCTGACTACGGCCTGGGACGTGATCGAGACCGTCAGCCGCGGGGCGTCGCGTGCGCGACGAGCGCGGCCCCGCCCGGGCTCGCCTGCTTCCAGCCGCCGACAAGGCGCAGCACTGCGATCGCCGACGTGCGCATCTTCGGCGACTCTCCGGTCAGCAACATGACGACGTCGGCCATACCCGGGTTGTGCCCGAGCACCATCGCGCAGCCGGCGTCGTCGGGGAGTTCTCGCACGACGGTGAGCAGCATGTCGGCAGCGGCGCCGTAGAGCCGGGCGTCGAAGACGGGGTCGGGCGCACTGTCGAGCATGGCGGCCAGCAGCTCCCAGGTCTGGCGGGTCCGCTCCGCCGGGGAGCACAGCACGGCGTCGACGTGCTCGACGTGGCGCCGCAGCCAGCGGCCCGCTGCGGGCGCATCGCGTCGGCCGCGCTCATTCAAGGGCCGCTGCGCGTCGGGCACCCCCTTCGGCCACGCCGACTTGGCGTGCCGGACGACCACCAACCGGCGGGACGCGTCAGCCATGCCGCGTCCAGTGCCGGGTGCCCGACCACAGGCATCGGGCGGGGTCCGAAACAGGACACCGGTCAGAGCAGCTGCCCATCGGGACACGGTAGCGGTCCGCATCGCCTCGTGCCCCTACCAGCAACAGCGCTCGAGCGGGATCCCCCGGGGACGCTATCCAGCGCGCTCGGGCTGCGGTCCGAAGGCGGTCAGGAACCGGTCGCGGAAGGCGTTCATCGGCCAGACCGGTGCCTGCGGACCGGGCTTGAGGCCGTCCTGCCAGTTCCAGCCGGAGATCCGGTCCAGAACGGTCTTGTCGCGGGCGACGATCGTGATCGGTACGTCCTTGCTGGCGCCGTCGCCCGTGACGATGGGCAGCGGCTGGTGGTCGCCGAGGAAGACGAGCACGAGGTTGTCGTCGCCGTTGTTCTGCACCCATGAGATGAGGCTGGTCAGCGAGTATTCGATGGACCGCCGGTACTCGGTCCGCACGCGGGAAGCGTCCTTCCACACGGCGTCCGTCGAGTTCCCTTCAGCGATCATGGGTCCGTACACCGAGCCGTCACCGACGTCGGCGGAGTCGATGAACCGAGGGATGGGCGCCCAGGGCATGTGGCTCGAGGTGAGGACGACCTCCGCCATCAGCGGGGGACGGTTCGGCTTCCCGTACTCGGAGCGCTCGAACGCCGACAGCGCGAACTGGTCGGGCATGGGGGACCAGCCGAACCTCGGGCCGTGGTAGCCGATGCTGTGGCTGTCGTAGAGCCGGTCCAAGCCGTAGAACGCTCGCTCCGGCCAGGGCTCGCTCGTGCCCGGCATCACGGCGACCGTCTGCCAGTTCGCCCGCTGGAAGGCGCTGGTGAGGGTCAGGCGGTCGGTCGAGACGAGGTTGCGGTCGCGCTGGTTGTTGTCGATCCACAGGCCGGAGAAGAAGGTGGCGTGCGCGAGCCAGCTGCCGCCGCCCGCCACCGGTGAGGTGAGGAAGGCGCTTCTCGACGCGAACCCGGCTGCGCTGAGCCGGCGGTTGCCGTCGTCCAGCACCGCTCCGACCTGGGACGCGAACTCCGGATCCTCGACCGCGTCGCGCCCGTAGCTCTCCACGAAGGAGAAGATGACGTCCTTTCCGCGCAACGCCGTCAGCAGCTGATTCCCCGGGGTGCCGCGGAACGCGTCGACTGCGGCCTCTGTGGCGAACGCCTGCTGGTCGTGCAGGCTCGCGGGCGCCTGGACCGCTTCCTGGTAGGCGAGTGAGGCTGCGCTCCTGGCGGCGATCGGCACGGGCGGGACGATCTGCGCGCCGAGAACGGCGCAGGTGAGCCAGGCCGCGGAGAGCACCGCGACGGAACGGCCCGCCGTGGCTCTGTGCCGGGCCACCAGGTGGGACATGCGCAGGACCGAAAGCGTCATGAGGACGAGAACGGCGGCGACGAGCGCCACGGCCGCGACCACGGAGCCGATCGCGCCTGCCTGGCCGAACGAGCCCCGGACGAAGGACAGGGCGTCGTCGACCAGGACCCAGTCGAGCACCGGGTCGAACGGGCGGGCGAGGAACGTGAGGAAGCCCATGTCGAGGATCTTCAGGATGGTCAGCAGGCCCAGGACCACCCCGCCGAGCACCGCCACGACCTTCCTCGCCCGCACCGGCAGGACGAGGAGGAGGACGACGCCGACGAGTCCTTCCACCGGGATGCGCACGAGCGCAGCAGGGGTGAGCTGACCGAACTCTCGCGGAGCGATGAGGGCGAGGAACACGAGTAGTCCGGCCAGGACGGTCGTCACCAGCGCCGCGACTCGGCGCACTCCTCGGCGGCTTTCGCCACCTGAAGCCTCGTCGGCCGACACGTGCTCCGGGTGGCCGTCCGTCGTCGAAGACCCGACGATCCTTCCGTCCGAGTTCTGGTGATGGCTGCTCACCGGGGCGACCGCGGTGCGGGGATCCGCGGTGTCCCGGACGGCCGAGGCAGGTGCGCCTTGCGCCACAGCCACGCCACGTCACGGCCGAAGGACCAGACCAGCAGGGCCAGCGCGGCCGATACGAGCGCGACTGCGAGCGGGAGCAGCAGGATCTTGCTGGTGGCCACCACGAGGACGATCCCCTGCAGCGCGGCCACAGCCTTGGCGGAGTACCTCGTCGGCAGTCCCGACCGCATCCACGGCGCCCACCAGCTGGCCGCGACGAACGCATAGCGCATGACGCCGATGGCCAGCACCCACGGGCCCATGAACACGGCGACGTGGACGCTCAGCACGAGGACGAGGAACGCGTCGACCTCCATGTCGAAGCGGGCGCCCAGCGCGGACACCGTGCCGCTGCGCCGGGCGACCTGGCCGTCGACCGCGTCGAGAACCAGCGCCGTGGAGGCGATGACGACGAGGGGTGCGACGGCAATCTGACCGCTCCAGATCCCGTCCGCGACGAGCGCGGTGACGCCCCCGACGAGTCCCGCCCTCGCCAGCGTGACGAGGTCGGCCGGGCCGAGCGTGGCGGCGCCGGCCCGGCGGACGGCGGTGGCCAGCAGGGCCCAGAGGCCGAGGATGTACGCGATACCAGCCAACCAGCCCACCGCGCCGAGGCCGGCACCGGCCGACAACACGGCGAGCAGGACGACCTGGACAGCTGCCCCGGCGACTTGCTGCTGCGCGGTTCGGGGCCGCTCCTGCGAGGTCTGCGGGCGGGCTACGGTCGTCATCGAGCCTCTGTGCACATAGTGAGCACGGATCCGACGTGGCGGGGGTTCACCACGATGTGGAGGGATGAGTGGATCGCATCGCGCGCGCCTTCTGGCTCCGCGCTCCGGGCGAGGGTGAGATCCGGTCGGTCGCCATACCCCGGCCCGGCCCCGACGACGTGGAGGTCCGCACCCTGTACTCGGGGGTCAGCCGCGGCACGGAGACCCTTGTCTTCCGCGGGGACGTGCCGGAGAGCCAGTTCTCGGCGATGCGAGCGCCCTTCCAGGACGGCGAGTTCCCCGCGCCGGTCAAGTACGGCTACCTGAGCGTGGGAGTGGTCGAGCATGGCCCACCAGGGCTGCTCGGTCGTACCGTGTTCTGCCTCTATCCCCATCAGACCCGCTACGTGGTGCCGGCCGCCGCGGTGACGCCGATCCCCGACGCTATGCCCGCTGCGCGCGCGGTGCTCGCTGGAACCGTCGAGACGGCGGTGAACGTGCTGTGGGATGCGGCCCCGCTGGTCGGCGACCGGATCGCCGTCGTCGGAGCCGGGATGGTCGGATGCAGCGTCGCTGCAGTGCTCGCACGCTTCCCCGGGGTCCGCGTCGAGCTGGTGGACATCGACCCCGCGCGCGCAGCGGTCGCCGAGGCGCTCGGCATCGGGTTCGCCTCACCGGAGGATGCGGCGGGGGAGTGCGATCTGGTGGTGCACGCCAGCGCCACGGAAGCGGGGCTCGCGCGATCTCTCGAGCTGCTCGCCTTCGAGGGCGAGGTGATCGAGATGAGCTGGTACGGCGACCGGCCGGTGCGGGTGCCGCTCGGTGAGTCGTTCCACTCGCGCCGCCTGACCGTGCGCAGCAGCCAGGTGGGGGCGGTTGCACCGGCTCGACGCGCCCGTCGCAGCTTCCGCGACCGGCTGACGCTGGCACTGCACCTGCTCACCGATCCGGTGTTCGACGCGCTGATCACGGACGAGAGGCGCTTCGAGGACCTGCCTCGGCTGATGCCCGATCTCGCCGGCGGTGAACTTCCCGGGCTGTGCGTCCGTGTCCTCTATGGGCAGGAGTAGACATCGCCGGAAGGGCAGGTCTTGTTCACCATCACCGTTCGCGATCACGTCATGATCGCTCACAGTTTCCGGGGAGAGGTCTTCGGCCCGGCGCAGCGACTGCACGGGGCGACGTACGTGGTGGACGCGTCGTTCCGCCGTGCTGAGCTCGATGCCGACAACATCGTCGTCGACATCGGGCTGGCGACCCAGGAGCTCGGTGCGGTCCTGGCCGACCTCAACTACCGCAACCTCGACGACGAACCTGCCTTCGCCGGCGTCAACACGTCCACCGAGTTCCTAGCCAAGGTCATCGCCGATCGGCTCGCTGAGAAGGTGCACGCGGGTGCGCTGGGTGCCGGGGCCCGCGAACTGGCCGGGATCATGGTCGTACTGCACGAGTCGCATGTCGCCTCGGCGAGCTACGAGCGCTCCTTGTGAGGGCGAGCCCTCTCGCTGCAGACCTGCGCTCCGTGCACGTCGTCGTGCCGCACGACATCGACGACGTTGCCGTTCCGAGCGGCGGCAACGCGTACGACCGCCGCATCTGCCGCGGCCTGCCGGCCATCGGCTGGTCGGTGCACGAGGTCGCCGTCGCCGGAGCGTGGCCCCGACCCGACACCGCCGCCCGTTCGTCGTTGGCCCGCACCCTCTCCGCCTTGCCCGACGACGCCGTCGTGCTCCTCGACGGGCTCGTCGCCTGCGGCGTACCGGATGTCGTCGTCCCGCAGGCGGGCAGGCTGAAGCTCGTCGTCCTGGTACACCTGCCCCTCGGCGACGAGGTGGGGGCGGTGCCCGCCGCGGCCGCGGAGCTGGCCGCCCTCGAGCGGGAGACCCTCCACGCCGCGAGCGCCATCGTGGCCACCAGCCCGTGGGCGGCTCGCCGGCTCGTCGCGCATCACGGGCTCGCCGCCGACCGGGTACACGTCGCCACGCCGGGTGCCGATCTCGCGCCGCTCGCCCCCGGCACGGACGGTGCGACGCGCCTGCTGTGCGTCGGGTCGATCACGCCGACCAAGGGTCAGGACCTGCTCGTCGGGGCTCTTGCCGCCGTTGCCGACCTGCCGTGGAGCTGCGATCTCGCCGGGCCGCTGCGCCGCGATCCCACGCACGTGGATGTGGTCCGGCGCGCGATCGAGCGCCACGGGCTCGGCGAACGGGTACGGCTCACCGGTCCGCGGACGCGCACGCAGCTCGCCACGGACTACGCCGCGACCGACCTCCTGGTGCTGCCGTCCCGGGTGGAGTCCTACGGGATGGTCGTGACCGAAGCGCTGGCCCGGGGGATCCCGGTGCTCGCGGCGGCCGTCGGCGGGGTGCCGGAGAGCCTCGGCCACGACCCGGAGGCTTCCGTGCCGGGAATCCTGGTACCCCCCGACGACGTCCCGGCGCTCGCCGGGGCGCTGCGGCGGTGGTTCGGCGAGCCGGCGCTGCGGGACGCGCTCCGCCGCTCCGCTCATGAGCGGCGCACCACACTGCACGGGTGGGAGGTGACATCACGATGCCTGGCCGGAGTGCTGGAGCTGCTGAGTGGGACGCGCGGCTGAGCGTTCCCGGATCGCCCGTGTGCGCCCCGGACTGGCTGACGCTCCGCGAGGGCGCCGACGCCGCCGCCCGCGCATCCGAGCTGGTCGAGCGGGTCCGGGCCCACCTGGAGGCGACGGTCCCGCCCGGTGAACCCGCGGTCATCACCGACCTCGGGTGCGGCACGGGCTCGATGGGACGCTGGCTCGCCGGACGACTGCCCGGTCCGCAGGTCTGGATCCTGCGTGACCGCGATCCGGGGCTGCTCGCGCGGGCAGCCGCGGGCATGCCGAGCGCGGCGGCCGACGGCGCTCCGGTCACCGCGCGGACTGAGGAGGGGGACCTCACAGGACTGCGGGCCGCGGAGCTTGCCGGGACGTCCCTCGTCAGCGCATCCGCCGTGCTGGACCTGCTCACCGCGGAGGAGGTGGACGCACTCGCTGCCGCGTGCGTCGAGGCCGGTTGCGCCGCGCTGCTGACGCTCACGGTCGTCGGGAGCGTCGAGATCGCTCCGTCCGATCCGCTGGATGTCGTGTTCGCGGCCGCCTTCGACTCCCATCAACGGCGGCACACGGACGGCAGGCGGCTGCTCGGACCGGACGCGGGTGCCGCCGCCGTCGACGCGTTCGCGCAGCGGGGCGCCGCGGTGGAGAGCCGGCCCAGCCCCTGGCGTCTCGGTGCGGACCAGGCCGAGCTGGCGGAGGAGTGGCTCAGAGGCTGGATCGGCGCCGCGTGTACTGAGCAGCCGGACCTCGTGCAGCATGCGGCCGCCTACCTCCGCCACAGGCTCGACGCCTGCGCCGCCGGTGAGCTGCGGGTCGTCGTCGGCCACGTCGACGTGCTCGCGCTCCCGACGGGGGTGTCGTGATGCAGAGGCTCTGGCGCTGTCTGCGGGTGCTCGTCGGTGTCGGCATCCTGGTGGCGCTCGTGGCGCGGCTCGGCACCGGCGCCGTCGTCGACGGGCTGCGGGCGATTGGGGCCGGATCGGTGCTCGCTGCTCTCGGCATCGGCCTGCTGACCACGGTGTTCAGTGCCTGGCGATGGTGTCTCGTGGCGCGGGGTCTCGGGCTGAGATTGCCGATGGCGGAGGCGGTCGCGGACTGCTACCGGGCCCTGTTCCTCAACTCGGTGCTGCCGGCGGGTGTGCTCGGCGACGTGCACCGGGCGGTGAGCCACGGCCGCCAGTCTGGCGACGTCGGACGCGGCGTCCGCGCGGTGGTGCTCGAACGCGTTGTCGGTCAGGTGGTTCTGCTGGTCGTCGGGGTGGGTGTGCTGCTCGCCCAACCGACCCTGCTCACGGCCACGCTCGGCGACCTGGTCCCCGGCCGCGGCGTCCTTGTCGGGATACTTGTTGTCCTCGCCGCTGTCGTCGTGCTCGCGGCATGGACGATGCGCGGGGCACGCGCGTCGAGGATCGGCAACGCGCTGCGGAGGGGCCTCGCGGACGCCCGCAGGGGAGTGCTCACCCGAGGCACCTGGCCGGGTGCCGTCCTGCTGTCCGTAGCCGCGCTGGCCGGGTACCTCGCGCTCTTCGTCGTCGCCGCACGGGCCGCGGGATCCCATGCCTCGCTCGGCGAGCTGCTCCCGCTGCTGGTGCTGGCGCTGTTCGCCATGGCACTGCCGCTCAACATCGGCGGCTGGGGCCCCCGCGAGGCCGTCACCGCGGTCTCGTTCGGGGCGGTGGGGTTGGACGCGTCGCAGGGGCTCACCGCCGCGGTGGTGTACGGGGTACTCAGCCTGATCGCGTGCCTTCCTGGCGTCGGGGTGCTGCTGCTCCGGGGCCCGATCAGCAGGCGACTCCGTACCTCGGCCGGCCTGCCGGCTGATGTCGTCGCCTGTTCGGCACGCACAGCGGACACCGGTGTCGAATTGGACCTCCGGTCGCCGCCGACCACTAATGTGGTTGGGGTGCTGATCCTCGTCCGGCATGGACAGACGGACGCCAACGCTCGTGGGCTGTTGCTCGGTCGGGCCGACCCGCCGCTGAACGAGTCAGGGCATCGTCAGGCGCGTGCACTGGCCGCTGCGCTTCCGCCTGCGGATCGCATCGTGTCCAGCCCGCTGAGGCGCGCACGTGACACCGCCGCCGTGCTCGCCGGAGCGGCCCCAGGCGGCACCGACGCCGAGGACGTCGAGGTGGACGCGCGGTGGATCGAGATGGACTACGGCGATCTGGACGGCAGGCCTGCCACGGCACTGGACGAGGGATCGTGGCGGACGTGGCGGCAGGACCCGGAGTTCGTGCCCGCGGGCGGCGAGTCCCTTGCGGAGGTCTGCACCCGGGTGCATGAAGCCTGTGCCGAACTGGCCGACGACGCCGCGCGCGGCGACGTGGTGGTGGTCAGCCACGTATCCCCGATCAAGGCCGCGGTCACCTGGGCGCTGGGGGTGGGCGACGAGGTGGGCTGGCGAATGTTCCTCGGCGATGCCGCAATCTGTCGGATCGACACCAGCGGCCGGTTGCCGCTGCTTCTCGCCTTCAACGACCCGTGTCCCGTCGACGGAAGCAACCGGGCGTTCCGCTGACCGGCTAGGTCTCAGGTCGCTTCGCGGTCCGATCGGACCAGGCGGGCGTACACGTCGCCGGAGCGGCCCAGCGGGCGGAAGCGCTCGAGCAGCGACACGAGATCGGTTGCGTCGAGCCAGCGGTCACCGGCGAATTGCATCGTCTCGATGGGCGAGTAGTTGTACTCGTATCCGCCCGCCGCTGCACCGAGCCGTTCCACGAGGTCCAGCGCGGCGAGGGCGGCGTCGTGCGCCGGCGGCAGATACTCGAAGGACAGCGCGCGCAGGGGTCGGGTGAGCCCGGCCAGCGCCTCGACCTCGAAGCCTTCGACGTCGATCTTGCAAAATGCCGGCTCGCCGTGGACCCTGATGAGGTCGTCGAGGGTTGCCACCTGCACCTCCACGGAGTGGTCCCACCGCACCCAGGCGAAGCTGCGGTCCGCAGTGACCGACTTGATCCAGTCGGGCGACATCGACGAGACCGTCGGCGTCGCGGTGGAGATGCCCAGCCGCGCCCGGCCTGCCCTGGCCCCGACAGCATCCGGCACGATCGTCACCTCTCGGTCGCGCCCGAAGAAGAGACGCAGGACGCGCAGACAGTCGGGCTGCGGCTCGATCGCGATCACCCGTGCCCCGAGCTTCCGCCAGGCGCGCACCCGGCTCCCCACGTGGGCGCCGATGTCGAAGCCGACATCGCCCGGCCCGAGGAACTCGCCGTAGAACCGCACCATCCGGTGGTGCCTGCCCGGCACGCCGTGGTACATGGCCAGAGATCGCGCGATCCCCCGGGCGCGTCGGAGCATCCGGTGACCCTACTCGGAGCCGGTTCCTCGAACGATCCAGAACGTGGGCGCCGAGCGAGGCGAGCGGGGCCACGATGCCTCAGCTGAGGTCGACCCCGTCGGTCATCCCCTCGCCGGTGCCTCGCCCGCGTGGTCGAGCCCGGCCGGCCTCCGGTTCCGCGTCGCCTTGGGCGCCTCTTGCCGACCGGAGGACCGCCGTCCGCGTCGGGCGGCGGCGACGGAGTCGGCCTCGCCTCGCTCGCGCGCGATCTCCTGCCGCAGCGCTGCAAGGATTCGCTCGGCGCTGAAACCGGCGCCGAACAGCCTTTGCATGTTGTCCCGCTGCCTGAATCGCAGGGGGTCCGGTTCGCCACCGACGAACGTCTCGGCCAGCCGGCGCACCTCGTCGACGGTGTGCACGGTGTGCACGCCGGTGACGACCTGTTCGCCGATGGCGTTGAACGGCCGATGGCCCTCGCGCTCGAAGAAGATCACCGGCTTGTCGAAGAGCTGGTACTCCACCAGCATCGACAGTCCGTCCGTCACCATGATGTCCGAGGCGGCGAGCGTCGGGCCGTAGTCGGCCTCGGACAGCACCGCGGTGTTGGGCAGATCGGCCCACTCCTGCATCCAGGCGTCGAAGTCCAGGCGGCTGAGTGGAGAGGCGCTCGAGTCGGGGACCTGCAGCAGCAGCGGGTGCGGCATGAACACGAACTGGACGTCGGCGCATTGCCTGGCCCATGCGAGCATGCCGTCGCGCATGATGTGGAAGGCCCCGAAATCCGTCCAACCCTGCGCGATCGTGTGGTGGGCGGACCAGACGATGCGGCCGAGCGGGGGCGGGCCGTCCGCCGTCGAGCACACCGGCCAGTCCGGCCTCGATGCCCGCAGGTGGTCGGCTTTGGGATGGCCGACCAGTCGGAACTGTGCCCCACCGCGCGCCCCGTCCCGGACCGCCGTCTCGAGCATCATCTCGTTCGTGCAGAAGACCAACCAGGCGACGCGGTGGTAGTCGCTGTCGACGGCCGTGTTGTGCGTCCGTGAATCCGGGACGTTGACGACGATGTTCATCGTCTCGTAGGGCACCAGGCAGGTGCGGGCGAAGCCGAGCCGCTCGGTACCCAGCTCTTCCGGGATGTCGGCGTCCCACTGGGACTGCCGAAAGATCACGTCGGGTTCGATCGCTTTGATCAGTCGGAGAACGTCACAAGGGTCGCCGTCGGTGAAGCGTAGGTGAGGGACACCTCGGTCGGTGAGGCCACGGTGCACGTCCTCCTCGCCGCTCAGTCCGTCCAAGCCGGGGAATCGGCGGGGGATCGACGCGACGATCGGCTCGAAGTCGTCGCTGCCGGCCATCGACTCGACGAGCGCATGGTAGGAGTCCCACACACCGACGAGGTGCGCAAGGAACAACACGCGGGTCGGCCGCCGCCGCAAGGCGGAGCGGCGGGCGGCTACATGGACGGAGTCCCGCAGCTCGACGATCCCCTGTCGGGACTCACCGACCGTCGCGATGACCCGGTCGAGGCCGGACTGCACCGCGCCGACATCGTCGCGGGTGGCGTGCAGCTCCGCGTCGATGGCCGCGAGGTGCCGGTCCAGCGCCTCCACGCGGTGGGGCAGCTCCTTGGCCCGCTGCAGCAGGGCTCGCGCCCTATCGATCCTGGCGCGTAGGACCTCGCACCGCTTCCGTACGCCCATCGTCACCCCTCCTCGCGTTCGACCGCTGCCGGCGTCATGCGGGGCCGTCCTGCCCTGACGTTCGGCGAGGCGGACGCGCCATCGCTGGCGTCTAGACAATGAACGACAAAAGCCCGCCTCCCGGCTTTCAGGTGACGAGCGCGTGCAACGCAGCCTCAGGTTACGGCGGGTGCAATCCCGGCATCATGCGGGACCCCCGTGCGTCGGCGGGCGCTGCCGG
>JAODNO010000598.1 GCA_025465235.1 Pseudonocardia sp.
AGGTCACCCACGATCGTCGGCAATGCGGTCGAGACGATGGTCTGATCCAGCGCGGCGAGCAACGTCCCCAGCAGCAACGCCCCTATGATCAGCAGCCGGGAGCGGCCGGTCACCGGTGAAGGGCCCAGCGCACCCTCATTCGCCATCCCGGGCCTCCCTCTCACGAACGTCCATAGGTCAAGGGCACCGGGCCAGCAGGTTGGACGCGACAACATCGCCTCCGGCGCCCGACCGTGGCTACCCCGGATGGGAAGCATCGATCCCGGACCCGCATGACATCGACCTTGAGCGGTGACCGCTGGTTCGTCGACGAAATGTCCTTGATCACGTCTTGAAGCTCCCCGTCCGTTGGTTGCACTCCGTGCAGGCGTCCAGCAGTGAGTTCTCCTTGGACGCGGCGATGTCCCCAGCGAGGGTTAAATAGCCGAGTAGTCGCGGTTGTCGTAGATGCGCTGCTCGTCCAGCGAGCTGTACTTCTCGATCGACTGACTGATGATCAGGTAATGCGGCTCATCCCCGGACGGTGCGTGGAACCGCAACCGCAACCACGCCAGGACGAGCATCGGCACGGCACACAGCAGGAAGACTGGCGATGGCGATGCGGTTGACTGCGTTCATCACGATGCTCGACGACGAGACCGCTGCGGTGTCCGCATCGGACAGCTGTCCGGCCGCCGCGGCGTACGTCTCGTCGGGGACGTGGCCGTCATCAACCTCGGCGATCGCCTCGCTGAGCGCGAGCGCTGCCCGTTCCTGCGGCGTGAAGTATGCCGTCAGGATCCGGCCACCCGGTCGTGCTCGGCAACAGGTTGGAATCGAGTGACCCGGAGCACTTGCTGACAGGTAAGTAAGTGTGATTGGGTCCGGGCATCCCACCCCCTGTCCGATCGCCGTCGATCGGGAGAGGAAGCGCCTGATGCGCACATCCCGTCCTATTCGGCTACTGGCCGCCGCGGCTGCGCTCGCCACCATTGCCGTAACTGCCGCCTGCGGGGGAGGCGGTGACAGCAGCGGCGGCGGGGCTGCCGCGGGCGCTGGCTCCTGCGCGCCGGCCCCGGCCGGTACGAAGGTCGACCTGACGTTCACATCGTGGGTCCCGGGCATGCAGAAGACGGTCGACCTGTGGAACAAGAACAACCCTGACATCCAGGTGAAGTACACCGAGGTCGTCGGCGGCAACCAGGGCACCTATCAGGCGTACACGAACCAGATCAAGGCCGGCACCACCGGTGACCTCGGCATGATCGAGTTCGACAGCCTGCCGAGCTACCGGCTGCAGAACGGCCTGG
Source organism: Pseudonocardia sp. (assembly GCA_025465235.1). Taxonomy (GTDB): domain Bacteria; phylum Actinomycetota; class Actinomycetes; order Mycobacteriales; family Pseudonocardiaceae; genus Pseudonocardia. The sequence goes on from JAODNO010000598.1 coordinate 1,290, forward strand.
CGAACATCGGTGGCTGCCAACCCGCCAAGGACGGGATCGTCAACTACCCCGACTGGACGCGCTCGCAGATCTCCTTCGGCGAGCCGGGCGCTGTCTACGGCATCCCGCAGGACGTGGGCCCGCTCGCCCTCTACTACCGCAAGGACCTCTTCGACGCCGCGGGTCTGAAGGCCCCGGCGACCTGGGACGAGTTCGCCGCCGACGCCGCGGTGGTCCAGGGCAAGGGCGGCTACATCGCCAACTTCATGCCCGACCAGCCTGCCTGGTTCACGGCGCTGGCCTGGCAGAACGGCGCGCGCTGGTTCACCGAGAACAACGGGACGTGGAAGGTCGACATGGCCGACCCGAAGACGCTCCAGGTCGCCGACTTCTGGCAGAAGCTGATCACGGCCAAGCAGGTCAACACGGTGCCTGGCATCGGCAACGTCGAGTGGAAGGCGCTCGACTCCGGCCAGGAGTGGACCCTGATCGGCGCGCCGTGGACGGCGAAGCTGCTGGAGACCAACGCGCCCAGCACCGCGGGTAAGTGGGCGGTCGCGCCGCTGCCGCAGTGGACGGCGGGCGGCACCGCAGGCGGGAGCTGGGGCGGCTCGGCGACGGTGGTGTGGGCGACCTCCAAGCACCCGTACGAGGCGGCAAAGTTCGCGGCGTGGGCCTTCGGCGACCCCGCAGCGCTGGCGTTGAACAACCAGAACGGCGGCCAGTTCCCCGCCCACAACGGCCAGACCGACCTGCCGGCGCTCAGCAAGGCCGACCCGTACTTCGGCGGCCAGGTCATCTGGACCGACTTCGCGAAGGCGAACGACCAGGTCGACCCCTCGTTCGCGTGGGGCCCGACGATGACCGACACGTTCGACACGCTGTCCAACGGGTTCGGCCAGGCCGTCAACGGCCAGGGCGACCTGGCGAGCGTGCTCAAGAACGCCCAGGCGCGGACCATCGACACGATGAAGGCCCAGGCCATCCAGGTCGGCTGAGTCGTCCCGCGCCCCGTCCCGGAACCCGGGACGGGGCGCGGTGAGGAAAGGTGTCCCGCCATGGCCCAGCCCACCCTCACGAACGCGCCACCCGTGGCGCCCGCAGGCTCTCCGCCGGCCCCGCCGCGGCGGCGCACCCGGAACTGGGGCGCGATCGCCGGGTTCCTCGCGCCGTTCGTGGTGCTGTTCGCCGCGTTCTACCTGGTGCCCATCGGGTACTCGATCGTCGAGTCGCTGCGCACGGTCACCCGCAGCGGCACCTTCGGCCCGGTCCGCGAGGTGTGGGGCGGGTTCACCCAGTACGCCACGGTCTTCTCCAGCGCGCAGTTCTGGGCGAGCATCCTGCGCGTCCTGCGGTTCTTCGTGATCTCCGTGCCGCTTCAGCTCGGGCTTGCGCTGGTGTTCGCGCTGCTCCTCGACTCGCCGGTGCTCAAGGGCAAGCGGTTCTTCCGGCTGGCCTTCTTCGTGCCATACGCCGTGCCCGGCGTGATCGCCGCGATCATGTGGAGCTTCCTGTACGCGCCGTCGCTCTCGCCGTTCTCGCTCCTCGCGCAGAACGTCGACCTGATCGGGCCCGGGCTGGTGATCTTCTCGATCGCGAACATCGTGAACTGGGTCTTCACCGGCTACAACATGCTGATCATCTACTCCGCGCTGCAGGCGATCGCGCCGGAGCTGACCGAGGCCGCCAGGATGGACGGGGCCGGGCAGTGGCGGATCGCCTGGTCGATCAAGATCCCGATGGTGTTCCCCGCGCTCATCCTGACCGGGGTGTTCTCGATCATCGGAACGCTCCAGCTGTTCAACGAGCCGCTGGTCATGCGTCTGGTGTCGAGCGCCGTGAGTACCGACTACACACCCAACATGCTCGTCTACGCCACCGTGAACGGCGGGAACTACAACCTCGCGGCCGCCTTCTCCGTCGTGCTCGCCCTGGTGACGTGCGTGCTGTCGTTCACGTTCCTGAAGATCACGCAGCGGAGGGCGGAGGGATGACGGCCGTCCTCCATGCGGGGCCGCGCGCGACCCGCCAGAAGCCCGCCTCGGTCGCCGGCGCCACGCTGTTCATGGCGATCTTCGCCTGCTACTTCCTGGCCCCGATCTGGTGGCTGGTCGTCACGGCGTCGAAGCAGCGCTCGGAGCTGACGTCCTCGACCAACCTGTGGTTCGCCGGCCCGTTCGAGCTGCTGACCAACATCGGCGACGTCCTGACCTACCAGGACGGGCTGTTCCTGCGGTGGATGGGCAACAGCGTGCTCTACGCCGGCGTCGGCGGGGTGGTCGCCACTCTCGTCGCGTCGATGGCCGGTTACGGGCTCGCGAAATACGCCTTCCCCGGCCGCGAGGCCGTCTTCAACGTCATCCTGGCCGGCGTGCTGGTCCCGACGACGGCGCTGGCGCTGCCGCTGTTCCTGCTCTTCGCGAAGATCGACGCCACCAACTCCTACCTGTCGGTGCTGCTGCCCAGCTGCGTGAGCCCGTTCGGGGTCTACCTGGCCCGGATCTACGCCGCGTCCAGCGTCCCGGACGAGCTCATGGAGGCGGCCCGGCTCGACGGGGCCGGTGAGATGCGCACGTTCTTCACGATCTCGATCAAGCTGATGGCGCCCGCGCTGGTCACCATCTTCCTGTTCCAGTTCGTGGCGATCTGGAACAACTTCTTCCTGCCGCTGGTGATGCTGCAGGACTCGTCGCTCTACCCGGTCACGCTCGGCCTGCAGACCTGGGACTCCCAGGTCAGCCACGCCCCGGAGCTGCAGCTGTTCGTGATCGTCGGTGCCCTGTTGTCGGTGATCCCGCTGATCGTGGCCTTCCTGTGCCTGCAGCGGTTCTGGCGCTCCGGTCTCGGAGCGGGGGGAGTCAAGTGAAAGCGCACGAACTGCCACTCGAGGATCTGGCGCTCGACCGTCAGGTCAGGCTGCTCACCGGAGCCGACTTCTGGGCGTTGCACCCGGAGCCCGCCATCGGTCTGCGCCGCATCGTGACCTCAGACGGGCCCGCCGGGGTGCGTGGCGAGCTGTGGGACGAGCGCGACCCGTCGGTCAACGTCCCGTCACCGACGGCGCTCGCGGCGTCGTGGGACGTCGAGCTCGTCCGCGACATCGCCGACCTGCTCGGGCGGGAGTGCCGGCGCAAGGGGGTCGACGTGCTGCTCGGGCCGACGGTCAACATCCAGCGCACCCCCGTCGCGGGCCGGCATTTCGAGTGCTTCAGCGAGGACCCGTTCCTGACCTCCCGCCTCGCCGTCGCCTACATCGAGGGCGTGCAGGCCCGCGGGGTTGCCGCGACCGTGAAACACGTCGTGGCGAACGACTTCGAGCGCCACCGCTTCACGGCGGACGTCGAGCTCGACGAGCGGACGCTGCGCGAGGTGTACCTGGCGCCGTTCGAGGCCGCGGTGACCGAGGCGGGGGTGTGGGCGGCGATGGCGGCCTACAACTCGGTGCGCGGCACCACGATGACGGAGAGCCCGCTGCTCGCGCTGCTGCGCGCGTGGGGCTTCGACGGCGTGGTCATGAGCGACTGGTTCGCAGCCCGCAGCCTGGCCGCGGCCACCGGCGAGCTGGATCTCGTCATGCCCGGCCCGACCACGCCGTTCGGGTCGGCGCTCGTCCACGCCGTCGAGGCAGGCCGGATCCCGGCCGAGACCGTGACGGAGAAGCTGCGCAGGCTGGTGGTGCTGGCCGAACGGGTCGGTGCGGTGGGTCCCGACGCAACGCCCGAGGTGGAGCGGGGCCGGTTCGCCCCGCCGTTGGACGAGCGGGACACGATCGAGGTGGCGGCGCGGCTTCGGTCGGCGGCCGTCGCGGGGTTCGTGCTGCTGCGCAACGAACCGCTGGGGAACGAGGGGCCGGTGCTCCCGCTCGGGCCCGAGCTCGGCCGGGTCGCGCTGATCGGTGACCACGCCGTGGCCCCGCGCATCCTCGGCGGCGGCAGCGCCTTCGTGTTTCCGACCAGTGTGATCAGCCCGGCCGACGGGCTACGGGCAGCGCTCGGCGACCGCGTCGACGTCGTGCCCGGGGTGGCCCCGTCCACCCGGATCGGTGCGCCCGACCCGGCCGCCCTTCGCGTCCCCGGCACGTCCCGGCCCGGTGTGGAGGTGCGGTTCCTCGGCGCGAACGAGCGCGTCCTCGGTCGCGACGAGCGCACCAGCAGCACCTACAACTGGAACAACGCCTTCGGCCCGGGGGTCGACCCGGCCGAGGTGCGCGCGATCGAGGTGCACACCCGGTACCGCGCGGCCGTGGCCGGCGTCCACGTGCTGGGCTGCTCCGGCCGCGGTCGCTACCGGCTGCTGCTCGACGGCGAGCCGGTGCTCGACACCGAGCTGGAGCTGCCCGTCGACGCCGACGGCGTCGAGGGTCTGACCCGCCCGCCGCAGGCGGGGCACGCGATCGAGCTGGCCGCGGGCGCCGAGGTCGACATGGTGGTGCGCCATGACGTCGACCCGTCGCGGCCTGCAGATGACATGCTGATCGTCCCGATGCAGATCAACGCGTCGCCGCCGCGCCCCGACACCGAGACCGCCCTGCGCGCCGCCGAGGCCGCGGCCCGGGCCGCCGACGTCGCCGTCGTCGTCGTCGGGACGACGGAGGAATCGGAGGGCGAGGGATTCGACCGGGACCTCGACGAGCGCGGGCTACACCTGCCCGGAGCGCAGGACGAGCTGGTGCGCCGGGTCGCCGCGGCGAAACCACGCACGGTGGTCGTCGTCAATGCGGGGGCACCGGTGTTGCTGCCGTGGCGGGCCGAGGTCGCGGCGGTGCTGCTCTCGTGGCTGCCGGGCCAGGAGTTCGGCTCCGCGCTCACCGACGTGCTGCTCGGGGTGGCCGAGCCGGGCGGCAGGTTGCCCATGACGTGGCCGGGCGCGACGACCGATCCGCTGCCGTCGACGGAGTCGGTGGAGGGCGTCGTCCGCTACGCGGAGGGTCTGCACATCGGGCATCGCCGCTACCTGCGCGAAGGTGTCGAACCGGCGTATTGGTTCGGGCACGGCCTCGGCTACACGAGCTGGGCCTACGACGAGCTCCGGGTCGACCGGGGAGCCGTCGAGGTGACGGTGCGCAACACCGGTGAGCGGGCGGGTCGCGAGGTCGTGCAGGTCTACCTCGCCCGTCCCGGTAGCTCGGTGGATCGCCCGGTGCGGTGGCTCGCCGGGTTCGGCGCGGCCGTCGCCGATCCGGGAGCGCAGGTCACTGTCCGGATCCCGCTGCCGGAGCGGGTGTTCGCGCACTGGGAGGCCGATGGCTGGATCGTCGAACCGGGCGAGTTCGTGGTGCAGGCCGGCCCGCACGCGGGCGCTGTGGCGCTGAGCGGCACCATCACTCCGCGAGCGGCGGTCGCCCCCAGGACGTGAGCAGCGCGTTCAGCGTCATGCGGACGATTCCGGGCATGTCGACGGCGTCGGGGTCGAGCAGCCACTGCACCTGCAGGCCGTCCATCACCGCGATCAGGGCCGACGCGCCCTGTTCGAGGCGCTCTCTCGGCACCGGTGTGCCGGGCCCGCTGGCCACCCGCAGGGCCTCGGTCAGGTCGGCGCGAAGATCGCCGAAACGGTCGCGGAACCAGCCTTGGGCCGGATGCTCCTCGGTGACCGACTCGGCCGACAGAACGGTGTAGGCCTGCACGATTCCGGTGCGGGCGACGTTCTTCTCGACGGTCCGCAGCACGTGCTGCAGGAAATCGACGCCCTCGGGTCGTTCGGCGCGCTCGAATTCCTGCCGGCCGCTCGTGTCCCGGTCGCGCAGGACCTCCACCAGCAACTGCTCCTTGCTGCCGAAATAGTGCAGGATCCCCTGGTGGGTGATGCCGACGCGGTCGGCGATGTCGCTGAGGGAGCCGTTGCGGAATCCCTTCGTGGTGAACACCTCGTGGGCGGCCTTGAGAATCTGCCCGCGACGCTTGAGGGCGCGCGCTGACAGGCGTGGGACATCCTGTTTCGGAATGTCCGCCGATTCCGCCCGGCCGTCGCTCATGCACGTATTCTGCCATGCTCCCCGGAGATTTTGCTGACAGCTCGGTAAGTGAACCCGGAAGGAGTCCGCTCCGGGCGCAGCCGGATGCTGACGACGACTACCGTCGCGAGGCCGCCGAGGGCGGCGAGCGGCACGACCACAGTCACGGGCAACCACTCGGCCAGCGCTCTCGCGGCGGCGAAACCGAGGCCCCCGGTCACCATCGTCCCGGCGCCGAGCAGGGTGAAGCTCCGTCTGCGGACGTCCTCCGCACGGTGGGGATCGCGAGCTCGTCGAGCCCGATGAGGTAGCTCCCGGCGGCGCCCGCCACGACCAGCAGCGCGATCACGACGGGCAACGAACGCCAGCCCGGTCACGAACGCGAGCGTCGGGACGAACCCGAGCGCTGCGAACGGCACGATCAGGCGGGTTCGCCGGTCCGTCGGCAGGGACGTACCGGAAGCTTTCTTGACGGGTGCCTCCCCGCGGACCTGCAGACGCGCCAGCTGCCGAATGGCTGACGTTCAACGAGGCCCACCCACTCGAGCTCGCCAGCCACCGCGACCGAGGCTGGGCGGCGGCCGAAGGTGCACAGGGCCACAGGCCGATCACGATCTCCGTCAGGGGCCCACATAACCCAAACCTGCTGTCAGCCGGTCTCGTCGGCGTGCACCGGCGCTTCCATCTGACGGTGCGATTCGCGTCGCGCTTCTAGGGTATCCAGCGACGATGGCTCATCGTGCTCAACTCCCGATTCCCGACTACGACCATCTGCCCGTGGAGAGCCTGGCGCACCGCATCCGCATGCTGCCAGCCGACGAGCTGCGCAGACTCCTGGACTACGAGCGGGCGCACGCAGACCGACTGCCCGTCGTGCAGGTATTGATGAAGCGCTTGGAGGCGCTGGAAGCGGGCGAGGCAGCCCCGTCAGACGGCGACCCCCGGGAGGTCCAGGTCGAGCACCCCCCGCCCCCTTCGGGGGGTTCGCCGGGAAACCCGGCCCAGGCGCAGGTGAACAATCAGCCGCTGCGCCACGGCGTATACCAGCAGACACCGAACCGCGACATCCGGGGACGCTAGCCCGCCATGCTGTCGTACCCGCCGTTATGGCCCCCGGGCCGTCGGAGTCCGCAGCGGCCGATCCTGGACACCGGTTCCGCATCCCACAGCTGGCAACCGGAGCCCGGGCCACCCAGCAGGCCCGGAACCTGCTGATGGACCTCGACGACTATGCCGCCACCTTCCGCTTCCTCGTCCGCGACCGGGCCGGTCAGTTCACCACGGGTGTTCTGAGCATGTACTCGTCGCCCCGTCGGCGGGTTCGCCCTCGTGGTGGCGGTCGTGCGGGGCGGCTCGCGGAGAGTGCCGCACTGAGGGGAGGCACTCCCCGCATCGGGCCAGTTCCGTGCACGCGGGTGCGTCAGCCGTTCAGCTTCTGCATCGCCTCGACGACATGGTGGTCGTGAACAAGCCAGCGCTCCGTCGCGCGTCAGCATCGGGATGGCGAGGTAACTCAGGACACAGACCACAAGACCGATGGCCGGGAGTGCCGGGTGAATACGTTCGGGCAGGCCACGCCAGCAGAACCCGACGGTCCCGAACGCGGCCGCCATAGGCGCGTAGGCGAGGCCGGCGCCGAGCGCCCTGCCTGCAGGTGTAGTGCGAGGGTGAGCAGGAACCCGCCATAGCCGATCTGCATGAGCAACAAGGTCGTCAGCCCGGCCCGGAGACCGGGGGCGCTCAGGACATCGAGATTGAGCAAATGCGTCACCGCCACGCTCGGCGACCGCGCGCTCGACTCGGACGAACAGTGCGGCGAGTACTCCCCGCGCGCCATGGCGATGAA
>JAODNO010000643.1 GCA_025465235.1 Pseudonocardia sp.
GGTGACGTCACACGTGGGCCTGATCGCCACGGTCTCGACCACGTTCCACCACCCGTTCAACCTGGCCCGGCTGTTCGGAACCCTCGACCACGTGAGCAACGGACGGGCCGCGTGGAACCTGGTGACCTCGTCGATCGGAGAGGAGAACTACGGCGCGGAAGACCTGCCCAGCCCAGAGGACCGCTATGCGCGGGCGGCGGAGTCGCTCGAGGTGGTCAACGCGCTGTGGGACAGCTGGGAGCGCGGCGCGCTGACTCTCGACGCGAGCGGCAACGCCGTGCTCGACCCCAGCAAGGTGCACCCCATCAACCACTCAGGCCGGTTCTTCACGGTGGCCGGGCCACTGAACATCCCGCCGCTTCCGCAGCGTCGTCCGGTGCAGATCCAGGCGGGGCAGTCCGAGGCAGGGATGGCGCTGGGCGCGCGTTTCGCCGAGATCGTCTTCACCTCCTTGCCGACGTTGGACATCGCGCTCGACTTCACCCGGAGGATCCGGAGCCAGGCTGCGCGGCTCGGGCGCCCTGACGGGTTGCCACTGATCTTCAGCTCGTTCCACGCCACCTACGGCGCCACCGAGGAGGAAGCGCGACGGCTGGTCCGGGAGAAGAACGAGGCGCTTGACTTCGACCTTGGCCGGGCCCAGGTGGCGGACATGCTCGGTGGGGGAGTCGACCTGTCCGAGGTGGCACTGGACGCGACGTTGCCGGAGAGCCTGCTGCCTGACGTCTCCTCGGTGAACCGGCGCCGGGGCCGGGTCGAGATCTTCTCCGGCTACGCGCGCAAGGGGTACACCCTGCGGGAGCTGATCATCGCTGCGCAGGACACCGGCCACTGGGCCGTCGCGGGCACGCCTGAGCAACTCGCCGACGCGGTCGAGGAGCGGTTCCGGGCCGGTGTCCTGGACGTGCTGACCCTCGGCGGCCTGGCCGATCCTCGGCAGCACGACTTCGTCGTTAACGGTCTGCTGCACGAGCTGCGCAAGCGGAAGATCGTCGCGGCCGACTACAGCGGCTCCACCTTCCGGGAGAACCTCGGCCTTGAGCTCCCCGCGCGCTCTGGCGTGCCCACTGCGGTCTGACACCGGCCGCACGACTTCGAAGTCCCAGCCTCCTGCTCGAGATCGCTACCCGGAGATGAGTCTCATGAGTGATCGTGTCGGCCTGTTCGTCGCGCTCGACGCCGATGGCGACGGTGCCCATCCGGCTTCCTGGCGCTGCTCCGGGCGTCCTCCTGCTGCGGTGCTCGGCGGGCGGGCCGTTCGCGAGGTCGTGAACACTGCCGAGGGCGCCGGCTTCACCCTCGTCACCTTCGCCGACTCGCCGGTCCCGCCCAGCAGCGGTCTCGACGCGGCAGGCCGGTTGGAGGCGGGTACGCGGGCGGCTTTCGTCTCCACGCTCACCGACCGCATCGGGCTGGCCCCGACACTGCACGTCACTAGCACCGAGCCGTTCCATCTGGCCACCCAGCTCGCTGGCCTCGACCACGCCACCAAGGGCCGGGCGGCCTGGGTCGTCGGTGCGGCCAACAGCGCCGTCGAGCTGGCGACGATCGGTGCTCGCCCGCTCGGAGCCGATGCGTTCCGCCGCGAGGTCACCGACGTCATCGACGCCGCCCGTGCACTGTGGGACTCGTGGGAGGACGACGCTGTCGTCAAGGACGTGGCGACGGGCCGCTACCTCGACCCCGACAAGGTCCACCACGTCGACTTCGCCGGCGCGGCGTTCACGGTCAAGGGGCCGCTGATCACGCCGAGGCCCCCGCAGGGACAGGTCGTCGTGTTGGCCGCCGATGAGCTGGACGTCGCCGACCGGGCCGACATCGTGCTGGTGAGCGGATCCGACGTCGCAGCGGTCGTGGCCGCGGCGGCGCGCGCCCGGGAGGCCGGGGCGGGCATGGTGTTCGCCGAGGTCGAGGTGGTGCTGGACGCCGCCGAGCCCGCGATCGAGCGCCTCGCCCGGCTGGCCGACGCGTCGCCGTGGCCTGCGGCGGGGCGCCTGCGTCAGGTCGGCTCGGCCACCGGGCTGGTCGAGCTCCTGCGCCGGCTCGCCGATGCCGTCGACGGCGTGCGGCTGCACCCGGCCGTACTCACCGTCGACCTGCCGGTTCTTGCCGAGCAGGTGCTGCCGGCGCTCGCCGCTGCAGGCCTGCATCGCGCGCCGCGGGCAGGCGACACGCTGCGCTCGACGTTGGGGCTGCCACGTCCCGTCAACCGGTTCGCCGCCGCGGCGACCACGAACGCCTGAGGTGAGCAGAGTGAGCACAGAGAATCCCTCCGGCGCCGAGTACGACCCGAACGCACGGGTGCATCTCGGCGTCTTCCAGACCGGCGTCGGGCCCCAGCTGATCTGGACCGACCCCTCCACGGCACCGCACATGGCGATCGAGACGTTCGTCGGCGTTGTGCAGTTGCTGGAACGAGGCCTGTTCGATGCCTTTTTCCTGGGTGAGGGCCTGCGGGTCCGGGAGAACCGTGGCCGGGTGTACGACCTCGACGTCGCCGGGCGTCCCGATGCCATCACTCAGCTGTCCGCGCTCGCCGCGGTCACCGAGCGGATTGGCCTGGTCGCGACCCAGAACACCACCTACAACTTCCCGGCCGACCTCGCCCGGCGCCTCGCGAGCCTGGACCTGCTGTCGGACGGCCGGGCCGGCTGGAACATCGTCACCACCGACAACGCGTGGACCGGCGCCAACTTCCGGCACGGCGGCTGGCTGGAGCACGAGCGGCGCTACGAGCGCGCCGGCCAGTTCGTCGAGGCGGCGAAGGCCCTGTGGGGATCGTGGGACGGCGGGATCGACGGGGTCGTCGCCACGGCGGGTGACGCGAAGAGCTGGGCGCGGCCCGGGTCGATCAGCCCGGTCGAGCGACACACCGACCTTGTCGAGCTGCGGGCCACCGCCACGATGCCTGCCAGCAATCAGGGCCGCCCGGTGCTGTTCCAGGCCGGTGACTCCGACGGTGGCCGCGACCTGGCTGCCCGGCACGCCGACGTCGTGTTCTCCGCCAACACCGAGTACGGCAAGGCACTGGCCTATGCCCGGGACCTGCGTGCCCGGCTCGCCCGCTACGGCCGCTCCCCGGACTCCCTGCGGATCCTGCCCGGTGCCGGCGTCGTGCTCGGCGACACCGCCGCCGAGGCACAGGAGCGGGCGCGATGGGTGCGCAGCGAGCAGATGTCCGGGCCGAGGGCCGTCGCGTTCTTCGAGCAGTACTGGGGAACGGATCTCTCGGCCTACGACCCGGACGGGCCGCTGCCCGACATCGCACCCACCGAGGACGAGCTCGACCCGTCCAGGGGAACGATCTCGATCAACCAGCGGACCGGGAAGCTGGCGACCATCGCGCGGTGGCGGGAACGGTCCGAGCAGGAAAACCTGTCGATGCGGGAGCTCGCGCTGGAGGTGGCTCCGGGGCGCCCGCCCTTCGTCGGCACACCGGGCCAGGTTGCCGACGAGTGGGCGCACTACGTCCGCACTCGCGCGGTGGACGGGTTCAACCTGATCCCGCACCTGATCCCGTCCTCGCTGGAGGAGGTCGTCGACAAGCTCGTCCCGGAGCTGCAGGAACGCGGCGTGTACCGCACCGAGTACGAGGGCGCGACGCTGCGGGAACACCTCGCGCTGCCGCCGCTGGACGCGTGACCGCCGGTCCCAACGCGGCCGGCCGGTGCGAGGTCGGGTATCGGCCGGTCACGGCAGGAGGACGACCTTTCCGCCGGCGTGTCCGTCCGCTACGAGGCGCGGCGGACTTGCAGGCTCGGTGAGCGGATAGGTCCTGGCCACAACGACCTGCAGCGTGCCGGCTGCCGCCGCCGGAAGGAGCTGTCGACAGGCGTTGTGCCGGATCTCGGCGCCGGATCTCGGTGCCGGGGTTCATTGCTCCCGGCGGGGGTTCCGACGAATGGGCCCCGCTCGAACTGGTCGATCACCAGCTCGCGAAGGGTGAGCTTCTTCTCCTCGGCGATGGCCCGCCATCGCGCCACGGTCGCGAACCTGTCCTGGTGCAGCAGCGCTCGGCCCTGGATGATCGGCTCCGCCTCGGGATCGGGGTCGATGTCGGGGAGCTGGCCCTCCGGGTCGTAGCCAGACAGGTCGCGATTCCACACCTGCTCCAGCAAGATCAGCGCGGTCTTGCCGTTGATCTGCTGGTTGCGCACCTCGTGATGGAGCTCGACCGCCTCGGCCTCGGTGTCGCCGAGCACGAAGCTGGCCGACGGAAGAATCTTGATGTCCTCCGGCCTCCGGCCGAGCCGGGCGGCCCTGGCCTTCACGTCCCGGTAGAACTCGGACGCCTCGGTGAGCTTTCCGAATGGTGAGAAGTTCGCGTCGGACCGGGACGCGGCGAAGTCCCGCCCCTCGGGAGAGCCCCCTGCCTGCAGGATGACCGGCCGACCCTGTGGGCTGCGCGGAACGGTGAACCGGCCGGTGATGTCGAACTGCTTGCCACGGCTGCGGAACTCGCCGGCGGCGGCGTCGGTGAGGAAGCGCCCCGAGGCCGGGTCGGCGGCCAGGTCGGTGTCGTCCCAGGAGTCCCAGAGCTGCCGGACGGTGTCGATCATCTCGCGCGCTCGTAGCGTTGGGAACGGTCGAGGAATCCGCCGCGGCGGAAGTTCCCTC
>JAODNO010000655.1 GCA_025465235.1 Pseudonocardia sp.
GCTGCCGGCTTCCGGCCGCCCGTCACCCGGGACGCCGCAGCCGCGGTGCCCCTGCCGCCGCCGGCGGTCGTCCGTCCTGCCATGGCCCCACGGTATCCGGGGCGGCGTCCCGGTCCGGTGACCGACACTCGCCGGTCGCACCCGGCGAGCAGCCGCGTACGGACTGTCGGGGGTCGCTGAAACAGTGCTCGACGTGACGGACCACGGGGCACACGCGTTCGACTTCATCCACGGCTCCTGGCGGGTGCGCAACACGAAGCTGCGCGACACCACCGATCCGAGCTGCGAGGAGTGGGTGGAGTTCGACGCCACGAGCGAGGTGTTCCCCGTCCTGCGCGGGGTCGGCCACGTCGACCGGATGGACGTCCCGCACCCTCCCGACGGCGATCCGTTCGAGGGCTTCACGCTGCGCCTGTTCGATCCGTCGGCCGCCACGTGGAGCATCTGGTGGAGCTCCAGCCGCAACCCCGGGCACCTCGAGCCGCCGATGGTCGGTGCCTTCACGGGCGACCACGGGGTGTTCCTCGCGGACGACGTCGTCGGAGGGCACACGGTCACCGTGCGCTTCGAGTGGCGGGCAGACCAGGTGTCCCCCCGCTGGCAGCAGTCCTTCTCCTACGACGCAGGCCGGACGTGGAGGCCGAACTGGACCATGGACTTCAGCCGCCGAGCAGGCTGATCACGAGGGCTGTCCCCGGACTCCACGTCATTCACGTGATGTGAGGGCGTCCACCACGAGCCCCACGCCGATCCCGAGCAGCCAGACGTCCTTGGCGAGCGGGGTCCCCTGCTGGCTGGGGCGCAGGCTGCCCTCCTCACGCATGCCGGGGGTCCGCACGTACAGCCCGAGCAGACCCGCGGAGAACGCCGTCAGACCCGCACCGGCGAGCAGCGCAGGCACCGCAGGCAGGACGAGCGCGGCGCCGAGACCGATCTCGGCAGCGGCGAGCCCGCGCAGGAACCTGGGCGGGTCCACCTGCTTGAGCATCGGGTAGGCGTTGCTGGCCATGCCGTGCAGCGCGCCCGCCGTCTGCTCGTCGGCGCTCCATTTCTGCAGCCCGGAATTGAGGATGTACGCCCCCGCGGTCAGCCGCATAGGGAGCCGACGAAGGGTTGCGGCCGAGATCATTTGGCTGCTCCTCGGAGTCTCGTGGAACACGCGGAGTACCCCGCCGTCGTCAGGCGTACCGCCTGAGCACCACCCAGGTGGTGGTGCGGACGGTCTCCCGCCAGCCCGAGACCCGGTCCAGCACGGCGTCGAGCTCTGCGGCGCTGGGAGCCGCCACCAGCGCGATCAGGTCGAACTCGCCGGTCACCGTCTCGATCTCCGTGACGCCGGGCAGCGCGGTCAGCCGCCGGACGTAACCGGCCACGTCGGGCGTCCGGATCACGATGCCGACCCGGGCCCGGTGCGCCGCGGCGTCCCCCGGCAGCACGACATCGGCGCGGTAACCGCGGATCACGCCGTTGCGCTCGAGGCGTTGCACGCGGGCGAGCACGGCCGTGCGGGACAGCCCGATGCTGCGACCCAGCACCGCCATCGGGGCACGCCCGTCAGCAGCGAGAAGCATCAGCAACCTGCGGTCCAGGTCGTCGATCTGACGATCCGTCGGCGTCACGGGCGACATGGTGGCACTTCGCCGATGGACACCGACGGTCGGCATCGTGCGTCGTCAGGATTGCGTCAACACACTTGACTCATGCCCGCCACCGTCACCGTCCGGCCCGATCGCGTGCACGACACCCTCCGCCGCCATCTGCTGGTGGACGGCTTCGAACTCGTCCTGGACACGAGGGCGAGCCGCGGCTCCTGGATCGTCGATGCGAGAAACGGGACCCGCCATCTCGACCTGTTCAGCTTCTTCGCCTCGGCGCCGCTGGGCATGAACCATCCGGCGCTCACCGAGGACCCGGCCTTCCTGGCCGAGCTCACCGAGGTCGCCGTCAACAAACCGTCGAACTCCGACATCTACACGACGCACATGGCGGCGTTCGTCGAGACGTTCAGCCGGGTGCTCGGGGATCCCGCGCTGCCGCACCTGTTCCTCGTCGAGGGTGGTGCGCTGGCGGTGGAGAACGCGCTGAAGACCGCGTTCGACTGGAAGCAGCAGCACAACGCCCTGCACGGGCGTCCGGACACGCTCGGCACGAAGGTGCTGCACCTGCGCAAGGCCTTCCACGGCCGCAGCGGCTACACCCTCTCGCTCACCAACACCGACCCCAAGAAGACAGCGCGCTTCCCGACCTTCGACTGGCCGCGCATCGACGTGCCGGCGATCCGGTTCCCGATGGACGTCGCGGCGGTGCAGGTGGCCGAGGACCGCGCGCTGGCGCAGGCCCGCGCCGCGTTCCAGGCGCACCCGCACGACATCGCGTGCTTCATCGCGGAGCCGATCCAGGGCGAGGGCGGCGACAACCACCTCCGTCCGGAGTTCCTGCAGGCGATGCGGGCGTTGTGCCGCGAGAACGACGCCCTCTTCGTGCTGGACGAGGTGCAGACCGGCTGCGGGATGACCGGCACGGCGTGGGCCTACCAGCAGCTCGACGTCCAGCCCGACATCGTGGCGTTCGGCAAGAAGCTGCAGGTGTGCGGGATCATGGCGGGCGGCCGGGTGGACGAGGTGCCCGACAACGTGTTCCGGGTGCCGTCGCGGATCAACTCGACGTGGGGCGGCGGTCTCACCGACATGGTGCGCGCGCGGCGCTATCTCGAGGTGATCGAGGCCGACGGGCTGGTGCAGCGGGCCGCGGTGCTCGGCAAGCGGCTGCTCGACGACCTGAGCGCGGTCTCCGGGATCGACAACGTGCGTGGCCGCGGGTTGTTCGTCGCCTTCGACCTGCCGTCCCCTCAGGCACGGGCCGCCGCGCTGCAGCGGCTGCACCGCGACGAGCAGGTGCTCGTGCTCGGTGGCGGCGAGCGGTCGATCCGGCTGCGGCCCGCGCTGACGATCGGCGAGGACGAGCTCGGCCTCGCCGTCGCGGCGATCTCGCGGGCGGTGGCGGCGTGAGCGGGTCCGGCACGCCCGCGAGGATCGGCAGCTACATCGGCGGGAAGTGGCGTGACGACGCACCCGGCGGGCGCCTGACGTCGGTCGATCCGGCCCGCACCTCGGACGAGGTCGCGGAGGCGCTGCTCGGGGACGCCGCGCAGTTCGTGGAGGCCTGTCGGGTAGCTCGGGATGCACAGCGCAGCTGGGCGGCCACCCCGGCGCCTGTCCGCGGCCGCGTGGTCGAGCAGATCGGCCGCCTCGTCGAGGCCAACGCCCACGCGCTGGCCGCCCTCGTCACCCGTGAGATCGGGAAGCCGCTCGCGGAGTCCAGGGGTGAGGTGCAGGAGGTGATCGACACCTGCAGCTTCTTCGCCGGCGAGGGCAGGCGGCTGTACGGACAGACCGTGCCCAGCGAGATGACGGACAAGCAGCTGTTCACCTTCCGGGTGCCGGTCGGGGTGGCCGCGATCGTCACGGCCGGGAACTTCCCGGTGGCGGTGCCCTCCTGGTACCTCGTGCCCGCGCTGCTGTGCGGCAACGCGGTCGTCTGGAAGCCTGCCGAGTACACCCCGGCCATCGCCGAGGCGTTCACCGAGCTGTTCGTGCGCGGCGGGCTACCCGACGGTGTGCTGAACACCGTGCTGGCCGGCGGGGCCGCCACGTTCGACGGGCTCGCGACGGCGCTCGACGCCGGCCTGGTCGACAAGATCGGTTTCACCGGGTCGTCGGCGGTGGGCGTGCGGATCGGTGAGCTCGCCGGGCACCACCTGCAGAACCCGTGCCTGGAGCTCGGCGGGAAGAACCCGCTCGTGGTCATGCCGGACGCCGACCTCGACCTGGCCGTGGAGGGCGCACTCTTCTCCGGTTTCGGCACGGCCGGGCAGCGCTGCACCTCGCTGGGCACGGTCATCGTGCACGAGAGCGTGCACGACGAGTTCCTCCGCCGCTACGCGGCCGCCGTCCGATCGGCGGTGATCGGCGACCCGACCCGCGACGACGTCCTCTACGGGCCGATGATCAACGCCCGGTTCCTGGAGAGCTTCGAGCGCCACCTCGACCTCGTGCGCCCCCACCACACACTGCACGGTTCCACCGGCACCGGGCGGATCACCGCGGACAACCCGCGGGAGGGCTTCGCCGGTGACGCGGGGGCAGGCCTCTACGCCCACCCGACGATCGTCGACGGGGTGCGGGCCGAGGACGAGCTCTACCGCAGCGAGACCTTCGGCCCGATCGTCGGCGTAGCCGCGTTCGGGACGTTCGACCAGGCCGTCGAGCTGGCGAACGGGCACGGCTACGGGCTCTCGGCCTCGATCTACACGTCCACGCCGGTGCACGCGTTCCGCTTCCGCGAGCGCGTGAGCGCGGGGATGGTGAGCGTCAACAACTCGACCTCCGGCGCCGAGGCCCACCTGCCGTTCGGCGGCAACGGACGCTCGGGGAACGGGAGCCGCCAGTCGGGCGTGTGGGTGCTCGACCAGTTCACCCGGTGGCAGTCGATGAACTGGGACTACGCGGGCAAGTTGCAGAAGGCCCAGATGGACACCGCGCAGCTCCCGGCCGACGTGGACTTCCGCCTCCCCTAACCCGGCCGTGCGCGGATACGA
>JAODNO010000698.1 GCA_025465235.1 Pseudonocardia sp.
CTAGACGGGCAGCCTGGTGGGCATCCTCAAGACCGCCAAGTTCGACGTGGGTGCCGGTCCCCTTCCCGGCGGCCCCGCTGCCACCTCCCCCGTGTGCCCGACCGGTGGTGCCGGCCTCGGGATCCCCAAGGCCATTCCGAAGGAGAACCAGCTCGCGGCGGCCACCTTCCTGAAGTTCCTCACCTCCCCGGAGAACACCGTCACCTTCGCCGGCGCCACCGGCTACATGCCCATCCGCAAGTCGGCGGACGTCTCCGCGCTCGTGGCGAAGACCCCGCAGAGCAAGGTCGCGATCGACCAGCTGACCGTCACCCGAACGCAGGACCGGGCCAGGGTGTTCTTCCCCGGTGCCGACCAGGAGATGGCCAAGTCGTGCGCCAACATCCTGACGCAGCAGGCCGACGTGCACTCGGAGATGACCGCACTGAAGGCGACCCTGACCGGCATCTACGACCAGGACGTCAAGCCGAATCTGTAGGTGGCCTGCCACCGTGTCGGCGGTCGACCTCGTACTACCCTCTGCCTGCTGTGGAACCCGATCCCTCGATCGATGCCGCCACCTCGCCGTTCGACCGGCGGGTGTGGCGGGTCGTCGGTGATCCGCTGGTCAGAGGCGCACGCACGGCCGTGACGGCGCTGCCGCTGGCGGGGATCGCAGTGGCGGTCAAGGACCTGATCGCCGTGGCCGGGCAGCCGGTCGGTGCGGGCAACCCCGCATGGCTGGCCGAGCAGCAGCCGCAGCTCCGCTCCGCGCCCGCACTCGAGGCGCTGCTCGCGGCGGGCGCCGACGTGGTCGGGATCGCCCGAACGGACGAGTTCGCCTACAGCCTCGCGGGCACCAACGTCCACTACGGCACGCCGCCGAACCCCGCCGCACCGGGTGCGATCAGCGGCGGTTCCACCAGCGGTCCGGCGAGCGCCGTCGCGCTCGGCCAGGCTGCGGTCGGACTCGGCACCGACACCGGGGGCTCGATCCGGATCCCGGCCTCCTATCAGGGGCTGGTCGGGATCCGCACCAGCCACGGCGCCATCGACACGGTTGGCGTGCTGCCGCTCGCTCCGGCGTTCGACACGGTCGGTTGGCTCACCCGCGACACTCCGACGGCACTGCGCGTCGCGGGCGTGCTACTCGACGGGACCGAGGACCGGGCTCTGGACGCCGCCCGCACCGTCGTGCTCCCGGCGGCACAGCGGTGCGCCTCCCCCGACGTCTCCCTCGCGTGTGACGTCCTGCGCGACCGACTCGCAGCCGGCGGCGTCCTCCCGCCGGTGCAGGACGACGACGTCCCCGCCGACGTTCTCCAGAGGTGGCTCGCCGCGTTCCGCACCGTGCAGGCGTACCAGGCCTGGACGGCTCACGGGGCCTGGGTACGTGTGTGGCCGGCCTGGCAGGCGCACCGGCGGTGTCGGTGCCTGTCCTGCAGACCTCCGACGGGCGTCCGGCCGGATTCTGCCTGGTCGGCGCCCCGGGCACCGACCGCGACCTGCTGCGCCTCGCCCACCGGATCGCTCTGTGGAGCGAGACGTTCAGTGCGTAGACCTCACGTCCTCCGGTCGGGACCGGCGTCGGCGAGAGCGTCGACCGCGCCCCGCAGGCGCAGCGCCCACACGACGAGGACGACCCCGAAGACGAGGGAGAACGCTCCGACCAGCAACAGGAGCGTGATCAGCCCGGCGCCCGGCTGCGCGAGCAGGACGATGCCGAAGAGCACGCTGACGACACCGCTTGCCAGGCTCCAGCCCCACGTCGACGCGCCCCGCCTGCGCATCGCAAACGACTCGATGATCTGTGCCACGCCGTTGATAATGCTCCAGAAAGCGATCACGAAAAGGATGGCCAGCACCGTCACACCCGGCCAGGCGAAAGCCACGATGCCGGCGATCAGCGAAACGACTCCCTGGACGACGTGCCAGCCCCAGTGCGGTTCGTCCTTGCGATGCCGCACCCCGGCCACAATCGCCGTGATGCCGTCCAAGATCGCATACGCTCCGAAGACGAACACCAGGGCGAGCAGCGCTGTACCCGGCGCGAAGAGCGCGAACAGTCCGAAGAGGATCGCCAGGATCCCGCGGAGGAGCACGAGCCACCACACCGCGCGCACAGCCGACTTCGGTTCCCACGTCGTCATGATCGACTCCTATCGACGGCGCCGGATCTCGGCGGTCGCCAGGTGCATTGTGGAAATGGCAACGCTACCGGCAGAACAGCCGTCGTCGATCCCCTGATCGGGCAGCATGATGTGCTCCGAATACCACGGAACGCACAAGGTCGATGTTCGGCGTGCGTTGTCGCAGCGGGGCGCTCTCACACCCCCAGCACGATGGACGAGGCCCACAGGGCGAGGGTGGCGGCGGCCAGCACCGGCGGCACGGTGAGCGCGCCGAGCGCGTGGAACTGTCCGGACCGCACCCGATGCGCGGCGGGTAGCGACCGGCGCCACAGCATCGTGGCCAGCGAGCCGACATAGGTCAGGTTCGGACCGATGTTGACGCCGAGCAGAACAGCCAGGACAGCGGTGGGATGACCCGCGACCACCGGCAGTAGCACCAGCGTGGCAGGCAGGTTGTTGACGATGTTCGCCAGACCGGCAGCGACGAAGGCGAGCACCACCAGGATCAGCAGTCGGTCGCCGTCAGGCAGGATGTCGACCAGCGTCGAGCCGAGTCCGTGGCGGGTGACGGCGTCCACGACCACACCGAGCGCGACGACGAAGACACAGAAGCCCGGGTTGGCCTGCCGTGCGATGTCGCGCGGCGTGACCTCGCGACGCAGCAGCCGCGGAACGCCGAGCAGCAGCACGCCGCCGAGGGCAGCGAGGGCCGGTGCGACGCCGAGGGCGGAGGTGACCACGAACCCGACCACGGTGACCCCGAGGACCGTCATGGCGTACCGAGGTGCAGGGCCGTGCGTGTCCACCTCGGTGCCCGCACCCTGCAGATCGCGACGGAAGAAGGCGCGCAAGGCGGTCCACTCGAGCAGGCAGGTCAGGAGCCACGGCAGCGTCATCAACGCGGCGAACCGCCCGAAGGACAGACCGGAGGCCGTGAACGCCAGCAGGTTGGTCAGGTTCGACACAGGTAGCAACAGCGATCCGGCGTTGGCCAGGTGCAGGCAGGCGTAGAGGTTCGGACGCGCTTCGACGTCGAGACGTCGAGCGGTGCACAGAACGACCGGGGTCAACAACACCACCGTGGCGTCGAGTGTCAGCACGGCGGTGACCACGGCAGCCAGCGCGACGGTGAGGGCGAGCAGCCGGGTCGGGCGGCCCGCGGCTGCACGCCCGGTCAGCGTGGCGAGGTGAGCGAAGACACCGGCACCGGCACAGAGGTGCCCGAAGGCGAGGATCGCGGCCAGGAACAACACGGTCGGTAGCAGTTGGCGGAAGGTGGCCAGCGCGGCGTCCACCGGCACCAGGCCGACACCCACGACGAGTGCTGCGGCCGGGACACCGACCACGGCCTCGTTCCCCCCGAACGGCCGCTGGACCGCCGCGAGCAGCACAAGTGCCAGGACCACGACCGCGACGAGCTCTCCCATTGCCTCCCAGCATGGTGTCGCTCAGTCGGATGACGGGCCGCCGGTGCCGAACGTCATGCGGTGTCAGGGAGTTCCGCCGGGCGGGGTCTCACCGCCTCGGACACCAACCGTCGGTAGATGCGGTCGGGAGTCAGCGGAAGGTGCCGGAAGCGGACTCCGGTGGCATCGGCCACCGCGTTGGCCAGTGCGGGCGCCACGGGGTTGATGCAGCACTCGGCGATGCCCTTGGAACCCATCGGTCCCACCGAATCCGTCGACGGCACGCAGATGACGTCCGTGCGGGGTGCATCCGCGTAGGTGGGGATGCGGTAGTTGCGGAGATTGGGATTGCGCATCCGGCCCTCGTCGTCGAGCTGGAAGCTCTCCGTGAGCACGAAGCCGAGGCCTTGGACGACCCCTCCCTCGACCTGTCCGCGCACCTGCTCGGGATTGATGACCACGCCGGCGTCGGTGGCCTGGACGCTGTGCAGTACGCGGATCTCCCCCGTCATCCGGTGGACGGCCACCCGGAAGCCCTGTGCGTTGAAGGCGACGCTGCGCGGCGACCCGTAGGCCTTTCGGGCCTCGGCGAGCAGGATGCCCCGCGTGCGTGCCGCCTCGGCCAGCTCCGACAGGAGAACGCGGGCGCCGGCACATCGCACGGCGTCGTCGTCCAGGACACACGATCCGACGTCGACGCCGGTGTGTTCCGCGGCGAAAGAAAGGATGCGTGCCTGCAGCGCGCGGGACGCGGCGAGCACCGCATTGCCGGCGACGAACAGCCCGGCGCTGGCGAACGCACCCGTGTCGAAGCCGTTCCGGTCCGTGTCGGACTGGACGATCCGCACCCGCGACGTGGCGGTGCGGAGCTGATCGGCGGCGATCTGCAGATGGGCCGTGGTCGTGCCCTCCCCGAACTCCACCGTGCCGATCGCCACCTCGTAGGTTCCGTCCGCCTGGAGCGTCACCCACGCCTCGGAGATGTGCTCGGTCGGTGGCGCCGTGTCGTGCATCGAGATGGCTGTGCCGGTCCCGACCAGCCAGTCCTCGCCCGGCGGCGGTTCACAGGCCTCGCGCAGGGCCCGGTCGACGGCATCGATGCACAGGTCGAGTCCGTTGCCGCTGAAGCTGACGTCGCTCGGACCGGCCTCGACGGACACGAGGGGGTCGCCGGGGCGCACGATGTTCTTGCGCCGGAGCTCCATCGGATCCTGTCCGAGCGCGCGGGCGAGCTCGTCGATGGCGCATTCCACCGCGAAGGCGGGCTGGGTCATCCCGTAGCCACGAAGGGCACCCGAGGGCAGCGTGTGGGTGTAGACCGAGTATCCGTCGAGTTTCTTGTTCGGACAGCGGTAGATCGCGATGGCCGAGCCCATGGACGCGAACAGCGTCTCCCCGCCGTGATTGCCGTAGGCGCCGGTGTTGGAGACGTTCCGGAACTGGAATGCGGTGAGCCTGCCGTCCGCGCGCGCCCCGAGCTTGACCGAGATCTTCATGGGATGCCGCGGGGATGTTCCGATGAACTCCTCCTCGCGCGTGAACTCGAGGCTGACCGGGCGGCCGGTGTCGAGAGTGGCCAGCGCGCAGATGTCCTCGGTGAACACCTCCTGTTTCCCACCGAATCCTCCGCCGACCCGGCGACAGAACACTCGCAGCTCGTCGGGCCGCAGATCGAAGAGGTGGGCGAGCTTGACCTTGGCGATCGACGGGGACTGCGAGCTGGTCCGGACGTTCAACTTTCCGTCCGCGTCCAGCCAGGTGATGGAACCGTGGGTCTCGAGGTGGGCGTGCTGCACCCGGGGGATCGTGTAAGTCGCTTCGTGGATCACATCGGCCTCGGCGAAACCGGCATCCACATCGCCGACATGACCGTGGAGATTGAGGAGGATGTTCCGCTCGGGGTCGCGGATGAACCTCTCGGAGTCCCCCGCGTGTACCTGCGGTGCGCCGGGCGACATCGCCTCCTCCGGATCGAACACCGCGGGTAGGGCCTCGTAGGTGACCGTCACTGCTGCGCATCCTGCTTCGGCGGCTGCCACGCTGTCGGCCAGCACAGCAGCCACGCGCTGCCCGACGAAGCGGGCCACGTCGTCGAGGATGAAGGTGTCGTCGGGATCGACCAGATGGTCGGTGTGGATCGCGGTGGTGAAGCGCTTGCGGGGCACGTCCTTCCACGTGTACACCCGCCGGACCCCGGGAACGGCCAGGGCCGCTTCCGTTTCGATCGCGACGATGCGCGCGTGCGGATGAGGCGAGCGAACCAGCTTGAGGTGCAGGAGCCCCTCGACCGCCGTGTCCATCGTGTACTCGGCGCGGCCCGTCACCACGTCGTCGGCCGCCGGTGGCGCCACGCTGGCGCCCACGGCGTTGCCGGGCGGCGCGGCTTCGGTGGCGACGAGGCCCTGCACCGCATCCTCGATGGCGCGATAGCCGGTGCATCGGCACAGGTTGCCCTTCAGGGCCCTCGGCAGGTCCGCGAGCTGGGACTGGTCGAGGCAAGCGGCAGTCATCACCATGCCGGCCGTGCAGAATCCGCACTGGAATCCCGGCGCGTCCCGGAAGTTGCGTTGCATGGGATGCAGCCGCCCGTCAGCAGCGAGCCCTTCGATGGTGGTCACCGCCCGCCCGTCGGCGCGGAACGCTGGTGTGATGCAGCTGTGGACCGGCAGACCGTCGAGCCAGACGGTGCACGCCCCGCAGTCGCCGGAGTCGCAGCCCTTCTTCACGCCGAAGTGGCCGAGCTCGCGGAGGAACGTCCGCAGGCATTGGCCCGGTGCGGGCTCAGCGCTGAACGTCCTGCCGTTGACGTGGTAGGTCACGCCGCAACACCTCCGTCTGACGTGAGCTCGACCCGAATCTGCTCGGCGAAGTACGCGGTCAGATGCCGACGGTGCTCGGGGGTCCCGTTGGGGTCGTCGAAGTACAGGTCGTCCGGGATCGCCTCGTGCAACCGCCTGCGCAGATCCATGGCATCGGGCGGCGTCGCGAACCGGAGCCGTACGGGACGGGTCGTCGCCGCGGTGACCGTCAGCACGAGCTCGCCGGTGCGCGGACACCGGGTGCCGATGAGGAACGCGGTCGATCGGCCGAGCCGGGTCAGCGACATCCGTCGCACGGCGTACCGCTTCTGCAGCGCGGCCGCCGGCACGTCGAGACGGCGCAGGACCTCGCCGGCTCCGAGGATGTTCTCCTGGTCACCCGTGACGAAGTCCGCTGCGTCCACGACCCGCTCGGAGCCGTCGGGAGCCCAGAGGGTGTAGGTGGCCTCGAGAGCCACCGACATCGAGATCATCGGCCCGGCGGGCAGTGACATGCAGATGTTGCCGCCCACCGTCGCCGCGTTCCAGACCTTGAACGACGCGAGAAAGGCCTCACAGGAGACGGCCAGCAGAGGACCGGCGGTCCACTCCGCCGGTGGGGTGAAACCGTGGAGCTCACGGATCGTGCACGTCGCGCCGATCTCCACGCCGGCGTCGCCCACGACCAGCGACTCCCACCCGAGAGTCGTGAGGTCGACGAGTCGGCGCAGATCCGGCTGCGGGGTGGAGAACAGCCACGTGCCCCCCGCCAGCCACGCGTCACCGGCGCGCCACCGCTGCCCCGGCGCATCGCCGCGGGGGATCACTTCGGTGATGGTGTGGAGATCCATGAGGCGTTGCTCCGGTCATGAGGACGAGGAAACGGGCGCGGGATCACAGGACCGTCCAGAAACGCTCGGTGACCAGGTAGAACACGACGGCCCAGAGGATGTTGACCCCGATCACCACGCCGATGCCGAGCAGGTTGGTGCGCGGCTGCCGTGCGTCGGCGGCGGGTCGCAGCCACCAGTGCAACAACGGGTTCCCGTAGCGCGGCATCGTGAAGTAGGTCATCACGAGGCTGGACAGGAGGTTGCCGATCAGCAGCGACTGCCACAGCAGTAGGCCCGGCAACAGCGCAGTCAGGCCCAGGGTCAACAGCATGACCGTGGGGTAGAGGCCGACCCACACCGCGAGTGCGGACTTCGCGTTCGATGGCGGCGGGGCCTCCTGACCGTGCTCGTCGAAGGCGAACCAGTTGCCGAAGGAGTTGTCGACGGTGCGCAGCTGGAAGTCCTCGAACTGTTTTCCTTCGTCGAGCAGCTGTTGTCGCCTACCGGACGTCAACCACTTGTCGAGCGTGGCGGGGGAGTCGAAGCGGTACAGCGTTGTCCACTCCTCCTGCATGCCTTCGACCGGGCGGAAGATCTCGGACCCGCGAAATCCGGCGAACTCACCCTCGGCGGCCGTGATGTGCTTCTGCCATTCCAGGAAGGCGTCGGTGTCCTCCTTCTTGACCCGGTGGGTCACGACGACGGTCACGAGTGCGTCGACCGGCTGCTCGGCGCGCGTCATC
>JAODNO010000723.1 GCA_025465235.1 Pseudonocardia sp.
GTCCAGTCCGTGCAGCAGGTTCCAGGTCGCCACTCTCACTGCTCGAGAGCGTCGATGAGATCCCTCACCGAGACGGCCCCGTGGTACTGCACGCCGTTGACGAAGAACGTCGGGGTGCCCCGCACTCCGCTGCGGACCCCGGAGTTGAAGTCGGCCTCCACGCGGTCCTCGACGAACTGGGTGGCGGGCCACACCACCTTCTCCGGGGGAACGCCGATCTCCTTGGCGTAGCGGCGCAGGTCGTCCTGGGTCAGCCTGGGCTCGTCGCCGGCGAACAGCCGCTCGTGCATGGGCCAGAACTGGCCCTTGAGCGCCGCGGCCTCGGACGCGACAGCGGCCGACAGGGCGTACGGGTGCAGCTCGGCCAGCGGGAAGTGGCGGAACGCGAAGAGGAGGCGGTCGCCGAGGCGCCGCCGCACCTCCTCGATCACCGGGGCTGCCTTGCGGCAGTACGGGCACTCGAAGTCGCCGTACTCGAGGAGTGTGAGCTCCGCGCCGAGCACGCCGTGCAGATGGTCGTAGCTCCCGATCCGGGGGTCGAGCGTGATCATGTCCTCCTGGGCTGCGACGTCCGGGCCAGGGACGTCCGACTGGCAGGATCTGCCTGTGGCGGTGACAACTTTATCCGAGCGTGGCGACCTGAGCCGGGCCGCGCGGTCCTTCATGCGGACCGAATCAGGCTCGGCGGTGCTGTTGCTCATTGCTGCAGTGATCGCACTCATCTGGGCCAACCTCGGCACGGGATACGAGAACTTCTGGCACACCGAGCTGTCGTTCCGTCTCGGCGCCGCCGAGCTCACCTACGACCTGCGGCACTGGATCAACGACGGCCTGATGGTGCTGTTCTTCTTCAGCGTCGGGCTGGAGATCTCCCGCGAGATGGTGCTCGGTGAGCTCCGCGGGATTCGCGCCCTCGCCACGCCCGCATTGGCTGCACTCGGCGGGCTGACCGTGCCGGCTGGGCTGTTCCTGCTGTTCAACGCGGGCGGGGAGGCCGCGGGAGCCTGGGGCATCCCGATCTCCACCGACACCGCAATCGTGATCGGCATGCTCGCGCTGGTCGGGCCCCGCTGCCCCGATCAGCTGCGGGTGTTCCTGCTCGCGCTCGCGATCGTCGACGACATCGGCGCCGTCGCCGCCATCGCGTTCTTCTACACCGACAACGTGCAGTTCACCGCCGTGGCCGTGGCGGGAGTGCTGTTCCTCGCGTTGCTCGCGCTGCGGTACGTCCAGTTCTGGCGCACCCCGATCTACGTGATCATCGCGGTGGTGATGTGGCTGGCGGTGCTGCGGTCCGGAGTGCATCCGAGCGTCGTCGGGGTGGCGCTGGGCCTGCTCGTCAACGCCTACGCCCCGCGGCCGCGCGACATTGCGAGGGTTCAGGTGCTGGGCAGTAGCTTCATCGTCGACCCGAGCCCGGAGCGGGCGCTCGCGGCACAGACCGCGGTGACCGAGGCCGTGTCGCCGAACGAGCGGCTGCAGCTGCGCATCCAGCCGTGGAGCAGCTATGTCATCGTCCCGATCTTCGTGCTGGCCAACGCCGGCGTGGTGCTCACGGCTGCCACCCTCGCCGCCGCCCTCGCGTCGCCGCTCTTCTGGGGCATCGTCGTGGGGCTGACGGTCGGCAAACTGATCGGCGTCACCCTGGGCACCTGGGTGGCGCTGCGTACCGGGATCGGCCGGGTGCCCGACACGCTGCGGTGGGGGCAGATCCTCGGAGGTGCCGGACTCGCGGGTATCGGGTTCACGGTGGCGCTGTTCATCACCGACCTGGCCCTCAAGGACCCGGTTCTCGTGAACGACGCGAAGATCGGCATCCTGACCGGCTCGATCCTGGCGGGTGTGATCGGCTGGCTGATCTTCCGGCTGGCGGGGGAGCGCGGCGGCCAGTGCGCCCCGAGCGGGCTTCCGGTGCTGCCGCCGCGCCCGTGGCGGCCGCCGGTGGACGCTTGATCAAGCCCCGATCATCTGACCATCCTCACAGTCAGTCCAGGCTCCCCAGCGGGTCGGCGCGGACGAGGTCGGGATCGTCCGCGGCGAAGGTGCGCGCTCGCCCTGGGCCGGTGCTGCAGGTCTCGAACCGGACCGTGACGCGGCCGTGCCCGGCCCCCTGTACCCAGCCATGGCCGTGCTTGGGGTGTCGTACGTCGTCGCCGGGGCGCCACGGGCGGGCGATGGTGTCGATCGCTGCGCTGCCGTCCGTCGGCTGCTGCCCCGGATCGCCGGGCTCGGGCGCCGGCGCTTCGGCCGGTACGGCCTCGAGCCGGGCGGGCTCGAACAGCGCGGGAGGCGGATCGTCGATGAGCCCGGCCAGCGACACCCCGATCAACCGGACCCCACCCTCGGGCACGGCGGCCCGCGCCAGGCGCTGTGCCACCGCGGTGAGAGTGTCGAGGTCGGTGCTCCCGCTGCCTGCGGTCTCCGAGCGGCTCGACGTGGAGAAGTCGGCGCTGCGCACCTTGACCGTGACGGTGCGCGCCGCCCGTCCCGACACCAGGAGCCGCCGGTGCGCCGCCTCCGTCATCCTGGCGACGGCGTCGTGCACGGCGGTCATCGCGGTGAGGTCGGTGTCGAACGTGGTCTCCGCGCTCACCTGCTTCGCCGCGCCCCGCGGCGCCACCGGCCGCTCGTCCAGGCCGCGGGCGAGGCGATGCAGCTCGGTGCCGATTGCGGTGCCCAGCAGCCCGGTGAGCTCCCGCAGGTCCATTGCGGCCAGCTCGCCGATGGTGTGCACGCCGAGCTTGCGCAGCCCGGCCTCGGCCACCGGCCCGACGCCCCACAGGGCGCGCACCGGAAGCGGCGCGAGAACCGCCTGCTCCTCCTGCGCCGCCACCACGCGCAGCCCGTCGGGCTTCGCGAGCTCGGACGCGATCTTGGCCAGCTGCTTGCCCGAGCCGGCTCCCACGGAGGCGGGGAGCCCGGTGGCATCGCGCACCGCGGCCCGCAGCTCCGTGCCGAACCGCTCGACATCGGCCACCGCTGCTCCCGCGAGCACAGGGGGCTCCAGGAACGCCTCGTCCAGCGACACCGGCTCGAGCACCGGCGCAGCGTCGGCGAGCACGCCCATCACCCGCTCGCTCAGCGCCTGGTACAGCGCGAACCGCGCCGGCAGCACCACGGCGTGCGGGCACAATCGGCGGGCCTGGCCCATCGGCATCGCCGAGCGGGCTCCGAACACGCGCGCCTGGTAGCTGGCCCCAGCCACGACGGCGCGCGGCCCGAGCCCGCCCACCATCACCGGCCGGTCGCGGAGGGTGGGACGGGTGAGCTGCTCGGCGGAGGCGAAGAACGCGTCCATGTCGAGGTGCAGCACCCACCGCGCGCCCACGCCGCCATCATCCCTGAGCCCACCGACAGTCTCCCGCAGCGGCGCTCCGCTCCACCCGACGGCGCGACGAGGGCGCGGCGATCTGGAGCGGCGCTACCGCCGGCTCAGGCCACCTCGGCGTGCAACACGTCGTTGCCGTCGGCTTCACGGACGTGCGACGGCTCGCCACCGAGCCCGGCGAGCGCGGCCAGGTAGCCGTCGGCGGGACGCAGGTCGCGCAGCCACACCGGCTCGGACGGCGCTCCGTCGCCCGTCCACTCCCGCACTCCCGACGGCCCCAGCGTGATCGCCGCCATCGGACTCGACAACCCGGCGCCGGTGGCCTTGAGCAGCGCCTCCTTGCGCGTCCACACCGCGAAGAAGGACGACACGTCGAGCACGGACTCGCCGGGCGAGCAGACGTGGGCCGCCATCGAGGCAAGGTCGGCGAGGTCGCGAACCTCTTCGACGTCGAGGCCGACCGGGCCCCTCGGATGCACGGCCACGCCGACGAGATCTCCGGCGTGGGTGAGCGAGAATCCGGGGCCGCCGAGGAGCACGGGCTTACCGTGCTGCTGCCCGCACTGGCAGGTGCGGTCGAACTCGAGCTCCGCGGCGGAACGCCCGACGGCGTCGGCCAGCACGAGCCGGGTGAGCGCGTGCGCGGCGAGGTAGCGCGCGCGGTCGGCGGCCATCCGGAAGCGGTCGAGCCGGGCCCGCTCGTGCGGGTCCAGCAGCGAGACGAGGCCGGGTGCGGCGTCCGGCATGACGGGCGCGGCCCACCAGACGCTGGTCCCGATGTCGTCGCCCACACCACCATGGTCACACGTACCGGCACAGCCGTCCCCGGCCGCCGGACGGGAGCACGTCCGCCACATGGACACGTGTCGTGGATTGAGGCCGCTGCGGAACAGTGAGATGTGTCCATGTCGCGGCCGAGCCGGGCCGGGGTCAGGGTGGAGCGAGGTACCGCCGGCCCCGTGGACGCGAGGCCGGCGGTACCGAGGGCGGATCAGCCGGTGCGACGCACCGGGTTGATCCGGCGGCCCTGAGCCGCCCGGGCGTGGCCGGCGGAGCCGGCATGCAGGGCTCCGCTCGGTGCCTGCTTGCCCGAGCGGCCGCGACGGGCCGCGCGGTTGACCGGCGCCGGTTCGGCTCCGGCCGGGTCGAGAGCCGGCTCGCCGGGCACCGTGTCTACGGGCACGGTGTCGGCGAGGACGGTGTCGGCAAGAACGGTGTCGGCGAGGACGGTGGACAGCAACGGATCACGCATGAGTGCCTCCTGCAGGAAGGACGAGGCCGGCACACCGATGCGGGGAAAGGGCCCGGATCTCATCCAGGGTCGGCCGGGGTGGCTGGGACGGGCGGCGCGGACGGAGGTCCATGGCCGCGGTGCCGCGCGAGGCGGTCGTCTCTACAGGCGCATGGGAGGAACCATAGGCGGGCGGGGAACCGGGGCGCCACCGGTTTTCCGGCCTGCGCGTGTCCCGCGAGCCGGATGCTCCACTCGACATGCCCTAGCGTCGGGCACATGCGCAGCTCAGCGGACGTCGTCGTGATCGGTGGCGGGATTGCCGGCGCGTCGATCGCCTATGAGCTCGCTGCCACCCGTTCGGTGGTCCTGCTGGAGGCGGAGACCGAACTCGCGAAGCACTCGACGGCCCGCTCGGCGGCTACGTACATCCCCGGGCACGGCACCCTCGCCGTCCGTGCCCTGATCGCTGCGAGCGGGCCGCGGTTCGCACTGCTTGCCGCGGAGCTGGAGGCGCCACCGCTGCTCGCGCCACGCGCGGTCGTGAACATCGCGGTGGACGACGTCGGCGAGGCCGCGCTCGCCGCGGAGCTCGTGGAGCAGGCGGGGGAGCCCGGCGCCCCGGTGGCGCTCGAGCCGGCGGAGGCGGAGCGCAGGTGCCTGGTCCTCGTTCCGGGTGTGGTGC
>JAODNO010000007.1 GCA_025465235.1 Pseudonocardia sp.
AACGCCGAGCTGAAGAACTGGCGGATCCTGCGCAAGATCCGCTCCAGCCCCAGCAACGCCGACACGCTCATCGCCGCAGTTCAGACCCTCATGATCGCCAACGCGTGATCAGGTTGGCAAAGGCTCATTGAGGCCGCCACCACGACGTGGACGATGAACGGCCGAAGGGTCGTGCCGCTTAGAGAGCTGTCGTCAGGCGTTCTGGTGTTGTCGCGGGACACTGTGCATCCACGGATGCTGTTCAGTGGTGGGGGGCCGGATGGAGATGCTGTCGGTGCCGGACCTCCTCGCGGATATGCGGATCGGTGGGGCGAGACATCTCGATCAGTAACGCGTCGACCGGTACGCGGACACGCGCGCAGGCGCGTAGCCCTGACAATCGGCGGGTCTCAACCACCTCCGCGAGCAGGCACCTTTCGCGGCGCCGTGCCCGGCTACCCGGGTCCGGGGCCACCGTCAACCCGCAGCTGGATCTCCGCCCGCCGCTCGGCCACCGCCGCGTCGGCCAACCGCCGCTCATACCGGCTGTGCACCCGCGCCGACCCGGCCCCGCAGCACGGACACGCCCCCCGCCCGGCCCGTGGGCGCGCCCAGATCCGCACCGCTCCACCGACCTCGTTGATCCGCTCGATCACCACATCCGCCAGGTGCGGCAGCAGAACCCGAACCCCAGCCTGATCAACACGGTCGAAGATGATCACTCCTCTGTGATCAAGAGCCGGCCACGACACACCCAGCCGAGGCCAAGTCGATCACGGAAAGTGGGCCAGATCCAGTTTTCGCGAACCGTTGACAACGCCCTCGTTCACCTCGCCAAGGTGCCGAGACTGGAGCATGCTGGGCGTGGGTCCAGTTCCTTTCTCACAGGGTCTGGACCAAGGGGCGGCCCGCGGGGAGTTTGGTCCTCGAGGTCCGCCCCGCTTCGCGCAGCGCCGACAACTCGAGGAAGCAAGATCACCACATTGTCACGCCCTGGACGTTCTCGACCGGCTCGAGCCCGTGCTGGACCGGCTGCGCGCCCGATTGGGGCGGCGCTTCGGCGCGTAAAGACAGCGACCGGCGCAGGCCGGAGCCGGAACTCCACCTCGATCGCGAATCGGGTCGGACTGGACGGAGGCCTTTCTGGCGAGCAAGCCGGACGTTGCGCAGAAGCTGGCAGACCATCCAGGGCGGACGAACGGCATGCCTTCATCTGGACGTCTATAGCGACCGAATACGCGTCCAGGCGATGCTCGAACGTCGACGGACAGAACCGCTCACGAATCGAACGTTCACCGAAATTGAGATCGGGCCATGGCCAGCACGACCCGCGCCGAACCGGGGCTCGTTGCGCGGGTCCTGCCGCGGCCGTTCTACAACGTGAGCGGCGGGTGGGCCGGCGGGGTGTCCTGTCCGCTCTGGGCTAGCGCGCACACCGCGGTGAGGCGCAGGCTGGTCCAGTCTGCTGTGCGCCAGGCCATGGGGTCGGCGGACGGCGGCTGCCACCCGCGTTCGCGGGCGTGGTTGAGAACGCCGTGGCCGTAGCTGGCCAGCAGTACTAAGCCCGCGATCGGCGCTGTTGCTTCGAATCCGAGCGTGGTGGCATCGCGCACCGACGCGACATGCTGGTCCAGTCTGGCGGACAGGCCGGGTAGCGCGGCGGAGGCCGCGAGGCCAGCGACGCCCACAGCGTCGTGCAGCCTGTTCAGCCACCGCTGCGCGGAGAAGTGCATGAAGACGCCAAGCCCAGCAACCACCAGGTGATGCTACCTCCCCGAGCTAGGGCGATCGGTCGCTGCTGATTTGGGGCAGGGAAAGGGATCGTCGCGTTCGCGTCCCCCCTCGGCGGCTTGCCCAGACGATGAGCCGGTCGGAGGGTGTGGTGCCGCCGCCGGCTCGGGTTGAGGAGTCCGGCGGCGATGTGAGGGGCGACGTCTACGGGGCCAGGCCCGGACCGCTCCGCGGGGTCTGCTGGCTGGACGGATGCGTCGGGCGCGAAATGCCCTGTTCATCTGGTTGTGCCTGGGCTTCGTGCTCGCGGGCCCGCTGCGCGTCCCGCTGCCCGCGTTCGCCGGCGCGTTGGGCGTCCTGGCGGACTGTGTCGGACTGCTCCTGCGCCTTGCGGTAGCTGTGGTTGATCATGTCCGCCGCGGCGTCCCGGCCGCCCAGGCCGAAAGCCAGCGCCGCCCCCAGCGCGATCGCGCCGATCAGGGCGATGTAGGTGGCGGTGACAATAACCGGGGCAATGCCGAGCTGGGTCAGGATCATGAAGATGGCAATCGCCATGACCAGCGCCGGGCCGCCGGTTCGCACCACGCGCCCGGTGGGTGTGTCGCCCATGGTGCGGTGTGCGAGTCCGCCGATCGACCCGGCGACCGCGGCCGCCACGATGAAGATCAGCAGGGCGGCCAGGACATTCGGTAGATAGCTCAGCACCAGGTTCATGAACCCCGTCAGCGCCAGGATGTTCAGCGTGCCGATCGCCGAGGAAATCACAAACAGCATGATCACCCAGAACACGACCCCGCCGACGAGCCGAGCGGGGCTGCCGCCCGGACTCACCCTTTCGACGAATCGGTCCCCGGAGGTCGAGGTCAACCGCGCGTCGAGCTTGGCTCGGCGCAGTAGTTTGGTGATCACTATGTTCAGGATCTTGGCGATGATGTAGCCAACGATCAGCACGACGATCGCGCCGACGATCTGGGGCAAGTAGCCGACTAACGTAGTGAACGCGCTCTGCAAGCTTTGCAGGATGTTGAACCCGCCGCCGAAGTCGGGCGGAGGGGCCTGGGCGATTAGCTGCACCATCGGAGCGTCCCTTCAGACCAGATGCGAGCAACCTGCGATGAGGGATACCCGTGTACACGCACATGACACATGCGGTCAGTCCCGCTAGCTGCTGCACGCCCAACGGGAGGTGGATCAGCTGCGATGAACCCTTTTGCCAGCGCCCGACTCCGTACCACCTCTCGAACCGCCCCAAACCACGAGGCGCCCGCGACTGAGCCTTTGCCAACCTGACGTTGGGGCCGGTCAGCGGGTGTACGGCGTGGCGTGACCTCGAACGGGTGAAGCTCCTGGTAGACGGGCGATTGCTGAGATCAAT
>JAODNO010000028.1 GCA_025465235.1 Pseudonocardia sp.
TAGGGCGGCATCACGTTGAAGCCGTCCGCGGCACCCGAGCCGAACCACTCCTCGATCGTGTCGGCGACCTGTTCTGGGGTGCCGGCGAACACGCGATGTCCGCGCGCCCCGGCCAGCCGGTGCAGCAGCCCGCGCACCGTCGGCCGCTCCGTGAGCTCGTTGAACTCCCGCTCCAGGGCACGGGCCGCGGTCTCGGTGCCGGCGATGAACGGGCTGATCCCCGGCAGGACCTTCACGTGCTCCGGCCGGCGGCCGAAACTCGCGGCCTTCGCCTTCACGTCGGCGTAGAAAGCCTGCGCGTCGGCCAGCCGCTGGTGCGCCGTGAAGATCGCCTCCGCGTATCGGCCGGCGAAGGCGCGCCCGTCATTGGACGCGCCTGCCTGCACGAGCACCGGGTGCCCCTGTGGCGGGCGCGGCTGGTTGAACGGGCCCCGCACCCGCACGTACTCGCCCGCGTGGCCGATCTCGTGGATCTTGCTCGCGTCGGCGTAGATCCCGGCCGCGCGGTCGAGGACGACTGCGTCGTCCTCCCAGCTGTCCCACAGCGCGAGCACGGCGTCGACGAACTCCCGCGCCCGCGCGTACCGCTCGGCGTGGGGAGGGTGGGCGTCGAGGCCGAAGTTCGCCGCCGCGGCGTCGTTGCCCGTGGTGACGATGTTCCAACCGGCCCGGCCACCGGAGATGTGGTCGAGCGAGCCGAACAGCCGGGCGAGGTTGTAGGGCTCGTAGTACGTCGTCGATGCGGTGGCGATGAGGCCGATCCGTTCGGTGGCCGCGGCGATCGCCGTGAGCAACGTGATGGGCTCCAGCCGACCCACCGCGTTGTGCGCGACGTCGCCCTGCAGCGCCGGCCCGTCGGCGAAGAACACCGCGTCGAGCGTCGCCGCCTCGGCGGTGCGGGCGATCCCCTGGTAGTACGACGCGTCGTAGATCCGTTCGGCCGCGCTCGCCGGGTGGCGCCAGGCCGCCTCGTGGTGCCCCGCGGGGTAGATGAACGCGTTGAGGCTGAGCTGACGTTGCTGCTGAACTTGATGCTGACGTCGATCGGTCACCTGTCCACGCCCAGTGCCGTGAGCAGGAACTCCCGGTGCGCGATGAACTCGGGGTCACGGTGGGTCCGCGGCCGGTCGAGCGCGATCGCCCGGTCCACGGCGATGCGGCCGCGGTCGAGCACCAGCACCCGGTCGCCGAGCGAGACGGCCTCGTCGACGTCGTGCGTGACCAGCAGCACCGCGGGCCGGTGCCGGTCGTAGAGCTCGCGCAGCAGCGCGTGCATCCGGATCCGCGTGAGCGCGTCGAGTGCCCCGAACGGTTCGTCGGCCAGCAGCAGAGCGGGCTCGCGGACGAGCGAACGGGCCAGCGCGACCCGCTGTTGCTCCCCACCCGACAGCTCGTTCGGCCAGGCCCGCTCGCGCCCGGCCAGGCCCACCTCATCGAGCGCCGCGTTGCCCCGCCTGCGGGCATCGGGACCACCGAGGCCGAGCACGACGTTGTCGAGCACGCGTGCCCACGGCAGCAGCCGCGAGTCCTGGAACACCACCGCACGCTCGGTGGGCACCCGGAGCTCGCCCGAGCCCGCGACGCCGTCGTCGAGCTCGGCCAGGGCGCGCAACAGTGTCGATTTGCCCGATCCGCTGCGCCCGAGCAGTGCCACGAACTCGCCCGCCGCGATGTCCAGGTCGACGTCGTCGAGCACCACCCGCCCGTCGAATCCGCGGGTCAGCCCGCGCGTCCGCACGGCGGCCTGAGCGGTCTGCGCCACCGCTGGGTCGATCAGCCCGGGCCTGCTGTTCAACTGCCCAGCGTCCGTCGCCACGACAGCGCCCTCCTCTCGACGGCGCGGACCACCGTGTCGCCGACCAGCCCGAAGGCGGCGTAGACGACGAGCCCGACGACGATGATCTCGGTCTGCCCGTACGTACGTGCCTGGGTCATCAGGTAGCCGATCCCGCTGGTCGCGTTCACCTGCTCCACGACGACGAGCGCGATCCACGAGATCGTCACCGCAAGCCGCAGGCCGGTGAAGAAGCCCGGCAGGGCTCCGGGCAGCGCCACCCGGCGGACGAACTCCGCTCGGGAGAGCCCGACGGTCTCGGCGAGCTCGACGTACCGGTGGTCGACGCTGCGCAGCGCCGCGTGCGTGTTGATGTAGACCGGTACGAAGACGCTCGCCGCGATCATGATGATCTTCATCTCCTCGCCGATCCCGAACCAGATGATCGCGAGCGGGATCAGGGCAAGGGTCGGGATGGCGCGCTTGATCTGCACGGGCCCGTCGATGAGCGCCTCGCCGACGCGGCTCAGCCCTGCAGGAAGCGCGAGCGCCACGCCGAGTCCGACCCCGAGCACGAGCGAGATACCGGCGCGCTGCACAGAGGTGAGGAGGTTGCTCTGCAGCCTGCCGTCGGCGATCAGCTCGCCGGACGTCGCGACGACCGTCCACGGCGCGGAGAGCGTCCGCGGGTCGAGCACCCCGGTCGCCGAGGTGACGACCCAGGCCAGGAGGAGCAGCACCGGGCCGAGGGCGAGCCCGCCGGGGACG
>JAODNO010000033.1 GCA_025465235.1 Pseudonocardia sp.
CGGACGGATGCATCTTCACCAGCTCTGCAGGCCGACCGTACCGACACAAATACGTACAGACCTTCATCTTCCAGCGGGCGGTCACGGCCGCGAACCTGCCGACAGGCACGACGTCACATGACCTACGACACCACTTCGCTTCCATCCTGCTGCAGGCCGGCGAATCCGTCGTGGCGGTCGCCGAGTACCTCGGTCACGAGGACGCCACCCTCGTCCTCAGAACCTACGGCCACCTGATGCCCAACTCTGACGATCGGATGCGCCACGCGATCGACGGGGTCTGGGGTCGGAAGGCTGACGGCGCGGCCAGCGGCCGCTGACCCGACCAGAGCCGGACCAGAGCCGGACTGGACGTCGATCGCGGCGTCCTGAACAGGGACTTCAGGCTCAGAACGTTATTCATGCAGAAGAACGTGCCGAAGTACACCCCGGACTTCGTGCGGACGACGACCGTGTGGGCCGAGGCGTCGCGGCGCGAGGTGTCCTACGCCCTGTGTAACGACCGCCGGACACTGCTGTGGTTCGCGAACCAGCGGGCCGTGGAGTACCACCCCACGCTCATCCGCGCCGGAGAGGACCACCCGACCCACCTGGTGCTCGACCTCGACCCTCCAGCAGGCGACGCGTTCCCGCACGTCGTGGGCGCCGCCCGGCTGGTGCGGCAGGCCCTGGCTGATGCCGGGCTCGAGGGAGCGGTGAAGACCAGCGGGGCGAAGGGCCTGCACGTGTTCGTGCCGCTCGATCCGGGCGTGGGGATCGAGGACGCGGCGGCCGCGACGCGGGCGATCGCCGCTCGCGCCGAGCGCCTCGACCCCGAGGTCGCGACCACGGCCTACATCAAGGACGATCGCGACGGCAAGGTCTTCGTCGACTCCACCCGGTCCGGCGGAGCGACCGTGGTGGCGGCCTACAGCCCGCGCGTCCGCCCCGGCGCACCGGTCTCGTTCCCCGTCACGTGGGAGGAGCTCGACCACGTCGTACCGGCCGACTTCACCGTCCGCACCGCCGTCGGGCTGCTGGCGGACGGCGACCCATGGCACGAGCGGATGCCCGAGCCGCAGCTACTGCCCGCCGACCTGGTCGAGGAGGGCCACACCATCCCGATCGCCCGGGTGCAGGCCATGCACGAGGGGAAGCGGCGCGCCCGAGCCCGCCGGCAGTAGCGGAGGCTCGCCCCGACGACCCGCCCGCAATCCACCCGCGAGTCGCCTGATCCCCGCCCTCGAGTCGCCCGCATCCCGCGCGCGGGTCGTTCTCGGTCGTTATGCGGGGCGGGCGCTCGCGGGGCGGGCTACTTCGTGGGCGGCTCGTCCTTCCCGGCCTCCTCGGCCTCGTCGGCTTCCTCCTTCGTGCGGTGCACGACGCCGTCGGCGTGCTCCGGAGGTCCGTACACGGTGTAGAGGACCAGCGGGTTCGGCCCTGTGTTGACGAAATTGTGCTTCTTGCCCGACGGCACGACGACGAGGTCACCCGCCGCCACCGCCTTGGTCCTACCGCTCACCCGCGCCTCGCCCATACCGCTGACGAAGGTCAGGATCTGGTCAATTCCCTCGTGCACCTCCTCACCGATCTCCCCGCCCGGCGGGATCGTCATGATGACGAGCTGGGTGTGCTCGCCCGTCCACAGGACCCGGCGGAAGTCGGCGCTCTGCTCGGCAACGGTCGCGATCGTGAAGTGCTCCATGCGGTGATGGTGCCCAGAATGTTCCGTCCGCACTCCTTGAGCTCCGGGCACCTCCAGGTCAGGGAGCCGGAGCCGTGCAAGGATGCGGCCATGGTGTTGGAGATCGCTGATTTCGCCGTCCAACCGGGTACCGAGGAGCAGTTCGCCGGGGCCGTCCGCGAGGGCATCAAGTTCGTGTCCGACACGCCGGGGTACCGCGAGGCCCGGCTCACCCGCAGCGTCGAGACCCCCACCCGCTTCGTCCTGCTGATCGAGTGGGACAGCATCGAGGCGCACACGGTCGGCTTCCGGCAGTCGGAGAACTACACGCGGTGGCGCGCGCTGATCAGTCCGTTCTTCGACGGTGCGCCGCACGTGGAACATTTCGACGACGTCCTCTGAGGACCCGATCCTCCACCGGCCCTGAGAGACGGCTGAGGGTGGCTCGCGGGAGAGTCACAGAGCTTCGAATAACGTCGTCCTGTGCACCGAACCCTGCGCGGCCGGCCGCCGCTGCGCGCCCTCGCGGCGGCCATCGCCCTCGCCATGGTCGCCGTGGTGGTGTCGGTCGGCACCGCGAACGCGACGCCGGCCACCGGGGCCACCCCTGACGTCCGCACGCAGGAGCAGCGCATCGAGGTGCCGGGCGGTCCGGGTACCACGGCCCCGGTGAGCCTGGACACCACGCTCTACCTGCCCGCCACCACCCCCGCTCCCGCCGTCCTCGTCGCGCACGGTTTCGGCGGCAGCAAGGCCTCGGTCGATTCGGACGCCCGCGATCTGGTCGCCCGTGGGTTCGTCGTACTGACCTGGTCGGCGCGTGGCTTCGGCGCGAGCACCGGGCAGATCTCGTTGGACGACCCCGACCACGAGGTCGCCGACGCCCGGGCGTTGGTCGACTGGCTCGCCACGCGACCCGAGGTGACGCAGGACGGGCCGGGCGACCCCCGCGTCGGAGTCACGGGCGGTTCCTACGGTGGCGCGCTCGCACTACTGCTCGCCGGGTACGACCGGCGGATCGACGCCATCGCCCCCGTGATCACCTGGAACGACCTGGGCCAGGCCCTGTTCCCGAACGCGGCATCGACCGCCCCCCTTCCCACCGACACCGCCGCACAAGGCGCCTTCGCACCCGACGGGGTGTTCAAGCGAGGGTGGGCCGGGATCTTCTTCTCCGCCGGGCTCTCCCCCGCCGACGGCCCGGCCTCTGGTGCGCCTGCCGGTACCGCCCCTACGCACGGCTCGGCCCCACCAGACGCCTCGGCACCGGCGGCCGATTCCGCTCCAGCAGCCGGCTCGGGGGGGTCGGGTGGCTCGTCCGTGCCAGGCGGCTCGACCCGACCGGGCGCGTCGAGCCCACCGGGCGGGTCGACCCCACCGGGCCGCTCGACCCCACCGAGCGCGCCCCTCACCTGCGGGCGGTTCACCGCGGAGGTGTGTGCCGCGTACACCGAGGCCGCCACCACCGGCCGCCTCTCCCCCGCCACCGCGGCTCTCCTGCGCCGCTCGTCGCCGTCGACCGTGACCGACCGGATAACCGCGCCCACGCTGCTCGTGCAGGGCGAGCAGGACACGCTGTTCGGGCTCGACCAGGCCGACGCGAACGCCCGCCAGGTCGCCGCGACCGGCGCACCGGTGAAGGTCCTCTGGTACGGCGGCGGCCACGACGGCGGCGCACCTGACGCGTCGGTGCGCAAGGCGATCGGCGACTGGTTCGCCTTCCACCTCGCCCACACCGGCCCAAATCCCGGAACCGGTTTCGGTTACACCGTCGAGAGCGGTGTGCGCACGAACGGCAGCGCCCCGACCAGCCGCACTGTCGAAGCGGCCAACTACCCCGGTATCTCCGGCTCCGCCGCAGTCGGGACCCAGCAGCTCGGGCTGAACGGTCCGGCGCAGGTCGTGGTCAACCCGGCGGGCGGCAACCCCGCCGCGATCACGTCGTTGCCCGGCGTCGGCGGCTCGCTCGGAGCTCTGGCCGGCAGGCTCTCAGCGGCGACCGCAGAGGTGCCCGGCCAGTCCGCCCAGTTCCGCACCGCGGCGCTGGGAGCACCGGTGCTGGTCAGCGGCGCGCCCCGGGTCGACATCTCGGTCTCCCGTCTGCCGGGACAGCCCGCGCCCGCCGCTGCGGTCCTCTTCGTCAAGACCTACGAGGTCTCCCCGGACGGCCTGCGCACGTTGCTGGGCAACGCGGTCGCACCGATCAGGGTCGCCGTCCCTGCCGATGGCAGCCCGGCGCAGGCCACCGTGACCCTGCCGGGGGTCGTCGCGCCGGTGGAGGCGGGCCACAGCCTCATGGTGTCGGTCAGCACCACCGACCAGGCCTACGCAGGCGCCACCGAGCCCGCGGTGTGGCGGATCGGGCTCGCGGGAGACGCGGCGCTCACCGTGCCGCTGGTGCCGGGCGAGGCCGTCACGGCGAACACCGTGCCGCTGGTGCCCCTGATCGGCATCGCGGTCGTGCTGGCACTGGCTCTGCTGATCTGGATCGGGGCCCGGCTCATCGGTCGGCGCTCTGCAGCCGGTGCCGTTGCGGCTGCCGACCCGGACGCACCGCCGCTCGAGATCCGCGATCTGGCCAAGACCTACCGCGGCGGGTTCAGTGCGGTGAAGGGCGTGTCGTTCACGGTCCAGAAGGGCATGGTGCTCGGCCTGCTCGGCCCGAACGGAGCCGGCAAGACCACGGTGCTCCGGATGCTCATGGGCCTGATCAGACCCACCGCCGGGACGATCGCGGCGTTCGGGCAACCGATCGGGGCCGGCGCGCCGGTGCTGGCGCGGATCGGGGCGTTCGTCGAGGGGCCGGGGTTCCTGCCCCACCTGTCCGGCGCGGACAACTTG
>JAODNO010000075.1 GCA_025465235.1 Pseudonocardia sp.
ATGGGCCACGGGGCAGGTGACTACAGCGGGCAGCCGGGATTGCTGGGGGCCGATCTCGAGCCAGGGGAGCCGGACGGATGGCGGGTGGTGCGCGTGCTGCCCCCGGAGACGTCGGCGCCTGCGGCCAGGAGCCCGCTGTCCGGGCCGGGCGTCGACGTCCGGGCAGGCGATCTGATCCTGGAGGTCGGTGGCAAGCCGGTCGACCCCGCGTACGGCCCGGCTCCGCTCCTGGTGTCGAGGGCGGGGGAGCTCGTGGAGCTCACCGTGCGCTCCGGACCCGATCGGGAGGACGCAGGCGAGGTACGCCGGGTCGTGGTGCGACCGCTGGGGTCCGAGACCTCGCTGCGTTACCAGGACTGGGTGGCCGGCAGACGTGCCTTCGTGGCCGACCGGTCCGAGGGCAGGCTCGGCTACCTGCACGTGCCCGACATGATGGCGCCGGGCTGGGCGCAGCTGCACCGCGACCTGACCAGGGAGACCAGCCGCGAGGGGCTGATCCTCGACGTCCGCGGCAACAGCGGTGGCCACACGTCGCAGCTGGTGGTGGAGAAGCTGGCGCGCAAGGTGATCGGCTGGGACCTGCCGCGGCACCGGCAGCCCACCACCTACCCGGAGGACGCGCCGCGCGGCCCCGTCGTCGCGCTCGCCGACGAGCTGTCGGGCTCCGACGGCGACATCGTCACCGCGGCGATCAAGCGGCTGGGTATCGGTCCGGTGGTCGGCGTCCGCACCTGGGGCGGGGTGGTCGGGATCGACAGCCGCTACGGCCTCGTCGACGGCACGCGCGTGACTCAGCCGCGGTACGCGTTCTGGTTCGACGACGCCCACTGGGGCGTCGAGAACCACGGCGTCGACCCCGACGTCGAGGTGGTGATCGCCCCGCAGGACTGGGTGGCGGGGCGCGACCCTCAGCTGGAGCGGGCCGTCGACATGGCACTCGAGGCGCTGGCCGAGCGGCCGGCCGTGCGGGCGCCGGACGTGGCCACCCGCCCGAGCCGCCGTCGCCCGGACCTCCCGCCGCGCCCCTGACGGCGGTGGTGCTGCGCTCCTGGGTGAACGGCACTCTCGCCCGAGAGGTCCGGACGGGAGTGCCGTCGTACGGGGAGCCCTCAGCGCTGCGCGCTCACGGGGCAGACTTCTTCCGGGCGGCCGGCAGGTGACCCGAGCGCACCAGGCAGCCGAGGGTGTCGCAGATGACCCGGGTGGCGATCAGCGCGGTGATCTCGGCGTTGTCGTAGGGCGGGGAGCACTCCACCACCTCGATGCCGGCGAGCGGGCGCGCGTCGGCGATGATCTGGATGAACTTCAGGACCTCCCGCGGCAGGAACCCGCCGGGCTCGGGCCAGCCGGGGCCCGGCACGACCGCGGCGTCGAGGCAGTCGACGTCGAACGACAGCCAGACGGCGTCGGCGCCGTCCCACGCCACGTCGAGCGCGCGCTGTGCGGCGTCCTCGATGCCCATCTCGACGCAGTCGGTGACGGTCATGATCGTGGTGCCGCGCTCGCGGCCGACCTTCACACCGGGCCGCGGGGCCTGCCAGCCGCCGATGCCGATCTGCACCAGGTTCTTGGCCGGGACGTTCGGGAGGTCCGTGGCGTGGAACCAGGGCGTGGTGTGCATCCGCTCGTCGAGGTCGGTCTCCTGGGTGTCGACGTGGCGGTCGAAATGGATGATCCCGAGGTTGCCGCCGTTCAGGTGCGGCGCGACGCCCCGGGTGGTGGGGTAGCCGATCGAGTGGTCACCGCCGAGCACCACCGGGAACGCGCCGCTCTCGTACACGTGCGACACGGCCTTGGTGATCTGGTCGAAGGTCTTCTCGATGTTGCCGGGGATCGTGAAGATGTCACCGAGATCACCGATCGTGATCGACTCCCGCAGGTCGACGCCCAGCTCGAAGCTGTACGGCCCGTAGAGCGCGGAGATCTTCCGGATGCCCTGCGGCCCGAAGCGGGTGCCGGAGCGGTAGGTTGTGCCGCCGTCGAACGGCGCCCCGAGCACGGCCACGTCGTACTCGCCGCAGCGGCGCACGTCCTCCACGTAGGGCGCCTTCAGAAACGTGTTGATGCCGGCGAAGTGCGGCAGCTCTCCGCGGGAGAAGGTCGGGATCCTCCGGTCGACGATCGAGTCGGCGCCCTGCAGGCCCAGCTCGAGCCCACGCGCCACCTCCTCCTCCCACTTCGTCGTCGGCAGGCCGGCCTCGGCCTGGACGGCGAACGCCGCCTCGGGGCCGTAGTTGCCGTGGATCTCGCCGTCGCCGGTCCGGTCGGGCTGCTGGGGGTGGTAGTGCATGTGCATTCCTCACGGTCGGGGGCGCCTGCCGCGGAGCAGCCGGCGCCCACCAGCTGTCTCCCGGGCTTTTGTCCCGCCGTGGGGTGGCCGCACGTGGCGCGGCCGCCTGCATCTCTCGGACCAGCCCCCGTCACCGGGGCGGAACCCTAGACGCGCCTCACTCGTGTGAGTCACCGTGAGCCTAGGCGTGCTTTGTTGCCGTCACGCGCAGCTGCCGTTACCCCGCCATGAAGCGCGCGAGCTCCGCCGGGGACACGCTCCGCTGCTCTCACCGTGGAGAAGTCGGCGCGAGATCCGGGCCACAGCGTGGCGAGCGTAGGGTGGGTGGCGCGGCCCCACCGGGCGATCCTCCCGGGTAGGGGTCTGTCCTGCGTGCGCTGCCCATGCTCTGCGAGGGGTCCCCGACACCGTGGCCAAGCTCTCCGGTCTGCTCCGCTCCAGCCTGTCCGATCCCGACCTGCGGGTCGTCGTCGAGGCCGCCCGCGACACCCGTGCGGACGAGGTGCCCGCTCTGCGGATCGAGGGACCCGCGGCGCTGCGTCCGTTCCTCGCGGCGGCGTTCGGCACCGCCGCCGACGCGGGCGGCGCAGGTCACACCGTGCTTGCCGTCACCGCCACCGACCGGGAGGCCGAGGACCTCTGCGCCGCGGCGGGCGACCTGCTCGGCCGCGCCGCAGTCGCCGTCCTGCCCTCGTGGGAGACGCTCCCGCACGAGCGGCTTTCGCCCCGCCCCGACACCGTGGGACGCAGGCTCGAGATCTTCCGGCGGCTGGCGAACCCGGAGACCGCGCCGCGTGTGGTGGTCGCCTCCGCGCGCAGCCTCATCCAGCCGATCGCGCCGGGGCTGGGTCGGCTCGACCCCGTCCAGCTGAGGGTGGGCGACATCGCCGACTTCGACGCGCTGCTCGTCCGGCTCGTCGAGCTGGCCTACACGCGCGTCGAGATGGTCACCGCCCGGGGCGAGTTCGCGGTGCGCGGCGGGATCATCGACGTGTTCCCCCCGACGGCTGAGCACCCCGTCCGCGTCGAGCTCTGGGGCGACGAGGTGAGCGAGCTGCGGTACTTCGCCGTCGCCGACCAGCGCTCCGTCGGACCCGTCGAGGAGCTGGTCGCCCCGGGGTGCCGCGAGCTGCTGCTCACCGAGCCGGTGCGGGAGCGAGCCGCGGCGCTCGCCCACACCCACGAGAACAACCCTCCGCTGCGCGAGCTCCTCGAGCACCTCGCCGAGGGCATCCCGGCGGAGGGCATGGAGTCGCTGGTACCGGCGCTGGTCGGGGGGCGAGCTGGAGCTGCTCACCGACCTGCTGCCGGCGGACGGGCTCGTGCTGCTCGCCGACCCGGAGCGGATCCGCACCCGCAGCGCCGACCTGGTGCGCACCGGGCAGGAGTTCCTGGAGGCGTCGTGGTTCGCCGCCGGTACGGGTGGCGCCGCGCCGATCGACGTCGGCGCGTCCGCCTACCGCGACCTCGGCGAGGTGCTCGACCACGCTTCGGCCACCGGACGGCCGGTGGTCAGCCTGAGCCCGCTGCTGTCCGGTGGCGAGGACGCCCTCGCCCCGACCGTGCACGAGGTCGAGAGCTACCGCGGCGACACCGACCGCGCACTCGTCGACCTGCGCGCGCACGTCGCCACCGGCGGCACCGCCGTCCTCGTCGTCGCCGGGCAGGGCACCGCGCAGCGCTCACTGGAGCAGCTGCGCGAGGCGGACGTGCCGGCCAAGCTGGTCGAGGAGCTCGCGGACATCCCGGAACCGGGGCTGGTCACCGTCACCTGCGGGCGACTCGCCGAGGGCTTCACCGCACACGGGCTCGTCGTCCTCACCGAGGCCGATCTCACCGGCAACAGGGCCGCGGGCAACGAGCCGCGCAAGCTCGCCTCCAAGCG
Organism: Pseudonocardia sp.; assembly: GCA_025465235.1. GTDB lineage: Bacteria > Actinomycetota > Actinomycetes > Mycobacteriales > Pseudonocardiaceae > Pseudonocardia. The sequence goes on from JAODNO010000075.1 coordinate 4,176, forward strand.
GCGCAACGCCGTCGACCTGGTGACACTGCAGCCCGGCGACTACGTGGTGCACTCCCAGCACGGCATCGGCAAGTTCGTCGAGATGCGCGAGCGCACCGTGGGCGGTGCGACGCGCGAGTACCTGGTGCTGGAGTACGCCTCGTCCAAGCGGGGTCACCCTGCCGACCGCCTCTTCGTCCCCACCGACTCGCTCGACGAGATCAGCCGCTACGTCGGCGGCGAGGTACCCACGCTCAACAAGCTCGGCGGCGGCGACTGGGCCAAGACGAAGGGCCGCGCCCGCAAGGCCGTCCGTCAGATCGCGGCGCAGCTCGTGCAGCTCTACGCCGCGCGCCAGTCCGCGCCCGGCCACGCGTTCGCCAGGGACACGCCCTGGCAGCGTGAGCTCGAGGACGCGTTCCCGTACACCGAGACGCCCGACCAGCTCGCCGCGATCGAGGAGGTCAAGCGGGACATGGAGCAGCCGGTCCCGATGGACCGGGTGATCTCCGGCGACGTGGGCTTCGGCAAGACCGAGATCGCGGTCCGCGCCGCGTTCAAGGCGGTGCAGGACGGCAAGCAGGTGGCGGTGCTCGTGCCCACCACGCTGCTCGCCACCCAGCACCTGCAGACGTTCTCCGACCGGATGCGTGCCTTCCCCGTGACGGTCAAGGGGCTCTCCCGGTTCACCGACAACGCCGAGGCGAAGCAGACCATCGAGGGGCTGGCCGGGGGCGCCGTCGACATCGTCGTCGGCACGCACCGCCTGCTGCAGACCGGCGTCCGGTGGAAGGACCTCGGCCTCGTGATCGTCGACGAGGAGCAGCGCTTCGGCGTGGAGCACAAGGAGCACATCACGGCGCTGCGCACCCACGTCGACGTCCTCACGCTGAGCGCGACGCCGATCCCCCGGACGCTGGAGATGAGCCTCGCGGGCATCCGGGAGATGTCGACGATCGCCACCCCGCCCGAGGACCGGCATCCGACGCTCACCTACGTCGGCGCCTACGACGAGAAGCAGGTGGGCGCCGCGATCCGGCGCGAGCTGCTGCGCGACGGCCAGGTGTTCTACGTGCACAACCGCGTGTCGACGATCGACCGCGCGGCGCGGAGGATCCGCGAGCTCGTGCCCGAGGCGCGGGTGGCCATCGCGCACGGGCAGATGAACGAGGACCTGCTGGAACGCACGGTCAACGGGTTCTGGCACAACGAGTTCGACGTCCTGGTCTGCACGACGATCGTGGAGAACGGCCTGGACATCTCCAACGCCAACACGCTGATCGTCGAGCGCTCAGACACGCTCGGGCTCTCGCAGCTGCACCAGCTGCGCGGCCGGGTGGGCCGCGGGCGCGAACGCGGGTACGCGTACTTCCTCTTCCCGCCGGAGCACCCGCTCACCGAGACCGCCCACGACCGTCTCGCGACGATCGCGCAGCACAGCGAACTCGGCGCGGGCACGGCCGTGGCGATGAAGGACCTGGAGATCCGGGGCGCCGGCAACATCCTGGGCGCGGAGCAGTCCGGGCACATCGCCGGCGTCGGGTTCGACCTCTACATCCGGTTGGTCGGCGAGGCCGTCGCCGCGTTCCGTCAGCAGGCGGGCGCAGGGGACGGCGAGGACGTCGAGCAGCTCGCCGACGTGCGGGTGGACCTGCCGGTCGACGCGCACGTCCCGCACGACTACGTCACCGGGGAGCGGCTGCGGCTGGAGGTCTACCGCAAGATCGCCGAAGCAGGCGAGGCCGCCGACCTGGATGCCATCGTCGAGGAGCTCACCGACCGCTACGGGGAGCCGCCCACGCCGGTGCGCAACCTTCTCGCCGTCGCCGCGTTCCGCCAGACCTGCCGGGCCTTCGGCGTGGCAGAGGTGGCAGTGGCGGGCAACGGCATCCGGATCGGGCCCGTCGACCTGCCCGACTCGGCCACGCTGCGGCTCAAGCGGCTGTATCCGAAGGCCGTGTACCGGCCGGCGGCGCGGGCCGTCCTCGTGCCGAAGCCGGTCGAGAGCGGCCGCATCGGTGGCGCACCGCTGCGCGACGTCGAGCTGCTGGACTGGTGCACGAAGCTGCTGCGCGACCTCCTGGCCCCGGCGAAGGTGCCCGCCTCCGTCTGAGCAGCGAGGACGGCTGAGGTTTGCTACCGCTCCCCGCTGGGGCGGGATCGGACGGCGCATCGGGTAGATCGTCGGTAACGCTGCTCGGCCTCCGGGAGAGCCTGTTGGAGGAGCCCTCCCGGGAACGGCCCGGGTAGGGGCATGACCCCCGGAGCGTCGTTTGTTAGTTCACCAGGAGCCCGAGCCGGCACCGCGCGGAAGGCCCCTGCAACCGCCTCTCGTGTACGGACCCGAGCTCGCGACCTATGGCCAGCGGGTCGGCGGTTTCCTCATCGACGTCGGCATCCCGACCGGGCTGCTGGTCGCCGTCCTGATCGCCGCGCTGGCCACCCGTGATCTCACGATGATCCTGGTCGTCTACGGCCTCTCGGCGGCGATGCTGGGCGCTTTCGTGCTGTGGAACAGCGGGTACTGCCAGGGCAGGTCCGGGCAGAGCATCGGCAAGAGGGCGCTGGGCGTGCGGCTCGTCACGGCCGAGACCGGGCAACCGGTCGGGTTCGGCCGTGCCGTCGGCCGGCAGTTCGCCCACCTGCTCGACGGCATCCCGTTCTCCCTCGGCTACCTGTGGCCGCTGTGGGACGAGCAACGGCAGACCTTCGCCGACAAGGTGTGCTCCACGCTCGTGGTGCAGGCCGACATGTGAACCGTGGCACGGGAGCGGACGCACGGGCGCCGGTGGACGGGCCGGGAGCGCGTGAGAGGGTGGTGGCCGTGCGCAAGCAGGTGGGGCGCGTCGCGGCGGCCGTAGCAGTCGTCGGCGCGATGGTCAGCGGGTGTGGTGGTCTGAATCAGGCGGGGTCGGCGGTGATCGTCGGCAACGATGCCGTGCCGCTCGGGCGCGTCCAGTCGCAGCTCGACGTGGCGCTGGGCAAGACCGACCAGATCGCCCAGCTCACCGCGCAGGGCGGCACGTCGGCCGACCTCTCACGCAGCATCGTCACCCGGGAGGTGCTGCACGACCTGCTCCGGCGACGAGCCGCCACGGACGGCATCGTCGTGACCGACGCGCAGGTCGAGGCCGAGCTGGCGGGCAGCGGCGGCGCCGACGCGGTCGTCAACGGGTCGCTCTACGACGCGTCGACGTTGCGCCAGCGCGTGCGCGACGACCTCACCGCGGCGCAGCTCGCCCAGCGCGCGGTGGGCGGGCTGGCGGTCACCGTCGACCTGGTGGCGGCAACCTCCCGGGCGGACGCCGAGGCGAAGGCAAAGGCTCTGGCGTCGGGCGGCCCGGCAGCTGAGGCCCTTTTCGGTGATTCGCGCACCTCGGCACGGGGCGAGACGGTGCAGGCGGCGGCGGCCCCTAACGACGCGGGCACCGTGCTGTTCGGCGTCCCGGTCGGTGGGGTGGTCGCGTTCCAGCCCAACCCGCAGCAGAGCACGTGGATCGTCTTCAAGGTGACCCAACGGCGCACCGATGCCCGATCCGACCCGGCCACGGTCAGCAGCATCAGCCAGTCTCAGCTGATCAACATCGGCGACCGGCTGCTGCAGCCGGACGCCGAGGCGCTGGGGGTCCGGGTCAACCCCCGCTACGGGGTGTGGGACCCGATCCAGCTCCGCGTCGTCGCCGATGGCCAGCAGGCGGGCATGATCTTGCAGCCCGCGGCTGCCGCAGCGGGCTGACCGGTGGGGCCCACCGTCGTCGTCCTCTCCGTCCGCGCGCCGCACGTCGTTCCCGCCGCCGCGCTGCCGGCTCTGCGTGCCGCTGAGATCATCGTTGCCGACACGTCGGTCGACGACGAGGTGGCCGCCGCCGCCGGTGCGTCCCGCGGCGAGGACGTCCCGGATGGCGGGGTGCTGCTCACGGCCGATCCCGAGCATCCGGCGATCCCGCTGGCCGATGCGGTGATCCGGGCGCCGGAGGTGCCGGGTGCGGCGCTGCTCGACGCCGTCGTCGTGATGGACCGGCTGCGTTCACCCGGCGGCTGTCCGTGGGACGCCGAGCAGACGCACGCGTCGCTGCTGCAGTACCTCGTCGAGGAGTGCTACGAGCTCTACCAGGCGATCGAGGACGGCGATCGGGATGCGATGCGCGAAGAGCTCGGCGACGTCCTGCTGCAGGTGCTGTTCCACGCGCGGATCGCGGCCGAGACCGCAGGCAACGGCGACGGCGCACCCTTCGACATCGACGACGTCGCGGCCGACCTCGTCGCCAAGCTCGTCGGACGGCATCCGCACGTCTTCGCGGGCACGGAGCGGATCGACACGGCGGAGCGCCAGGAGCACCGCTGGGAAGAGCTCAAGCGTGCCGAGAAGCAACGGGAGTCCAGCGTCGACGGGGTGCCCCTCGGTCAGCCGGCGGTCGCGCTCGCCGCGAAGCTGACCAGCCGCACCGCACGCGCTGGGCTGCCTGCCGAGCTGCTGCCGGCCGGCTCCGGGGTGGGCGAGCAGCTGTTC
>JAODNO010000078.1 GCA_025465235.1 Pseudonocardia sp.
CGTGGCGAGTCGGTCGGCGAGTCCCGGCAGGGAGGGCACGAGACGGGTGGCGAGCGCGTGCCCGGTGCCCGCGGAGGCGCGTCCCTGATCGAGCAGTACGTTGTCGCTCTGCGCGTCCCACCCCGTCACGGCCTCGCCGCTGGCGGCGGCGACCGCATGCCGCATCGAGCTGAGCCGGGCGGACGCCATGTTGGAGGAGGCGGGACCGAGCTGCAACACGGGGGCGGCTATCACCTTCTCCCCGTCCCGACGCACGACGCCGGCCGCCTCCAGCACCGCGGTACGCGCCGGGTCCGCCGCCAGAGCCTCCTCTAACGAGCTCGTCCCGGTCGCCCGCAAGGTCGCGACCACTGCGGCCAGCGCCCACACCTGACCTTCCAGTAGGGCCACTGGATCGCCCTGCTCGACGTTGTCGTTCATGCCTCACTCCTTGTTTGAAAGATCGCGTTGCGTGGCAGCCGCGCGGCCTATCGTCAGAATAACTGACGAACAAGTCAATTAAGCTGACTACATCAAGGTGGAGTCGAAGCTTGCTGGCGCCCGCAGGCCGCGGCGGCTCGGGGTGAACGGGAATCGGGGTCCGACGGCTCGGCGCGGCCGGGTCTACCGTGCGTAGGGGTCGGTGATCTCGCGGAGTTGCTCCAGGATCTGGTGCAGCAGCGTGAAGTTGCGGGTGCCGAGGTAGGTCTTCCACTCCGCGAGGATCTCGTCGAGTGTCGCCGAGGCAACCTCGACCGCCCGCCTGCCGCGTTCCTCGATCACGATCAGCCGGGCGCGGCCGTCCGTGGGGTCGGGGACCCGGCGGACGTAGCCCAGGCGTTCCAGCTGGTCGACCAGCACGCCGGCGCTCTGCTTGCTCATTTGTGCCTGGTCAGCGAGGTCCGTGAGGCGCGAACCGTCCGGGGCGACGCGCTGGAACACCCGGCACTGGGCGAGGGTCCAGTCGTCGAACCCGGCATCCTGCAGGGCCCGGAACATCCGGTCCTCGGTGTACCGGTACGGGATGAACAACGACGCCCCTAGGTCAACCCGCTGCTCGTCGTCCATACCGCTCTCGGCTCCGTCGCCCGCCTGATCCCACGAGGTTCACACCCTACGACAACCGTCGCCGGGCCGGATCGCCGCCGACTCCGGCCCCGGCCCTGGCCCCGGCCGCGGTGGCGCGTGCGCGGCTCCGTGCTCGCCGTGTTCCGCACACGCCGCCCACCCCTCAGCCATCTCACGCAGGTTGCGGTTGCCGTCGGCGCTGCCGTATGACTACAGTAGTCAATGTTTTTGACTAAATCAGATGGTAGCTCGATGAAGGGACGGCCGATGCGACCCCAGGGCTGTTCACATCCGGACAAGACAGAGAGAACGCGGGTAGCGCGATGACATCGACATCAAGCCTGGCTGGCAAGCGAGTCCTGGTCACCGGAGGCAGCAGCGGAATCGGCGCCGCGATCTTGCGGCGGCTCGCCGCGAAGGGGGCCACGGTCGCGGTCAACTACCGATCCGATCAGGAGGCGGCCGAGGCGCTCGTCGGCGAACTCCGCGACAGCGGGTGTGCCGCGTCGGCCTTCCCGGCCGATATCGGTGACAGGGCGCAGACCCACGAGCTCGTCGGCGCGGTGGTGTCCGAGTTCGGCGGCCTGGACCTGCTGGTCAGCAATGCCGGGGTCGAGCACTTCGGAGCGCTGGAAACCATCACTCAGGCCGACTTCGACCGCCTCTTCCAGACCAACGTGGCCGGACAGCTGTTCGTCACCCAGGCGGCGGCAGCCGCGATGACCGACGGCGGCCGGATCGTGCTCAGCTCCTCGGTCAGTGCGCGCCTGGCGGTCCATGAGCACGCCCTGTACGCGGCAAGCAAGGCCGCCATTCCGGCCATGGTGCGCAATCTCGCTCCCGAGCTGGCCGAGCGGAACATCGCCATCAACGCGATCGCCCCCGGCGCCACCGCCACCCGCATGGCCGACTATGCCCCACACTACGTTCATCCCGCCCTGGCCGATGTGCCGTTTCCCGCGCTCATCCGCTCGTTGAGCGCACTCGGCCGACTGGCCCATCCCGACGAAATCGCCGCCGTGGTCGCGTTCCTGCTCTCCCCGGACGCGTCCTTCATCACCGGCACCACCATCGAAGCCGACGGCGGCTGGAACTGACACACCGGCTCATCGCACTCGGCCGTGACGCCAGGGTGATTCACCCACGCCGCAGTGCACTCTCACACCGAACACTTGTCGAAGGGAAATGCCATGTCCACTGTCATCACCGGAGCCTCGGGTCACCTCGGCCGGCTCATCGTCGATCAACTCCTCGCCGCCGGAACGCCGCCGGAACAGATCGTGGCCACCGGCCGGGACACCGGCAAGCTCGCCGACCTCGCACGGAACGGGGTCATAGTGCGGCGCGCGGACTTCGCAGACCCGGGCACCGTCGACGACGCTTTCGCAGGTGCCGACGCGATGGTGCTGGTTTCCACGACGACGGTGGGTGAGCGGTTCGACAACGCCCGCAACGCCATCGACGCGGCGCGCCGGGCGGGTGTCTCCCGCATCGTTTACACCAGCATCCTCAACGCCTCGACCGCGCGGATGATGCTCGCTGACGCTCATCGCCGCACCGAGGAGTACCTGCGTGACAGCGGGTCGCCGTTCGTCATCCTGCGCAACGGATGGTACCTGGAGAACTACACCGACCAGCTCCAGATGATCACCCAGTACCACGCACTGCTGGGCAGTGCGCACGACGGGCGCGTCAGTGCGGCCGGCCGACGTGACCTGGCCGCGGCCGCGGCCACGGTGCTGACGCAGGACGGACACCTCGGAGCGACCTACGAACTCGGCGGAACGCCGTTCACACTGACCGAACTGGCCGCCACGTTCAGCGATGTCCTGGGCACCCACATCGCCTACAGGGACATGCCGGTCGTCGACTACACCGCGACTTTGACGGGTGCCGGGCTGCCTCCGGAGATGGCCGCCGCTGTGGCTGATGCCGATGCCGGGCTGGCCCGCGGAGAGCTGTTCACCGACAGTGACGACCTGGTCAAGCTTATCGGCCGGCCGGCGCTCACGGCGTACGAAGCCGTCCGGAACGCCGCGGCCGTCGAGGAGTCACGATGACTGCTTCCGGGCCCGGTGTCGACACCCACGAGATGGTGCTGATCCACCGCGTCCTCCGGCGCGAGTTCGGTCAGCTTCCGCGGTTGTTTCGCGCCGCGGCCGGTGACCGCGCGCGATCCAAGGTCATCGGTGCGCACGCCCGGGAGATGCTGACTTTCCTCCACACGCACCACACCGGCGAGGACGAGCTGCTCTTTCCGCTGCTGCGGGAGCGCGCAGCCCTCGATCCGGAACTGATGGACCGGATGGATGCGCAGCACGCGCAGGTCGACGACGCCGTCACGGCCATCGACGCGGAGTTGCCGGCGTGGACGGCGAGCGCGGACGCTGCCGCGGGCGAGCGGATGGCCGCTCGCATCGACGCCATGATGCCGACACTGATCGAGCACCTGGCCGAGGAGGAGCAGGAAATACTGCCGATCGTCTCCGTCACACTGGCGCAGAGCGAATGGGACGCACTCGGCAAGCACGGCATGAGCGCGATCCCCCTCACACGGCGGCTGGTCATCCTCGGCCACATCACCGAGGAAACCGATGACGCGGAACGGCGAAGGTTCATGAAGGTCCTGCCGGCCCCGGCTCGTGTCGCCTACAAGCTGATCGGCCACCGCCAGTTCACCCGCGAAACCAGCGAGATCCGCGGCTGACCCGCCCCACCACCCGGCACCTGTGGGTGCCCGAAACGCGGCTCACGTCATGCGACCTGCCGATATTCGTGGAGGAGGCCGCCGAGCCGGTCGTGGCGGCGGACGCGGGGGAGGTCGGTCTGGCGGTGTTCCGGGAGCGCGCGTAGGGGAGCGGCCTGTGCCACTGCGCGGTGTGGGCGATGATGGTTGAACTAGCCCTCGTACTCGGCCATGACCGAGACTGCGTGGTGCTGATTGATGATGAGGATCCGATCGAGGAGTTCGCGGCGGATGCTGCCCACGAATCGCTCGGCGATGGCGTTCGCCCGTGGCGCCCGGACCGGAGTCTTGAGCACCTGGAC
>JAODNO010000100.1 GCA_025465235.1 Pseudonocardia sp.
GCGCCGTGCCGTCGTTGATCAGGCTCTCGGCACGCAGCCTGGTCAGCGTGCGCCGCGGCATCCGGCCGGCCACCGCGGCCAGCGCGGTCGCGTCGGTGGGCGCGACCACCGCGCCCAGGACCCAGGCGACCGGCCAGCGCAGCCCCAGACCGTGCCCGACCGCGGCCACGGTAGCGGCGGTGGCAAGCACCAGCAGGATCGAGGAGAGCAGCACCATGCGCAGGTTGGCCCGGATCTCGCGCAGCGAGGTGGTCAGCGCCTGGAGAACAGCAGCGCCGGCAGGAACAGCAACAAGACCACGCCTGGCGACAGCAGCACGCCCCTCATCCACGGCGCGAAGGCGAGTAGCACCCCGCCCAGCAGCAATACGATCGGCGGGGCGACCCGCAGTCGCCGGGCCAGCCAGGTCAGGACCAGCACCGCCGCCAGGACCAGCACCAGGACCTGCAGGCCGTGTGGGTTCTGCATCACCGCCCAGCCCTCCAACCCGGCGGGGGCCCCACAGCGCGCCCGGTGAGGTTATCGATGCGGACCGCAGTGACCGGGTTCGGCAACAGCCGGGCGGTGCGCCCACCGAGATCGGTGATCAACCGGAGATGCCGGCCACCACCACGCCCCAGCCGCGCAGGGCCAGGTTGATGACCTCGACCCGGAACGCCACCACCCCGCGGTGCAAGGCTCGCCTGTCTCCGTCGGCGACGAAGCACGGGTCGGCGGTGGAAATGGCGCTCGATGTAGCTCACCCGACCGACAGGTTGGGTGGGGAGCGACCGTGGGGAGTCCTCACGGCTGAGCTCGTTCGATTCGTCTTGTCGTGTCATGCGTTGTCTCCGCCTTCCGCGACATCGGCGAACCAGGTCACCTCGGCCCAGTTCTCGGCTTACGCAGCGCGAACATTGGAAGATTCGCGGCAGGTCCGACCCATTCCGCCCGCGCGGAATGGTGCTGATGCTGCGCGAGCACGGGCGGCTTATGGTCCAGCGGGAGCTCGCCTAGGTCCCGCGGTGCACATCCCACGGTACGTAACCTCGCTCGTCGACGTGATCGAGCAACAGGACCGGGGCGCAGCGCGGCACGCACCCCACCGACCGCCGCGCGAGCCCGGTTGCCCTGACCGAGCGCGGCCACCACACGCCAGTGGGTGGCCACGCGCCCGCGCTGCCAGCCGATTTCCGCTGTGGCGGTCACGGACCACGTCGAGGGTCACGCCGGTCCGGTCAGGCATTCGACGAACGTGAGCTCATCGCTATCAGCGACAGAGTGGGTTCCGCCACATTGCCTCGAGACCAGACCGCAGGGCGCTCTGATCAGTAGGCCCCGGTTGCGGCGTACTCGTTGGGACTCAGGATGTGATTCGTTCGGTTTTTGCGGTCCGTCACGCCCGTCGGGGCGAGCGGCGTGCTGCTGCGGGCCACATCGGTTGATGGAGTTGTCGAGTGGGTTGAGCCGCCCTCCAGAATGGGGTCAGGTTGCTGCGTGCTGCCGCCGTTTCTGGCGTCTCGGAGGATTCGCGTATTTTGCCGCGTCGAGCGTGTGTGAGTCGGTCAGTCGGCCGCTGGAGCGCGTGCAGGTCGAGGTGTTCGCGGCCCGTGGCCACCGCAGCCCGACCCAGGCGTTGGCTGATCTGCTGGATTGCGACACGGTGGTGGCGCGGCGGCGGGTCCGGGTGGCCGAGGATGTCTGCCCGCGCATCTCCATGGATGGGCAGGTGTTGCCCGCGCGGCTACCGGCTACCGGGGTGGTGTTCGCCCTGGACCTGATCACCGCGCTGGATCAGGACGGGCCCGGCGAGCGCGAGGACGAACCTGCGCAGGTCAGCGACCTGCACGTATCCAGCATTTCCAGGCGTTCTGCAAGCGCTGCGCGCGGACTTGGGGTGAGCCGCACTTCCATCTTTTGGCCAGGCCGCCCATGGGCACGACAGTCGTCCACAACCTGGACGGCGGTGAACTGAGCCCCCGTCTGAGCCCCTTCCCGGAGGGGGATGCCGTACATCCCGCGTCGCCGGCCAGGCCCGATGGCTCGCCCAGTTCAGGCCTGAGCCGGATCAGCTGCCTTCGCTGCCTGCTCGATCTTCGCGCGGTGGTTCTCCCAGAAGGCTGTGCCTCGCTCCTGCAGAGCCGTGCTCCCCGCGTCCGTTCCCACCGCGCCGTCCAGCTGCTCGCGCAGGATGTCGGCGTGCCCGGCGTGCCGATTGGTTTCTGTGAGCACATGGACCAGGACGTTGAACAGCATCACGTCGGGGCGTGGCCACCAGGACACGTGGCCGGGCGCGGCGATGTCGAGGGCGGCGATCGTCGCGTCCGAGTGCTTCCACGCGCGCCTGTAGCGGTCGACGATCTCGGCGCGCGGCTCGTCCGCGGTGGCCCACTTGTCGGCGCCGTAGTCGGCGTCCTCGTCCCACCAGGGCAGTCGTTCAGGGAACGGGCGCCCGAACACCTCGCCGAAGTACCTGGCCTCGGTGTTCGACAGATGCTTGATCAGGCCGAGGAGATTGGTCCCGGTGGAGGTCAGGGGGCGGCGAGCGTCATACTCGGCGAGCCCTTCCAGCTTCCAGAGCATCGTCTCTCGCACCTCGCGCAGGTCACTGTGCAGGTACTCCTTCGCGAAATCATCGATCACGGGAAACGAGCCTGCCACCCGGCACCATCTGGGATCAACCCACGCTGGGGCGGGCCCTCTTCACAGCGTCGCCGACATCTGCCAGTCCAGTTCGACCGCCGCAGACCCATCTAATCTTTGCGTGATGTGGTAAGGCGGCTGTCATTGCGGAGATAGCTCACATCCGGTCGGAGTCGGCGGGCGGACCGCGCTTCGATCCCGACTTTGCACATGATGTCAATGGTGCGTCTGACTTGTTTCGCCGCCCGGCTCGCGGTCATGTGCCTGACCTTGTGCCGGCGGTGCGCCGCGTACGACGACCAGATCCCCGTGTCCGTGTCCACGGCGGCCCGGCTGGTCGGGCAGCACTGCGCCCACCGGCATCACTCGCCGGCGTCGGGTGGGGCCGGGCTGACGTCCGAGGCGGCGTTGGATGCGGCACGCGGTGCCTACGCCGCGCTCGTCGCGGACCGGACCATCCTGCGTTTCCTCTACCTCGCCGACCAGGCCACCGACGCCGGGAGACGGATCCTCGGCCGCAAACGGGGTGACCGGCCCGGCCAGGGGGTAAAGACCAAGGAGTCGGGCCGAGCTGGGTGAAACAGGAGGTGCCGGAACGAAACTGCCCTCTTCCGGCACACCTCAACTTAGCTACCCACCGGCCCCTCCCGCCTCAATCCACCGGGGTCAACAAAACGCAACGTATCGGCATGAAACAGCGTCAAACGCTCAGTCAGCGCCTGTTCCGATCCGGTGCTTGTGATCAGGCCTCGGACAGGCAACCTCGTCTAGGTCGGGAGCTGGCGCAGTGGCAATTCCTGGCTGTAGGTCACGGAGCCGCTGAAACCCGGTTGGTTTCCCCTCCGGGTGTTCTTCTCCGTGTCCGTGGCCGGGGTGCTCCGTTACCAGCTCCCGCCCATCGAACCGTCGCATGCGGTTCTCCCGCACACGGCTCACCGACGCCGTTCACCACCGGCACTGGTTCGCCGACGACCTGGACACGGTCGCGGAGCGACTCCACGAGACCAAGATCAAAGCTGGTGCGGACCAGGTGCGGACCGGCTACCAGCACTGACATCGCCTCCCGCGGCACTGGCGCCACTTGGCGAACTGGGCGAACGTGGGTCGTCATGCCAGAAGTCATGCCAACGGCGCCCTATAGACGCGAGGACGCGATCTGGAGCGGCGTCCGGTTCCACCGGGCAGCGGAGAGTGCGAAGCGCTCGCGGTTGCGGTTGCGATGAGTTCCGACCTGCGCCCGGGTCTACCTGCTTGAAGAGCGGGACTGAGGACGAGCCCGACTCCACACCAGCGGCAGACAGAAGGCCACCCTGGATCACGGACCGTGATCCGGACAGACGAGCAGGGGGAGCAGTGAGCGGTATCAGGGTTTTGGTCGCGGGGGCGAGCATCGCGGGGCCGGCGCTGGCCCACTGGCTGCACCGGCGGGGGGCCGAGGTGACCGTGGTGGAGCGGGCCCCCGGGCTGCGTCCCGGTGGGCAGGCGGTGGACGCGCGCGGGGTGGCGAAGGAGGTCATCCGGCGGATGAGGCTGGACGCGGCGGTGCGCGCAGCGTGCACCGATACCGCCGGCGCGTACATCGTGGACATGGACGGGAAGGTGCTGGAGACCTTCCGTGCGGACGACCACGGCGGCGACGGGTACATCGCGGACATCGAGATCCTGCGCGGGGACCTGTCCAGGGTGCTCCACGACGACACCCGCGACGGCGTCGAGTACGTCTTCGGTGACCGGATCGCGGAGCTCACGCAGGACGCGGACGGGGTCGACGTGGTCTTCGCAGGCGGTGACCGGCGGCGCTTCGACCTGGTGGTCGGGGCGGACGGGCTGCACTCGGCGTTGCGGGCGATGGTCTTCGGGCCGCACGAGCAGTTCGTCCGCCACCTCGGGATGGTGCTGGCCTTCTACACCGTGCCCAACGAGTTCGGGGTGGACCGCTGGCTGATCGACTACCAGGAGCCCGGGCGCTCCGCCGGCCTGCGGCCCCTCCCGGACGCCACCCGGGCGATGGCCATGCTCTCGTTCAGCGCCGCCGACTTCGACGTCGACTACCGCGACGTCGAGGCCCAGAAGCGCCTGCTGCGCGAGCGGATGGCCAGCTTCGGCTGGATGACCCCGCGCATCCTTGCGCACGTGGACGACACCCCGGACTTCTACCTGGACCAGGTCGCGCAGGTGGTGATGAACCGCTGGTCGAACGGCCGCGTGGGGCTGCTCGGCGACGCGGCGTTCAGCTCGTCGCCGATGTCCGGAGGGGGCACCGGGCTGGCAGTGGTCGGCGCGTACCTGCTGGCCGGGGAGCTGGCTGCAGCCGACTGGGACCCGGAGGCCGGGTTCGCGGGCTACGAGGAGCGGATGCGCTCGTTCGTCGAGGCCAACCAGGAGATCGGCCGGCTGCACGTGCACAGCCGCGATGTCCCCGCGCCGGACGCCGAGCCGAGCCCGGAGCCCGACATGGAGGCGCTCATGGAGCTGGTGGAGCGCGCGATCAACGGCGTCGAGCTGCCCGACTACGCCGGGGTCCCGGACTCCGGGGCCCCGGCCGCGTCACAGTCGCGTGTCGGGCTTGCATAGTGCAGACAAGGTGGAAGGTCCGCACCCGCCTGACCGCCGAAGCCCTCATCGGGGGCGTGTTCGGCTCGCTCGCACAGCCCGAGGCACTCGTCCTCGGCCGACACGATCAGCGTGGCCGGCTGCATGTCGTCGGCCGCACCCGGCCGCTGACCGGGTCGGCACGCAACGACATCGCCACCGTGCTGACCGGTGCCGACAATGAACACCCCTGGCGGGCGACGATCCCGTCGAGTCGGTTCGGCCAACGACCGAGCGAGCTGGTGGAGTGCCTACGGGTCACGCCGAAAACCGTCGTGGAGCTCGACGTCGAGCGGCACACCCCGCCCCTCCCCCTTGGCGGAGCAAAGGCAGCGGGAGGGGTACGCCGGGGGTACGCCAGCATGGGGGAGAGCGGGGTAAATCGCTTGAGGAGCGATCGACCAGGGGTTTTGTGGAGCCGCCTTGGGGAGTCGAACCCCAGACCTACGCATTACGAGTGCGTCGCTCTAACCGACTGAGCTAAGGCGGCCGATGGTGCCCGCTCAGTGTAGCGACCGCCTCCTCGCCCTCGACGCCCACCGTCTACTGCCCGTCGCCCTGTCCGATAGGCCCTGGACCGGCGGATACAGTGGCGATCGCCCGGCGTCAGGAGAGAGCCACATGGAGGACCGTCCGTTGAAGCTGATCGACCTCGGGTACGTCTGCGAGCTGTACCGCGAGTTCGCGGGTGAGCTGGCCGCGGTGGGCAAGGCCCAGCGGGAGTACGCCGAGTCGATGAAGGCCAGGATGACCCCCCAGCTCGACGACCTCGAGGCGGAGATCACCTACCTGTTGCTGCGGGCCACCGAACCGGCCGCGGTGATGGAGCTCGGGACGTTCCACGGGTGGTCGACGTCCTGGATCCTCAGCGCTCTCCGGGACAACGGGTCCGGGCACCTGCACAGCTTCGACATGATCGACAACGTCGTGCGCAACGTGCCCCATGACCTCGCGGGGGGTCGGTGGACGTTCGTGCAGGGCGACATCAGGAACACGCTCGACCAGGTGCCCGTCGACACCGGCTACCTGTTCGTCGACGCCGCGCACAACAGCCGCTTCGCCCGGTGGTACCTCGACAACCTGTTCCCGCGGGTGCCGTCCGGCATTCCGGTGAGCGTGCACGACGTCTTCCACTTCCGCACCACGCTGCCCCTGCACGAGGGGAAGGTGGTCGTCCGCTGGCTGAAGGAGAAACGCGTGCCTTTCTTCACCCCGTCGCGCGCGAAAGCGCATGCGGACTACGAGGCGCTGAACAAGCTGCGCGACGAGCTCGGGCTCGCGCCGATACGGGGCGCAGGCGACAACCCGATGATCTACTTCACGATGCCGTCGCTGTCGGCGACTGCGTGAAGACCGGCGAGACGTCGCGCGGCGGGTGCGTCAGCCCCGTTGCAGCGCTGTCATCATCGACTCGACGGCGATCTCCGGCTTGACGTTCTGGTCCAGCGCCGTGCGACAGGCGAGCACGGCCTCCAGCCTGCGGAGCACCGACTCGGGCGACCATTCAGCGGCCGCCCGTCGGATGTCGGCGTCGCGGTCGGGGTTCGTCAGCGCCACGCGTGAGCCACTGCCCACCACCAGCGCGTCGCGGAAGAAACCGGCCAGGTCGACCAGGGCGCGGTCGATCGCGTCGCGCTGGTTGCGGGTGTTGCGCGACTTCTGCTGGCGCTCGAGGTCCTTCTCGGCCGCCTTCGCCCCTCGCGCAGCCGCGGCCACCCCCTTGCCCACGCCGCCCGCGCCCATGGCGACCGCCAGCTCCTCGCGCTCGGTGGCGTCGCGGGTCTCGCTGAGCTCGGTGGCCTCGGCCTTCGCGTTGCGCACCAGCTCGCCCGCGTAGGCGAACGCATCTCCCAGCCCCCGGACACGCATCGGCAGCCCCAGCACCGTCTCGCGGTACGTCCGCGCGTCGGCATCGCGCGCGAGCCTGCGCGCCCGGCCGACGTGGCCGCCTGCGACCGATGCCGCCCAGCGCGCCGTCTCCGGCTCGATCCCGTCCCGGCGGACCAGAACGTCGGCGATGGCCTCCGGTGACGGGGTGCGCAGCGGCACCGGGCGGCACCGCGACCGAATCGTGATCTGCACGTCCTCGGGATGGTCGGACGGCGCGCACAGCAGGAAGATCGTCTGGTCAGGCGGCTCCTCGATGAACTTGAGCAGCGCGTTGGCGGCGTTCTCGGTGAGCCGATCGGCGTCGGTGATGATCAGAACCTGGTAGCGGCCGCTGACAGGGCGTCGGGCTGCCGACTGCACGAGCAGCCTCATCGACCGCACCGAGATCGAGAGCCCTTCGGGCACGACCTCGCGTACGTCGGAGTGGGTGCCCGTCATGACGGTGTGGCAGGACGGACACTGGCCGCAGCCGTGGGAGGGGCATTGCAACGCCGCCGCGAAGGCGCGCGCCGCCACGGAGCGTCCCGAGCCGGGCGGGCCCGTGAACAGCCACGCGTGCGTCATCGCCGCAGGGTTCTCGGCGGCGGCGCTCAGCTCGGCGACGGCCGACGGCTGCCCGACGACCTCGTCCCATACCGTCATGGCGCCGGGGCCGGCGCCGGCGACTCGGGGACCGCCCCGTCGGCCGGGGCGGTGGGCAGCGCAGGCAGGAGCGGCTGGAGACCGGCGTAGACGCGCTCTGCCACGTCGTCGGCCGAGCCGTCGGCGTCGACGACGACGTAGCGGTGCGGCTCCGCGGCCGCCATGCGGGTGAGCAGCCGCTGCACTCGCACGTGCTCCTCGCCGGAGATGCCACGCATCGGGGACGCGGGTTCGGTCGGGGCGCGGTCGAGCAGTACGGACACGTCCGGACGAAGTCGGCCGGTGGCCCACGCTGCCAGGTTCTCCAGCTCGCCGTGGTCGAGCTCGGCGTGCGCGCGGTCGGCCGCCACCCCGAACTGCACCAGCGGGCTCACCAGGAACCGGTCGACGACCACGACCGCACCGCTCTCCAGCGCCGGCCGGATGACCCGCTCGACCTGGTCAGCCCGCACCGCCGCCGCGGCGAGCGCCTTCGCCCGCGTGCCCGACAGCGACGCC
>JAODNO010000101.1 GCA_025465235.1 Pseudonocardia sp.
GCGTCACGAGCAGCGCGACCGCGAAGATCGAGGTTGTGCCCGTCATGCCTATGGAAACAGCCGTGGGAACGTTTCCGGAGGTGTCGGCGAGCCCGATGAAGTAAAGCGCGAAGATGCTGGGCTGCGCGGCGAAGAAGCAGAACCCTGTGAGGGCAGCTGTGGAGTTGCTGCGCATGCTCAGCAACTTCAGCTTCACCAGCGGGTGCTTGTCCTGCTGCTCGAGCCGCTGCTCCCAGACGAGGAACAGGCCGATGATCGCGAAGCCGACGGCGAGAAGCCACCAGGTGGGCGTTGATTCCGCCTCCCCTGCCTGGATCACCGGAAGCAGGACCGCGACGACGCCCAGTCCGAGCAGCCCCGCGCCCACCAGGTCGAGCCGTCGGCCCGCACCCGTCGCGCCGTGCCGCGGAAGGAGCCGGATGCCGAGGAGGAGGGCCGCAACCCCGAATGGAACGCTGACATAGACACAATGCGCCAGCCGAATGGATCAGGAACATCCGTCGCCTGCCATAGTCGTCACCGAGTCGGCCGGCCGTCACAAGCGTCAGACCGAATGCCAGGATGTACCCGGAGAGCGTCCAGGTGACTTCGATGGAAGTGAGCTCCAGGCTCCGCTCGATGGACGGTAGCGCGACGTTGATCATGCTTCCATCGAGGAGAACAAGGAACCCGGCGAGGAGGCATACGACCAGAGTCGCCCACCGCCGTGGATCCTGTTCAGTCGCGGTCTCGTGTGCTGATGTCGTCATTGTCATCAACTTCTTCCACGTCTGGATACAGCAGTGGATATAGGTAGGAACGGCAGGAGGACCCCTGTCGAGCTGCCCCCGAGAAGAACCGCGCCAAGGGGTGCTCAGCCGCAGCCGGCGACCCGGTCCTGCACTGACGAACGCCGATCAGAACGGGTACTGCTGGATCGTTCCCTGCATCGTGAGCCATTGGACCTCGGTGAACGCCTCCAGGTTGGCCGAAGAGCCGCCGAACCGAGATCCCGTCCCTGACGCGCGGACCCCGCCGAAGGGTGCCACCGCCTCGTCACCGACCGTCTGGTCGTTGATGTGGACGATGCCGCTCGGAATCTGTTCCGCGAGTGCCAGTGCCGCCATGACGTCCTTCCCGAGAATTCCGAGGGAAAGCCCGTACTCGGTGTCCCTGGCCAGCTCCACGGCTTCGGCGACGTTCCCGAAGCTGATCACCGGTGCCACCGGACCGAAGACCTCCTGGGCGTACGCCGGCGTGGTCGGAGTGACATCAGCGAGCACTGTTGGGCGGTAGAAGAGCTGGTCGTAGGTACCGCCCGCGACGAGCCGGGCACCCGACTCGACGCTCGCCTGCACCAGTGTGTGGATCTTGTCGCGCTGGCTCGCGTCGATGATCGGCCCGAGCGCCACCTGCTCGGTGGCCGGATTGCCGACAGGCAAGTGGTCGGCCTTCTCGGCGAGGCGCACGAGGTACGGCTCGAGGACGTCCTCGTGCACCAGGTGCCGTCCCGTGGTCATGCAGATCTGGCCCTGGTGCAGGAATGATCCCCACGCGCCTGCTGATGCGGCGAGGTCCAGGTCGGCGTTGGCCAGCACGATGAGCGCCGAGTTCCCGCCGAGCTCGAGGTGCGCGCGCTTCAGGTGCCGGGCCGCTACCTCTCCCACGCGTTTGCCCGCGGCGGTCGACCCGGTGAAGCTGATCGTCCGGACGTGGGGATCGGTCACCAACGCCTCCCCCGCTTCGGCGCCGCCGGGGAGCACATGCAACACGCCCTCGGGGAGCCCGGCCTCCTCGAAGATCCGGGCGATCGACACTCCACCGGAGACGGCGGTGCGGGGGTCGGGCTTCAGCACGACGGCGTTGCCGAGGGCGAGCGCCGGCGCCACCGAACGGATCGCCAGGATCAGCGGGAAGTTGAACGGCGAGATGACACCGACGACCCCGACCGGCAGGCGTCGGACCAGGCTCAGCCGCGGCTGCGCGCTGGGAATGATCTCCCCGATGGCGTGCGAGGCGAGAGCGGCGGCCTCGTAGCACTCCTGCGCCGCCGTCTCCGTCTCCACGCCTGCCTTCGGCGGGATCGAACCTGCCTCCCGCACCAGCCAGTCGCCGACCTCGGCGGCGTGCTCCTCCCACAGCTGTCCGGCCCGCCGCAGGACGGCGGCCCGCTCCGGGTAGGGACGCGCGGCCCACGCGCGCTGGGCCTCCGCCGCACGGCGGGCGGCACGGGCGATGTCATGGGCGTCCGCGATGCCGATCCGGCCGATCTCCGCACCCGTTGCCGGTGCCGTCACGGCGGCCTCGCCGGCGGCCTTGACCCATCCGTCGCTGTAGACGGCGGCGTGCCAGGTGCTTTCGTCAAGGAAGCTCATGAGTTTCCTCCGGGCTGGGTGGCCGGCTCGTCGGCGGTCACGGAGATGTCGAGCAGCAGCGGCTCGGTCCGGGTGGTGAGAGCGGGCAGGACGTCATCGAACGTGCTGATCAGCTCGGTGTGGGAGGTGATGCGACGAGCCGGGCAGTTCAGGGACCGGGCCAACTCGGTGATGTCGATGTCGGCGAACGCCGGCCACGGCGGTTTGCCCCCGGCATCGCTCGCGAGCCGGTCCATGATCGCGTAGCGGCCGTTGGTCAGGACGATGAAGAGGACACCGCACGCGTAGCGCGCAGCGCTCCACAGCCCCTGGACCGCGTAGAGCGATGAGCCGTCGCCCAGTACGGCCACGACGGGGCGGCTGGGATCGCCCAGCCGGAGCCCGGCCGCCGCCGGCAGACCGAAGCCGAGGCCGCCCATCGCGGCGCTGACGAACCCCCGCGGCGTGCGCGCAGGCAGCCAACGGTGGAGGTCAGGTCGGGTGGAGGGGGTCTCCTCCACGAGCACGGTGTCGCGCGGCAGCCGCTCGGCGAGTGCCGCGAAGACGTGCGCGGCGACGAGACGGTCGTCGGCGCGCGGCGGTTCCACCTCCGGCGCCGGAGGCGGGACGGCGGTGAACGGGCGCGGCCGCAGCCGTGCCGCGATCGCTGCGCACGCCGCTGCCGCGTCCGCCAGCACGGCGACGGCGGCGTGGCTCTGGTGCAGCTCATCCGGGTCGTCGGAGATCACGGCCACGGTCAGCCCGTCCGGCACCAGTGGGCCCGGCTCGTAGGTGTACTGGCGGAACGCGCCTGTGCCCACGACGAGCGCGACGTCGTGCCCGGCGAGGACCGACCGCAGACCCGATCGGTTGGACGGCAGGTGGCCGGCGAACTGGGGGTGGTCCTGCGGGAAGCCCGCGCGGGCGCCGAAAGCCTCCTGCCAGACGGGCGCGCCCAGGCGTTGGGCCAGTGTGACCAGCCCCGCCCAGGCCTGCGGGTCGTCGGCGCCTGCCCCGACGACCAGCACCGGTGCGTCCGCGCGTTCCAGCAGCCGCACCACGTCGTCGACGGCCGGCCCCGGCTCCCTCCGAGCGCGCACCACCGCGACCGGCCCGGGCACTCCGAGTGCATCGTCGAACTCGGCTGACCAGTCGTCCATCGGCACCACGACGACGGCTGGGCCACGGTGCTGCGCCGCCTCGTGCCACGCCCGCCGCACCGCGCCAGGGACGTCCTGCGGCAGGACGGGCTGGTGTTCCCACACCGGATACGCGCCGGCCAGGCCCTCCAGCCGCCCCGCCAGGAACGGCGCCCTGGCCAGGTGGCGGCGGTCCTGCTGACCGACCAGGACCACCAGCGGTGCACGGTTGACCCGCGCAGTCGCCAGTGCGCCGACGGCGTTGCCCAGCCCGGCCGTCGTGTGGAGCACGACGAGCGCCGGCTGTCCGGTGGCGATCGCGTAGCCGGTCGCCATCCCCACCACGGCGCCCTCGTGCAGACCCAGGACGAACTCGAGGTCGTCGGGCAGATCGGTCAGGAAGGGAACCTCGGTCGAACCCGGGTTCGCGAACATCCGGTTCATCCCGCACTGGCGCAGGACCTCGAGCGTGGCGTCGCGGACGGTCCTCATCCCGTCGCCCCGATCGCCGTCGCCCCGATCGCCGCTGCCGCGCGCGGCCTGCTGGGCTCCGGGACCACCTCGTTCTCCATGACGCCGAGCCCCTCGATCTCCCCGCGCATCACGTCACCGGGGCGCACGCTGCGCACCCCGGGCGGCGTGCCCGTCGAGACCACGTCGCCGGGCGCGAGGGTGAGTGCCTCGGTCAGCCAGGACAGCTGCTCGGGGATGTCGTGGAACATCTCCGAGGTGTTGCCGTCCTGCCGGAGCTCGCCATTGACCCAGAAGCGGACGCTCAGCGAGTGGGGCTCGGGGATCTCGTCCGCCGTGACGAACCAGGGGCCGACGAGGCCGAAAGTGTCGAACCCCTTCCCCCGATCCATCCGATGGTTGTCCAGCTCGGAGACATCTCTCGCCCCGGCGTCGACGAAGGCGACATAGCCGGCGACCGCCGCCATGGCCGTCTCGGGTTCGAGAGCGCGGCAGCGGCGACCGATCACCACACCCAGCTCCAGTTCGGGGTCGACCCGCTGGCTCATGGCGGGGTAGAGGAAGTTGTCGTACGGGCCCGCCAGCGCGCCGGCCGCCTTCAGGAAGCCCTGCAGGCGACGGCGCGGGGCGCCTTCCCCTGCCGGCGGCGCCTGCCGGTCTCTCGGGTAGTTGGCGGTCATGCCCCAGATCGTGTGGGGACGCCCGATCGGCGGGCCGAACAACTCCTTCTCAGCGGACCACGTGCAGTCCGCCGTCAGGTCGCCGGTGTCGACCGCCGCCAACGCCCACTCGTGCACCGCGCGCACGAGTGCGAGATCCGGGTCGGACTGCAGCAACCCCGGCAGGGTCTCCGCGATCTCCCGCCGCGAACGCGGTATCGCGTCGTCGCGGTGGCTGCCGCGCGTCTCCAGCATCCGGGCGTATGCCGCCTGCACGTCCACGAGACGGCCGTCGATGACGTCCGGCAAGCTGAGCCGGTCGCCGAGATAGGTGCGCCTGATCGCGAGTTTCACTCAGACTGCTTTCGTCAGGTTCTCGAGCTGGATGGCGTCGCCCCGGCAGGTCCTTGAACGCCACGCTGCCGATCGGTTGATCCGTGTGCCACGCCGTGTCGAACGGGACGACCCGATGTCGAACCTCCCAGTCTTTCCACAGTGTCGAAAAGTCTTCCGGCTCCTCCAAGTACCTCTGGCCAGGAGATCTTCGATGGCGGACGCTATCCACGGCCCCTGGACTGAGCAATGATCGAGCGGAGGATTTCCACCATGTCGAAGAGCGAACCGAACGACGCGGTGAGCAAGTCCCTGCGGGCGCTGCTCGTGCTCGCCGCCCACGACTCGATGGGGGTCAGTGAGCTGAGCCGGGAGCTCGACGTTGCGGTGTCCACCGCGCACCGACTCCTGAACATCATGCGGCTCCACGAGTTCGTCGAGCAGGACACCTCACGCCGGTATCGGCTCGGCCCCGCGGCGCTGAATCTCGCAGCACAGACCAGAGGCGACCATGATCTCGTGGCCGTCGGCCACCGTCATCTCGCGCAGCTGTGCGCACAGCTCGACGAGACCGTCAACCTCGTCGTCCTCGACGGGGCGGATGCGCTCTTCGTCGACGGCATCCAGTCCCGCCAACCGCTGCGCGTCGCCACCCGCACGGGCGCCCGGCTACCGGCCTACGCCACCGCAGGTGGAAAGGTCCTACTGGCGCACACGCCACAGGCGATCTTGCGCACGTACTATCCCGGCGAGTTGCGGAGAGTGACCAGATATACGCTGCCCGACCGGCAGGCGCTCGAGCGCGAGCTGGAACAGACGCGCAGCTGCGGCTACGCGCTCAATCTGGGCGAGCATCTCGCCGAGGTCTTCGCGGTCGGCGTTCCCGTCAACGGCCGGCAAGGCCGACCGGTCGCCGCCCTCACCGTCGCAGGCCCGCGCACGCGGTGGACGCGCAGGCGGCTCACGGCGCTCGCACCGACGCTCATCACCACGGCGGCCGGCATCACGCGAGACCTTCAGGAGCAGTCCTGACACATTGAGATGCCGGACCTCCCGTGCGCGGTCGCACAGGCGTAGAACCCCGTTTCGGATTCACGATCCGTACAGGTTGCTGATGATCACCTTCGCCAGCTCGGTGGCCGGCGCGTCCCCGTTCGGGGACGGCGCGTTCGTGGCCCAGACGACGACGGTGATCTTGCGATCGGGGTCGTAGCCCATGAACGAGTTGTAGCCCGGAATCTCACCGGTGTGGCCGTAGAGGGAGCCGAGCTTCGCCAGTGCGAGGCCGTAGCCGGGGCTCGCCGGGTTGCCCGGCACGGTCGGCTGCATGCTGTCCAGACGTTGCTTCTGCATCGCGGGGCTGAGCAGTCCGCCTCCTCCCAGCGCCTGGACGAACGTCACGAGGTCGCCGGCGGTCGAGTTTGCGGATCCTGCGGTCCAGGCCCAGGACGGGTTGACCGTCGTGACGTCCATGGGCGCGAGCGTTGCGGCCTTGGCCTGGGCCTGGATGTTCTCGGGGAGCACGTTCGTGTCGATCGTCTGGACGTTGGTGCCGTAGGTGTAGCCGTGCGGGTGCGGGTCGGGGATGGAGGCGTCGGTCGCGGCGGGGAGCGTGGAGCCGGTCATGCCGAGCGGCCCGAAGATCCGGCTCTGGAACTCCTCTGCCGCCGTTCTTCCCGTCAGCTTCTCGATGATGAGGCCCAGCAGGACGAAGTTGGTGTTCGAGTAGTTCCAGCCCTGGCCCGGCCGGTAGAGCGGCGGGCGCTCGAACGCCATCGCCAGTAGCTCGTCGGGCGTGTACACGCGCTCCGGGGTGCTGTCCTGGGCCCGGTTGAGCTCGGGCGCCGTCGAGTAGTTGTACAGCCCGCTGCGCATCTCCATCAGCTGCCTGATCGTGATGTTGGCCCCGTTGGGCACGTCGGGCCGGAACTTCGACACCGGATCCTCGAGGCTCAGCTTGCCCTCCTGGACCAACTGGAGGATGACGGTGCCGGTCATCGGCTTGGTGTTGCTGCCCACCCGCACGTGGTCGCCCACCTGCACGGGGTCGTTGCCCTTGTAGGTCCGGGTCCCGTACGTCATGGTCCAGTCACCCCTCTCGGGCGAGCGCACCATCACGACGGCTCCCGTCACCAGGAGGTCCTTGGCCAGCGCCTCGAGCTGGGGTTGCAGCACCGCGGCATAGGCGGGAGGCCCCGGCTCGGTTGCAGGCGGTGGTGCGCTGGCAGCGCCGCCGCAGCCGGCGGCCAGCAGCATGGTGCACACCACGGAGGCGGGCAGCACCCTGCGGCGAACGCGTGCCGTCGTCATGGTCCGGTCTCCCCACGATGAACTGTGCATGGCGAATGCATCGGACCCTGGCAACACTGTCCCGGCACGGCAACGCCCTCGACAATGGACCCAGATCCTGTCCTCAGAGGATCGGCAGGGGCTCGATTGCACTTGAGGACCCACGTCTCTTTTGACCAGGAGGGCGTGGCTGTCACCCTGCTGGGATGCCCTCCGCCCTACCCACGATCGCCGCGCGGGCCGGCGCTCGCGCTGATCGACGTGGTCGCCCTGGTGCTCGGCTGCGCCGAGCACCAGGGCGCAGCCGACGTCGGGGCTGGCGTCGACTCGTCCGGCTCGACCACACCGGACGGGAGAGCACCGGATCTACACCGAGTGACCGGGCTCTTCGACCGACGCCGATGATGGCTCACCGAAATGTCCGAAGGACCACCCCGAGAGCTGTGACAGCCGTCCCCGCCAGTGCATTCCGCCGGGGGGCAGAGGACTGGCGCCGGGCGCGAGCACCCGGGCATCCTTCAGGTGGATGTACGTGGTGCGGTCCTCCTGGGCGAGCAGACGTCGATACCGTTCGGACAGACCCTCTATCACGTTCTCAGCAGCACGGTGCTCCTCGCGGTCCCTCACCAGCGACTCGCTGACGCCTCGGAACAGCCTCGCCCAACCACCGTGCTCGTCGTCGATGTAGCCGCCGCTGTGCACCGTGAACGCAGCACTGGCCGCATGCTCGACCTCGTCGAACCACTGCCAGTCAGGAATGATCGTTCCGCCGACGACCAAGCCACCCAGGGTGAGCACGACGGCGGGGCCGCCGTCCTGCCGCTCCCTCAGAGCGTTGATCTGACCGACCACGACTTCCAGCGCTCGGTCGATCTCCGTACCCCCGTCGTGGGCCATCCTCCAATTTTCGTCAGCCCGTCAAGAGGGGGTTCTCAGCCGAGCCGGTGGTCGCGCTTGACCACCCGGCCGTCGACCATGACGGTGTGCACGTCACCACGCTGAGCCTGGAACACCACGTGGCCGTAGGGGTTCAGCAGCGGGAACGACACCGGCGAGTGGTCGTTTTTGATCAGGACGAGATCGGCCTTCTTCCCGACCTCGACGCTGCCGAGGTCGTTCTCCCGGCCCAGAGCACGCGCCCCTCCGAGGGTGGCGAACTCGACGACGTGTTCGGCACGCAGGCTCGAGTGGGTCAGCGTCTCGCCCTTCGCGTGCGCCTCCATGTGCTCGCGCGCGCGGTCAGCGCCGAGGGTGGCGCGCATGGCGGAGAAGAGGTCTCCGCACCACCACACGCTGGTGTCCATCGACAGCGAGACCGGGATGTCGTGGGCGCGGATGGCCCACGTGGGCGGGTACCCCTGGCCTGCGCTCTGCTCGCTCTCGGTGGAGACCGAGACCGATCCGCCGGTGGCCGCGATGCGGTGGCGCCTGTAGGGCACTCGACTGATCCGACAGTCAGTCTCCGATCGCAACTGCGTTATCTACCAGCACGGTTCGTATCTTGGTTGGCGTTCAGAAGCCGAGCATTGCGATAATCGCAACGCCGGGTTACCGTCTCCCGGCATGGACGAGACCGCGGAGTTGCGAACGCGGGTTCGTGAGCTCATCCGGTCCATGCCGGGAGCCCAGCGGGAGTTCGCCGCCGCGATCGGCCTCGACGAGACGAAACTGTCCAAGGCGCTGACCGGGACCCGCCGGTTCTCGCCGCACGAACTGGTCCGGGTCGCCGAGTGCTGCGGCGTCACGGTCAACTGGCTGCTCAACGGCAGCGACGACGCGATGACCGTGACGGCGGTCCCCGCGCCGGCCGCACGCTCGGCGAGCGATCCCGAACACCACGCACAGTCCGAACCGCGCCGGCGGATCCTCGAGATCGCATGGCGGCTCATCGCCGAGCGCGGGTACCACCGGGTGCGGATCGCCGACATCGCGAAGGCGTGTGGCACCAGCACCGCGACCATCCACTACCACTTCCCGAGCAAGACCGAGGTACTGAACGAAGCGTTGCGGCGCAATGTGAAGCTCGCGTTCGACCGGCAGGTCGCTGAGCTGCATGCGGTCGGCGACGCGCACGACCGACTGCTGCGGCTGGTCGAGCTGCAACTCCCGGCCGACGGCGTCCTGCGCGCCGAGTGGTCGGTATGGCTGCAGGTGTGGAACGAAGTCTCGCTGAACCCGAAACTGCGGTCGCTCTACACGGACTCCTACGACCGCTGGTACCGGACCATCGCCATGACAATCCGCACCGGCCAGGAACAGGAGGCGTTCCGCGTGGCCGACCCGGACGCCGCCACCGCCCAGCTCACTGCACTGATCGACGGTCTCGGCATCCAGGTGCTGACCGGACGGCCGGGCACCACCGTCGCGACCATGCGCGCGCACCTGCACGACTTCATCCAACGGACGATCGTCCGAGGAGGCTAGCCCGTGAACCACGAGGTCATCGTCACCTGCGCGCTGACCGGCGCCGGGGACACCGTCGGCCGGAGCCCGCACGTCCCGGTCACCCCCGCCCAGATCGCGGCGAGCGCGATCGAGGCGGCGAACGCGGGCGCGGCGGTGGTGCACATACACGTCCGCGAGCCGGAGACGGGGGCGCCGTCCCGCGAGGTCGCGCTGTACCGCGAGACCGTGCGGCTGGTGAAGGAGTCCGGTGTCGATGTCGTGATCAACCTGACGGCCGGGATGGGCGGCGACCTGGTGATCGACGAGGCGGACCCGCTCAAGCCGATCGACGGCACCGACCTCGTCAACGCGATGGACCGGCTCCCGCACGTCGAGGAGCTGCTGCCCGACATCTGCACGCTCGACTGCGGCTCGCTGAACTTCGGCGAGGGCAGCCAGCTGTACGTGTCCACTCCCGACATGTTGCGGATCGGCGCGAAGCGGATCCAGGAGCTCGGCGTCAAGCCGGAGCTGGAGATCTTCGACACCGGGCACCTGTGGTTCGCCTCGAAGATGGTCGAGGAGGGCCTGATCGACCGGCCGCCGCTCTTCCAGCTCTGCATGGGCATTCCCTACGGCGCACCGGCCGATGCGGGCCTGCTGCAGGCCATGGTGCGGCTGCTGCCCGAAGGCGCACAGTGGGCCTCGTTCGCGATCGGACGGGACCAGATGCCGTGGGTCGCCCAGTCGGTGCTGCTCGGCGGGCACGTCCGGGTGGGGCTGGAGGACAACCTCTACCTCGCCAAGGGGGTCAAGGCGACCAACGGCCAGCTCGTCGAACGGGCCGTGGGGATCGTGCAGGACCTCGGTGCCACAGTCGTGACCCCCCGCCGCGCCCGCGAGATCCTCGGGATGAAGGAGCGGGTCAGTGCCTGACGTCTCCACTGTGGACACCGTGGCCTGTGTCGGCGCCGGGGTGATCGGCGGCGGCTGGGTCGCGCACTTCCTGGCCCGCGGCTTCCATGTCCGGGCCTGGGATCCCGCGCCGGACGCTGCCGCGAAGCTCGGCCGGCTCGTCGACGCCGCCTGGCCCGCCCTCACCTCGCTCGGCCTGGCCGCAGGGGCGAGCCGAGACAACCTGACCGTGACGACTGCGCTTGCCGAAGCCGTCGACGGCGCCGGGTTCGTTCAGGAGAGCGCGCCGGAGGACCTGCCGCTCAAGCAGAAACTGCTCGCCGACATCGACGTCGTCACCCCGGCCGGGGTGGTGGTCGCGTCCTCGACGTCCGGCTACGGGATGACCGAGATGCAGGTCGCCGCGGCGACGCCGGAACGGTTCGTCGTCGGGCACCCGTTCAACCCGCCGTACCTCATCCCGCTCGTCGAGGTCACCGGCGGGACGCTGACGGCGTCCTGGGCGGTCGAGTGGGCGAGCGAGTTCTACCACCGCGTCGGCAAGACGGTCATCACCATGGACCGGGAGGTCCCGGGCTTCCTCGCCAACCGCCTGCAGGAGGCGCTCTGGCGCGAAGCGCTGCACATGGTCGCGAACGGTGAAGCCACGGTGGAGCAGATCGACACCGCGATAACCGCCGGCCCCGGCCTGCGCTGGCCGGTGCAGGGCCCGATGCTGACGTTCCACCTTGCCGGCGGCGAGGGCGGCATGGCGCACATGCTCGACCACTTCGGCCCGTCGCTGAAGGCGCCGTGGACCCGCTTGGAGGCTCCCGAGCTGACGCGCGAACTGCGGGACGCCGTCGTCGACGGGTGCGTCAAGGAGGCGGGTGAGCGCTCGATCGCGGACCTCATCGCCGAACGCGACCGTGCGATCATCGCCATCCAGCGCGCCGTCGAGGGGGCCCGCCGTGGCTGAGCAGGCGCACTACCGCGACCGGGTCCGGCCGGAGTGGATCGACTACAACGGGCACCTCTCCGAGCCCTACTACGTGCTGGTGTTCGGCGACGCCACGACTGCCCTGATGGACCTGACCGGGCTCGGCGCGGACTACCGCGCAGCGACGGGCGCCTCACTGTACACAGCGGAGGCACACGTCCGTTACCGGCGCGAGGTCGGCCTCGGCGCCGAACTCGACGTCACGACGTCCGTGCTGTCGGTCGGGGCCAGGAAGGTTCGGCTCTGCCACGAGATGCGCGTCGATGGCGACATCGTGGCCACCGAAGAGCTCCTTTGCATCCACGTCGCCAGGAGCAGGGCCTCGCCCTTCCCCGACGACGTCGCGGAGCGGCTCCGCCAATACCTCAGCCCGGTCCCGGACTACGCGGGGCGCGCCATCGCCTGATGAAGTTCCCGAACACGCTCCCCACCGGAAGTCGCCACCATTAACAAGCGATGTAGGCCGAATCCCCTTTCCCCGAGCTCCCTGTCCCGTAGGCGGTTCCTGTCCGCCGCACTCGGCGGCGCCGCCCTGCTGGGCGCCCCTCCCCTGCTCTCGGCGTGCGGCAGCAGCTTCGCCGCCGCGGCCCCGACCGGGCCGCCCCGGCCCGGTGGCACGCTGCGCGTCGGCGTCACCGGCGGCGGCGCATCCGACACCCTCGACCCGCA
>JAODNO010000102.1 GCA_025465235.1 Pseudonocardia sp.
TTGCTGCCGCCGCCGGTACGGCCGCCGAGCTGGACGTAGTGCAACTCGCCGCTCTTCACCAGCTCCTTGAGCTTGTCGAGCGTCATCGCCTTGTCGATGCCGTGAACGCGTTCGCCGAATCGGACACTGCGAGCAGCCACGTGGCGCCGCCGCGGTGCTTCTCGAGGTAGGAGATCAGCTCGGTTCGACGCTGCTCGTGTCGCCGGGCTGGCCGCCCGTGCGGCCGGCGAGCTCGCCGCCAGCGGCTTCGAATCTGGCGGCTTCGAAGCCGCTCCACGTTGTTGTCAGGGATGTTGTCAGGGCCGCCCGACCACGTACCGACTGCAGAAGTTGACGGGTTGCGGCCTCAACCCAGGGTGCTGGTTCCGGGGCCAGCCCCGTCCGGCGGCTCGGCGAAGGTCACCCAGACCTCCCCGCTCCCGTCGAAGCTCCCGACGTAGTCGCCGGGCGGGACCCCGTTCCGGTGGCTGGCGAGGGAGCCGGTGATGACGAGATCCTGAATCGCGCTCCTCCGATACGTGCCAGTCGGCCGCGCTACCGTTCAGGCGGCTCGACGGCCAATAAGTGGTTCAGAAGGTGGTAGGCCGGGGCTGGGACGGGTCGCGGTGGTGGCAGCATCACGGGATGGCTGTGCGCCGGGTGACTGCGAAGACGAAGATTTTCGAGCTCGTGGTTGAGCTGCAGGATGTGCGGCCAGCAGTGATCCGGCTGATCCAGGTTCCCGGGGAGACGACTCTGGCCGAGTTGCACCAGGTGGTGCAGGTCGCGATGGGCTGGACCAACTCGCACCTGCACGAGTTCGACGTCAATGGCGCTCGGTATGGGCAACCGGACCCGGACTGGGATGTCGGTGAGGTCGGTGACGAGGCGAAGGCCGCGCTGTTCCGCCTCGCGGGGCAGGGCGACCGGCTGGCCTACGTCTACGACTTCGGCGACGGGTGGACCCACACTCTGGTCGTGGAGAAGGTCCTCAGCCCCGAGCCGGGAGTGCGCTATCCACGGTGCATCTCGGGACGGCGGGCGTGCCCACCGGAGGACGTGGGCGGCCCGTGGGGCTACGACGGGTTCCTGCAAGCGATGGCCGACCCTGCCCATCCCGAGCACGATGAGCGCGCCGAGTGGGCGGGGGGCCCGTTCGACCCGGCCGCGTTCGATCTCGACGAGGTCAACGAGGCGCTGACCTGGCTGGCCTGGCGGCCGCTGTCGGAATCGCCGACCTCGTCCAGGTCATCGACTGGAGGCTCGCGGCGCCGGTGAAAGCAGCTACGGCAGCCGACGGTGACAGATCAAGGTGCAGGCCAGGGCGAGCAGTGCCGAAAGCGTGGCCGCGGTGCGGTCCTAGCGCAGTGCCTGCCGGAAGCTCAGCAACCACGACATCGTCGGCTCCACCACCCAGCGCACTCGACCGAGCCGGGGGGACTTGGCATTCCCGCTACCAGCCAGCCGGTAGCGGAGATTGGCCATTGGCCGTGACGACGCAGCGCGGCGCGGGCGAGAGCCTGGTGGAGCAGGTCGCCGCGCGCCTCCCACGCCGTGGTTCGGGTCGCAGGGGAGGGCGAGTGACACTGTCAGCAGGCGATTTCCGCAACGTGGACCAGTGCAGCTCAGCGCAGAGCGGAGAAGGGAAGCGGGAGTCGAGCCATGTGTACGCATCATTCTTCACGCCCGCCGGGGACGGACCTGAGCGGGCTTCGCGCCCGGTTCGCGTCGAGCCACCCTGAGCATGGCTGGTTTCTGTTGTGCAACGGAGTCGCGTTGCTGATGGACTGTCGGTGATCGACAAAGGCCACCGCAACACCGCACTGCTGGTAGCCGGGTGCTTCTTCATGGAGAACCTGGACGGCACGATCGTCACCACTTCGGCGCCCCGGATCGGCGAGTCGCTGCACGTGGCACCGACCGCGGTCGGCCTGGTGATCACCGCCTACCTGCTCACCCTCGCCGTGCTCATCCCGCTCAGTGGCTGGTTGACCCGGCGGTTGGGTGTCCGTCCGGTGTTCCTGGCCGCCATCGCGATCTTCACCGTTGGCTCGCTGTGCTGCGCGCTCAGCAACAGCCTCCCCATGCTGGTGGGGATGCGGGTGCTGCAGGGCGTCGGCGGCGCCATGATGGTACCGGTCGGCAGGACCGTGGTGGTCTCTCGGACCGAGAGGCAGGACCTGCTGCGGATCATGTCGTACATCGTCTGGCCAGGCCTGCTCTCCCCGGTGATCGCGCCGCTGGCCGGTGCGCTGATCACCACGTATGCCTCCTGGCGGTGGCTGTTCCTCATCAACATCCCGTTGGGGGTGATCGCGTTCTTCGTGGCGTGGCGGCTCATCACCGGCGGGCGGAGTACCGCGCCGCCGCCGCTGGACTGGCTCGGGCTACTGCTCACCTGTGGTGGGCTCGGTGGGCTCACCTACACTGCGAATCTGATCTCCGAATCCGCTAGTCCGTGGCCGTTGACCACTGCCTGGGGAATCGGGTCGGTCGTTCTGCTCGCCCTCGCCGCCTGGCACCTGCTGCGCACGGAGTACCCGCTGCTCCCGCTGTCTGCTCTGCGGATACCGACATTTCGGCTCTCGCAGCGGGGCGGGTTCCTGTTCTGGATCGTGGTCGGGTCGGCGCCGTTCCTGCTGCCACTGCTGTTCCAGGAGGTGTTCGGTTGGACGGCGGTGAAGTCCGGCGCGGTGGTGTTGTTCATCTTCGTCGGCAACATCGGGATCAAACCGGCGACGACCCCGCTGCTCAACCGGTTGGGCTTCCGCCGGGTGCTGCTCGGGTCTACTGTCGGCCTGGCGGCGACCATGATCGGCCTCGGGTTCACCACTGCGTCCACCCCGCTGGCGGTCATCGCGGGGTTGGCCCTGGCCAGCGGGGTGGCCCGCTCCGTGGGGCTCACCGCGTACAGCACCGTGGCGTTCGCCGACATGCCGGCCGACCGGATGCGCGACGCGAACACACTCGCCGCGACCACCCAGCAACTTTCCGCCGGGCTCGCCGTTGCGGCGGCCACCGTCGCGCTGCGGCTCGGCCGGCTGTGGCCCGGACCGGGCGGCCCAGCGAGCGCCTACACCGTGGCGTTCACCCTGCTCGGGCTCGTCGCGTTGGTCGCCGCGATCGAGGCGTTCCGGGCGTCCCCGCAGACGGGTAACACCATCCGCACCCGGAACTCCACCGCCCGGACGACCAGCCCGGTCCGCCCCGGTGGGGCAGGCGGACGGCTCGGTGCCGACGCGACGGGCGGCGGTGTCGAGAACACCGGTACTCGCCCGTTCGGCACGCCGGGCCGCACCGGGCGGACCGACTGACGGCACCCGCTCGCGGTTCACCGGAAGTCCCTGGAACCAGCTCAACACGAGCCGACCCAGTCCATCGGCCAGCAGGTTCAGCACGCTCGGTGTACCGCTGTGCGTTCCGTGCGGCCCCGGGCTCACGACCTGCGGTGCCCGGAACTCGGCCGACGACGGTGACCTGCGGGTTCGACACTCACCACGGCTCGGTATGACCGGCTGGTGGCGCCCCCCTGCCCGGCCCTGTTCCAGGCGGGTGATGTAGTCCACCGACAGGCTGGCGAGCTGGGCCAGTTTCGACGAGCTCTACGAGCTGCGGCTGCTGCTGGAGCCCCACTGCGCGTCGAGCGGTTGGAGGCCGAGCCCGCGACCTGCGGCCGGGCACCGGAGGAACAGGGCTACCAGCATGATCGCGGGGTCTCACTCCAGGCCGGCGAGGCGGTGCACGATGTCGGCGGTCTGCCGGTAGCTCGCCCGGTACAGCGCGAAGAGCTCGTCGTAGCGCGGCTTGAGGCTCTCGTCGGGCCGCACGCTCGCCTGGTGCTCCACTATGGAGACCGCAGCGGTCAGCGAGTCGAAGATGCCGACGCCGACGGCTGCCCGCAGCGCGTCCCCGAGACTCGCGCCGACCGTCTGCACGGGAACGTGTTGCTCTATACCGCAGACGTCGGACACGATCTGCACCAGCAGGTCGTTCTGCGTACCGCCACCGACAGCGAGCACCCGGCGGACCGGGAAGCCCTCCGCTCGCAGCGCCTCGATGTTGTCCCGGATGCCGTACGCGATCGCCTCCAGCAACGCGCGGCACAGGTCAGCTCGCGTGTGCCGGAGGGTGAGCCCGAGGAACGCTCCGCGGGCCAGCGGGTCGAAGAACGGCGTCCGTTCCCCGGCGAAGTAGGGCAGGGCGAGCAACCCGTGGGCACCGGGCACGGATTCCCGTGCCAGCGCGGTGACGTCGTCGTAGCCGAGCTCGGCTCCGTCGCCCACCCGGCGGCCCAGCAGTTCCCGGAACCACGCGACGAGTCCGCCCGAGGTTGCCATGCCGCCGGCAACCGCGTAGGTGCCCGGCTCGAGGAAGTGCGAGGGCCAGAAGCGAGTACTGGTGGCCGCGAGGGCGGTTCTCAGGATGAAGAACGTGCTGGTGCCGTACATGACCATCAGGTCGCCGTCCTGCCGCATCCCCGCGCTGAGCGCCTCGGCGGCCGCGTCGGCCGTCCCGGCGACTACCGGCGTGCTCGCAGCGAGGCCCGTTTCCGCTGCCGCGTCCGGGGTGACCGCGCCGACCACCTCGCAGCCCCAGGCCAGTCTCGGCAGGCACGAAGGCGGGCACAGCTGGGCGTAGTCCGCGGACCACCGGGTGCCCCGGCCATCGATCAGTGGCGCGTAGGCGGCGGAAGCGTCGTAGACATCGAGCACCGATTCACCCGTCAGCTTTCGGACGAGGTAACCCTCCGCACCGAGCACGGTGTGTGTCTTCGCCCAGACCTCAGGCTCGTGACGTTGCAGCCACAGCAGCTTCGGCGCGACCGACTGGGAGCTCAACGCGCGCACCCGTTCGTCGGCTGCGCCGTACCGCTCGGCCAGCTCATCGATCTCCGCCGTGGCCCGTGTGTCGATCCCGTAGAGGATGCCCGGCCGCAGGGGCACACCAGCCGCGTCCACCGGGAGCACGCAGGGAGCGATCGCGCTCACCCCGACCGCGGCCACCTGCTCGGGCGCGATGCCACTGCGAGTCAGCAGGGCCTCCGTGACGTCCCGGAAGTCCTGCCACCACACCGCGTCGGCGTCCTGCTCGAAGAAGCCGGCCCGCGGCATGTCGACGGTGTGCGCCATGCTCGCCTCCGCGATGATCACGCCGTCACGGTCGACCAGCACTCCCTTCGAGGAGGACGTACCGATGTCCACCCCGAGCGTGTACCGCTCTGCCACGCCGCAACTCCTCAAAAAGAGAGGGCGCCGTCGGTGAGGACGGGGCGGCCGTCAACCAGGACGACCCCTTCCTCGCGCAGGTCCTTGACGATGTCCCAGTGGATCGCCGACACATTGGTGCCGCCGCATTCCGGGTAGGCCCGGCCCAGGGCGATGTGCACGGTCCCGGCGATCTTCTCGTCGAGCAGGATGTCGTGGCAGAACCGGTCCAGATACGGATTGGTGCCGATACCGAACTCCCCGATCGCGCTGGCCCCGCCGTCGCTGGCCAGCACCGACCGCAGGAAGTCGGCGTTGGTCCGGGCGGTCGCCTCGACCAGCGTCCCGGTGTCCCACCGCAGCTTCAGGCCCTCGATGAGCCGGCCGCCGAAGACGGCGGGCTGCTCGAAGGTGATCACCCCTTCGACCGTTTCGGTGACGGGCGCCGTCATCAGCTCTCCGTCCGGCATGTTGATCCCGCCCGCGGCTACCACCCAGGAGCGCCCTTCGACGGAGAACCGGAGATCGGTGTCCTGCCCCAGGATCCGCACTGCCCTGGCATCTCGCAGGGAATCGGCCCAGCCCTGCCACTCAGCCGCGGCGGCAGCCCAGTCGAGCAGGCAGGCGCGGAAGAACATGTCCGTCATCTCCGCCAGGCTCATGCCGGCCTGCTCGGCGAAGGCCTGGTTCGGCACGCGCACCAGCGTCCACCGGGTCTTCTGCCAGCGCAGGGACGAGATCACTCCCTGCGCGGCCTGGTTGGCCGCCAGCCGCTCGGCCGCGACACCGGCATGGATGTCCAGCGGGAACCCGCCACGCAAGCCGATGTAGACGTCAGCCCAGTCCATGCCGTGCGCCTCGATCTCTGGCACCCAGGCGAGTTGCCCGGGCGAGCCCAGCCGCAGCAGCGAGTCCCGCAGGGTCTCCGACAGGAACTGCACCTGCGGCAGCGCCCCGGATCGGATGCACGCCTCGTAGACACCGCGGGCCAGCGGAAAGGAGTCCACCTCCCCCATCGCGATCATCACGCGCTCACCCGGCCGCACCCGGGTCGCCTCGGTCACCAGCAGCGTCCCCAGCTCCGCCCACCGCGGGTCATCCGCGATCGCCGGGCCTGTCATGACACGGTGGCCAGCCGGGCCGCGCGCGCGTTCGCGGTGAGTTCCGCGACCCGGGCTTCGTCGACCTCGTTCCAGATGTAGCCGTCCCGTTTGAAGGCCGTGCCGACGACGGCTCCATCCGCGATCGCCAGTTGCCTGGCCACCGTCGCGGCGGTGACCCCGGTGTTGGCGAACACCGGCGTATCCGGGACGGCTTCCTTGACCGTCCCGATCGTCTCCGGGTCGGTGGTGGCTCCCGCGGTCAGCCCGGACACGCACAGCGCGTCGGGACGCGTGTTGAACACCGTGGAACGGGCAACCGAGGCGATGTCGCGGTCGGCGAGATAGACGGCGGACTCGGGCACGATGTTGTACAGCAGGCGAACGCCCTGGCCGCTCACCGTCCGGCGGTGCCGGGCGATCCGGCCGCTGTCGGTGTTCCACAGGCCGTAGTCGCTGGCGTAGACGCCGCTGAAGATCTCGCGGACGAACCGGGCGCCGGTACCGACGGCCAGGTCGATGGAGGCGGTCGGGTCCCACAGGACGTTGACCCCGAAGGGCAGGGTGATCTGCGAGGACAGCTCCCCGATTATCCGGGCCATGGTGATCGCCGTGATCGGCTCCGTCTTCAGGAGGTAGGGCAGGCTGGCCTCGTTGGAGAACATGACGGCGTCCACGCCTCCGTTCTGCAACGCCACCAGGTCGCGCCGCGCCGCCTCGAGCACGGCCTCCACCCCGCCGTCGGCGTCATAGTTCGGATCGCCCGGAAGTGCCCGGAAATGGCACATGGCGATGACGGGCTTGGCCACGCCGAAGACATCATTGATCCAGTTCATTGTTCTCCTACTGACGGTCGAAACCGGTGATGGTCAGGAAGCGGCCGGGGCGATCAGGGTCTTCACTCCGGCGGACTTGAGCGCCGCCCGCAACGGCTCGCCCGGTTCCTGGTCGGTGACGAGCATCGCCACGGCCTCCAGGCCGGCGATCCGCGCGAATGCGATCTGGTCGAACTTGCGCGAATCCGCCACCAGGATGACCTCCTTGGCCGAGCGGATCATCGCCTGCTTGACGAGGACGTCGTCCCAGTTGTATTCGGAGAGGCCGAAAGCCGCGTCGACGCCGCCGACGGCAAGCACGAGCCGGTCCACTGAGAGCTCCTGAAAGGCGTGCCGGGCAAGCTCGCCGATCAGCGACGCTTCCCCTGGCCGGACGATGCCGCCGGTTAGGATCAGCCGGATGTCCGGCTCGTCGATCAGGGTCTCGGCGATTCGGAAGCCCGGCGTGAGCACCGTGAGATTGCGGCGGCCGCGCAGGTTGCAGGCCACCTCCAGGCAGGTGGAGCCGGTGTCCAGGGCGACGCTGTCGCCCTCGGCGATCAGGCTGGCCGCGAGGGCACCGATACGGCGTTTGATGTCGGCGTTCTCGCTGGTGCGCAACAGAAGCGGCGGCTCATAGCTGCGACCCCGGCCGGCAACCGCACCCCCGTGCACGCGGCGGACGAGCGCGGCCCGCTCCAGCTCCAGCAGATCGCGGCGGATCGTCATGGGCGAGACCGAGAACCGTTCGGCGAGGTCGATCACCGTCACCGAGCCCGCTTCGGCGAGCTCCTGGAGGATCTCCGACCGGCGAACCGACGCTTTCATGACCGCCCTTCCCCCGCCGCGACCCTTTCCGGGTCCGGCGAAGCGGATCGCTCCCCTGCCCCGCGCGCGCGGCGCCGGAAGCGCTGCAGGGACATCCTGCTGCCCGACACGACGGCCAGCAGGAGCAGCCCCCAGGCGAAGTTCTTGAAGAAGTTGCTGTCGCCGGTACCGACGAGAATCATGTTGAAACCGGTCGAGAGCATCTGCAAGGTCAGCAGCGCGAGCACCACCCCGGCCACCCGGCCGGACCCACCCGTCACGGACACCCCGCCCAGCACGGCGATGAGGATGGTCAGCAGGATGTAGGAGGCGCCGTAGCTCGGGTTCGCCGAGTTGGTCCTGGCCACGTTGATCAGCCCGGCGACGCCGGCGAGCAACCCGCTGGTGGTGTAGACCGCCACTGTCACCTTGGCGTTGTTCACGCCGGAGAACAGCGATGCCCGGCTGTTCGCGCCGAGGAGGTAGGCCCGCACCCCGAGCGAGCTTCGATTGAGCAGCACCCACACCGCGACCACGCAGATGATCAGGATGAGGGTGGGCACCGGGATCAGCGCGAAGGCCTGCGTACCGAGGGTCTGCAGCGCGGCGGACTGGCCTGAGATCGACACGCCGTTGGTGAGCACGGTCGCCACGCCTCCCCACAGCGTCATGGTCGCCAGCGTCGCCAGGATGGGCGGAACCCGCAGGGCGCCGATCACCAGTCCGTTGGTCATGCCGGCCGCGGCACCGGCGACGAGGGCGGCCGCCACCCCCACCATGGTGATGACGCCGTCACCGGCCCCTGCCGCGGCGGCCGCGGCCATCGCCTTGGCCGCAAGGACCGCGGACAGGTTGGCCACCGCGACGACTGACAGGTCGACACCGGCCAGAATCATCGCCAGCATCATGGCCAGGGCGAGCACGCCGAGGTCAGAGATCTGCAGGCCCATGGACGTGAAGTTGGCCAGCCGCAGGAAGGTGCCCGGCTCCCAGGCGGACAGCCCGACGAGCACCACGAGGAAGACGACGATCAGCACACGGAGCTGGACGTCGACCGGCCACAGCCGGCGCAGCGCGTTCTTCGGAGCCATGCCGGTCAGATCCCTCCCGCGACGCGCCTGCGCCGCCATGCCCGGACGGCGGGGACGACTGTCCCGCCGAGCAGCACGACACCGATCACGACGTTCTGCCAGGTTGTCGGAACCCCGACCAGGACGAGGCTGTTGTCGACGATCCCGATCAGCAGCACGCCGAGCAGCGTTCCGGTCACCGTGCCCTTGCCACCGGTGATGAGCGCGCCGCCGAGCACGACGGCGGCGATGATCGCCAGCTCACTCCCCTGCAGGCTGATCGGGTTGGCGTTGCGCAGCAGCGAAGCGTTGGTCGCCCCGGCGATCGCGGCCAGCGCACCGACCGTGGCGTAGACGAAGTACCGAACCCTCGCCACCCTGATCCCGGACCGCTCCGCGACCGCGGGGTTGTCCCCCAGCGCGTGGATCGCGCGGCCGAGCGTGGTCTTGTTCAGCAGCAGCGAAACCGCGCCGGCGAGCACCACCAGGATGAGGATCGCCGGATGCAGGGCCGTGGTGCCGATCCCGCTGGCCGTCGGCACCGTCACCAGGGAGGCTTGGGAGTACTCGGCCGTCCCTTGTGGAAGGTCGAAGATGGACACTCCGCCGAGGAAGTAGAGCTCGGCGCCGTAGTACAGACTGGACGTGCCGAGCGTGACGATCAGCGTCGGCAGCCGGAACCGGGCGACGAAGAACCCGTTGAGCAGGCCCATGAGGATGCCGAAGGGTAGTGAGATCAGGTAGAGCACGACGGCCGATCCCTGAAAGTGCGCCGAGACGAGGATGGTCGCCCCGACGAACACCGAAGTGTCGGCGATCGCGGGGAACGAGACGTCCACTCCCCCGGAGATCAGCACCAGCAGTACGCCCAGCGCGAGGATGCCGCTGACCGTCACCAGTCGCAGCAGCTCGAAGACGTTGGACAGGCTCAGGAACGCCGGGTTGAGCGTGTCGATGACGGCACAGAAGACCACGATCACGGCGAAGATCACGAACTCCTGCGTCCGCACCGAACGCCGCAGGCCCGCGGTACTCGGGAAGGTCGTCATGCGGCCATCAGGAGTTCGTTCAGCCGCTGCTCGTCGATTCCGCGACGGTCGAACTCGTGCGCGACGCGTCCGTCCCTCATCAACACGAGGCGATGGCACACCTCCAGAAGTTCGGGCACGTCGTCGGAGATCACGATGATGCCCATGCCGTTGCCGGCCAGTTCACGGAGCAACGCGAGAATCTCCGATTTGGACCCGACGTCCACGCCCACCGTGGGACCGTTCAGGATCAGGATTTTGGGGTCGGCGGAGAGCCATTTCGCGAGCACCACACGCTGCTGGTTGCCACCGGAGAGAGTACTCACCGCACGGGTGACGTCGGGCGTCTTGATCCGCAGCTCGTCCACCCATCGCTTCGCCAGCTTGCCCGCCCGCCGGGTATCCAGCAGGCCCCACCGGTTGCGCAGCGACTTGACCGTGCGCACGATGATGTTGGCCGCGATCGAGTGCTCGAGGAACAGGCCC
Organism: Pseudonocardia sp.; assembly: GCA_025465235.1. Taxonomy (GTDB): domain Bacteria; phylum Actinomycetota; class Actinomycetes; order Mycobacteriales; family Pseudonocardiaceae; genus Pseudonocardia. Next base: position 10,490 of record JAODNO010000102.1, read on the forward strand.
TCGGTCAGCCGGTCTTCCGGCACGAAGCCGATGCCCTGCCGCATCGCCGCACGCGGCGAGTCCAGCGTGGCCGGCCGCCCATCCACCACGACCTCGCCGGAGGTCATCGGCAGCAGCCCGAACAGCGACAGCGCCAGGGTGTCCCGGCCCGACCCGAGCAGCCCGGTGATCCCGAGAATCTCCCCGGCCCGGAGGGTCAGGTCCACCTCGGAGAAACATCCCGGACGGCCGGCGCCCCGCACGCTCAGCAGTGTGGGGTTCGACTCGTCCACCGGGGCCAGCGCGTGGGCCCCGAACTCGATCTCGCGGCCGGTCATGGCGGTGACCAGCGAGTGCCGGTTGAACTCGGTCGCCGGCTGGTCCGCGACCTTGACGCCGTTGCGGATCACCACGGTGTGGTCGGAGATCGCGGCGACCTCGTCCAGCTTGTGGCTCACGAAGAGCGTGGAGACACCCTCGGCCTTCAACCCCAGGATGATGTCCAGCAGAACGCTCACCTCCTTCCGGGACAAGGCGGTGGTGGGCTCGTCCATGACGATCAGCCGGGCGTCCCGCGCCAGCGCTCCGGCTATCGCGATCAGCTGGCGGTCCACCATCGGCAGGTCCTGCACGAGCGCGTCGAGGTCGAGGCGCACGCGCATCCGCTCCAGCACCTCGGCGGCCGCCTCGCGTGCCTTCGCCCGCCGGAACCGGCGCACGGAGCCGACGATCTGGCTACTGAAGGCGATGTTCTCGGAGACTGTCAGATGCGGGAACAGCGAGAAGTCCTGGTAGATCACCTGGATTCCCGCGTCGATCGCGTCCGCCGGCCGCAACGCGTCGTGGGACACGCCCTCGATCACAATCTCACCGGAGCTCGGCGCATGCACCCCGGCGAGAATCTTGATGAGGGTGGACTTTCCGGAACCGTTCTCCCCGACCAGGCAGCACACTTCCCCACGGGCGATCGACACGGTCACGTGGTCCAGCGCGTGGACACCCGCGAACTCCATGCTGATGTCCCGCAGTGTCACCAGCGCTTCCGGCATGGCAACTCCCTCTGCGGATCTTGATGCCATCGGCGGTCAGAAGTTGTACTGGGCCATGTTGGACTGGGTGACGTCGACCCATCCTGAGCCGTAGATCGTCTTACCCGTGACGGTCACCTTGTCGTAGCCCGGCACACCGAGGTCCATGCCCGTGGTGACCTGCTTGCCTTCCAGCACCAGCTGCGCCACCTTGTTGCCCACGTAGCCGTGATCGGCGGGGTCCCAGGTCGAGATCTGGGTGATGGCACCGCTCTTCAGGAGGTTTCCGGCGTAGGAGACGATGCTCGTGCCGATCACCGCGATCTTGCCGGCCAGGCCCGCCTCCTGCACCGCCTGCCCGGCACCGACCACGTCGTAGGCGTCCGCGCCCAGCATGCCGCCGAGGTTGGGGTAGGTCTGCATGAGCTGCTTCATCTCGGCGTAGGACTTGGCCTGGTCCGAGCCGGTCACGTTGGTGTCGCCGACCATGTGCATGTCCGGGTACTTCTGCTTCTGGTAGGCGACCGCGGCGTTGGTCCACTCCATCTGGGACTGGCTGTTGAGCGCGCCGACGAAGACCCCGTACTGCCCCTTGCCCCCCATGTGCTGAGCGAGCGAGTCCATCAGATGTTCGCCGTAGGCCTTGTTGTCGAAGGGTTCGACGTCGTAGACCGCGTTCTGCACGCCGGGCGACTCCAGCGCGATGACCGCGACACCCTGGCTCATCGCCTGCTTCATCACCGACTCGGCCGTGGCGACCTCGATCGGGTCGACGATCAGCGCGTCCGGGCTCTGCGCGAGCATGTCCTGCGCGACCTGGTTCTCCTGTGCGGGATCGGCTTGCGAAGGCCCCTGCTCGAACGCCGTGACCCCGGTGTCCTTGCCGAACTTCTGCACACCGGTTTCCATACGCTTGAACCAGTTGAAGCCCATGGATTTCACGACCGTGCCGAACTTCAGGTCGGCCGCGCTCTTCCCGGCGCCCTTGTAGGCCGGGACGCCCGACGTCCCTCCGGTGGTCGTACCGGTCGTGCTCGAGCACGCGGCAACCGAGATCGACAACACGGCCGCGAGTACGCAGGCCAGGGCACGAGACTTCGTCATTGACAGAACCTTCGGGGAGCTAGGGCTGAGTGTTCGAACACCAGAGATGTTGCTTTGTTCGAATGGACACAAGCTAACAACGACGATCCACAGGGTCAAGCTTCCGGCGCTGACGCAGGGCGGACAGCGCCCCTCGTTTGTTAACAGGGTGTTACGGCCATACTTCTGATGCCGCTGCCACCCGAACAAACGAACATTTCGTACCAAGCAGGAGGAACAGGTCGACCAGTC
>JAODNO010000120.1 GCA_025465235.1 Pseudonocardia sp.
ACGTCACCGTCGAACAGCGCGACGCCCTGCTGCACCTGTCGATCCGCGACGACGGCATCGGCGGCGCCGATCCCGCCCGAGGATCGGGTCTGATCGGACTGCGTGACCGGGTGCAGGCCTTGGGCGGGGCGATCGACGTCAACAGCCCCCCCGGGGAGGGGACGGCGATCGTCGTCGAGCTCCCATTGCAGCCCGACTGACCGGTCGGCCCGCCCTGCGGTGCGAGGGGCTACGCCGTGAGCCGGGCCACCGGGACGGCGTGGTCGGCGTAGCGCTCGTAGAACCAGGCTCACCGGGGCGGAGCTCAGCGACCGGTGACACCGTCGAGCACCTCTCGCAGCAGGTCCGCATGACCGTTGTGCCGGGAGTACTCGCCGATGAGATGCACGTAGACCATCCGCAAGGACATCATCTCGCCGCGGAAGTCGATCTCGTGAGTGAACGGCACCGCCGCGACCGCCTCATCCGCCAGCCGCCACTCCTCGCGCAACGCCTCGACCTCCTGTTCGGCGCGTGACGGGTCGACCCGGTGAAAGTCCGTGTCGTCGCCCGGGCCGCCGTGCAGAGGCGGTACGTCCTCACCGGCCACCCGCTGTCTGAGCCAGATGCGTTCGACCTTGGCCAGGTGACGAACCAGCCCCAACAGCGACAAGGTCGAAGGCGGCACCGGCCGCGCGGCAAGCTGCTCACCGGTCAGTCCGGCGCACACCCTGAGCAACGTCGCGCGTTGCCGGGACAGGTAACCCTCCAGGATGGGTCGGTCCTCGCCCGTCATCGGCCCGCCCGTCATCGGCCCGTCGGCAGGTGGAGGCACAGGGGATGTCCAGGTCACCGCGATATCCTTTCCTCGCTCACCCTGCGGCCGGACCGCCCTGGCCGCGCGCTGGCGTTGTCCTACCGGTAGGGCGCGATCAGCGCCGCCACCGCCGCCGGGTCCTCGACGTGCGCGTTGTGCCCGAGCCCGGGCAGGTCGACTGCATTCGAGGCGAGCGCCAGCAACTGCTCGGAGCTGACCAGCGCGTCGTGCTCCCCCCGCGCCAGCACCACGGGGACGGGTGCGGCCGCGAGCAGGGCGGCGACGCCCGGTTCGCCGACACCGAACGCGCGCGGGTCGAGGGCCGGGCGCCAACGGCCGTCCTCCTCGACGACGCCGGCAGCCGCGGCCGGATCGTCCGGGCCGGCCAGGCCGTGGAGCCCGGCGACTCGCAGGTGCCGGGCGAGGGCCTCGGCGCGGGTGCCGAAACGCGCAGGTTCCCTGGCAGCCAGGGCGGTGGCGCGGGTGAGCTCGTCGGGCGTCCAGGCGACCTTGATCCCAAGGCCGACCACGGCGCGGACGCCGGGGCGGCTCGCCAGGTGCAGCCCGACGACCCCGCCGAAGGAGTGCCCGACCACCACCGTGCCTGCCGGGTCGACCAGGTCGGCGATCGCGTGGGCAACCGCGGCGAACGTGTAGTCCTGCAACGGAGCCGACCCACCGTGGCCCGGCAGGTCGGGTGCCACCCAGGCCCGGTCGCCGAGGGCAGCGACGGCCCCGTCCCACACGTCGGAGGTGGCCCCGAGCCCGTGGAGCAACAACACGGTGGGCGCCTCGCCCTCGCCACGGCGCACCCGCAGATCCGTCACATGGACAGCATCCCCCATCCGGATCACTGCACCGCGCACACGTCCTTGCCACCGTGCACGCCGCAGGACATGTGCACGCTTGCCATCAGGTGTGCGCGTCAGCGGCTCACGCGCTGATCGGGGCCTGTTTCCGCCGGCAGGCCTGCGCGTAGGCGACGGGAGTGATGCCGACGGCGGCCGTGAAGTCGCGGATGAAGTGGGACTGGTCGAAGTAGCCCAGCTCGGCCGCGACCTCCGCCCACGGCCGGTCCTGCTCCTGGGCCAGAACCGCGGCCGCCTCGTGCAGCCGATAGCGGCGCAGGACCCACTTCGGGCTGACCCCGACGTAACGCTGGAACAGCCGTTGCAGGGTGCGCGGGGCGATGTTGAACCGCTCCGTGACGTCGTCGACCCGGCCGATCGTCCGGTCGCGCAGCAGCGCGGCGACGATCCGGCCGACCAACTGCACCTGCGGGTCGTGCGGGGGCCAGCGCTCCCGTAGGAACACCTCGACCAGCGCGACCAGCTCGTCGACGCCCCGCGCCACCGTCATCCGCGCCACCAGGCCGGCGACGGCCGGACCCCACAGCTGCTCGGCCGGAAGCACCGCATCCGTGATGTCGGCAAGCGGTGCACCGAGGAACGGCAGGAACGCCCCCGGCCGGAACTTGACGCCGAACACCCGGCCCGCCCCGCGGTAGACGTAGGTGAACCGCTCCCGTCCCACCCCGGAGACGGCGAGCCGACCGCCGTCGAGCACGACGTTGACGCACGGGTGCGGAAGCAGCGTGACCGACGCCTCGCGTGCCGGTGGCAGCTCCCAGGACACCAGCCAGTGGCGCTCCACGAGATCGGCCAGATCGGGCGCAGGCGGGAACCGGTCAAGGGTGAAGTCGAGGTCGCGCACACCCAGCACGCCGTACTCGCTCGTGGTGGATACAGCCGACTCCGTCACGCACCCAGGATGCCCGCTACCCCCGACAACTCCGCGAGCCGCGGCAGCGACACCGCGTGGCCACCGGCGCGGGCCCGCTCCTG